>SCUU01000043.1 GCA_004297065.1 Gallionellaceae bacterium
CTTGTCAGGGGGGAACAAATCAGGGGGAGAGCAGGTTCGGCTCCTCCCCTGACTGCGGAAGGGTCGCTGCGAAGCAGCGGGATACCCACCGGCGTACCCCTTGCGGGTGCAAGGGGAGGTTGGGATAACCAGCGACTTGCCCGCTTGCGGGCTTAGTCGAATGGCTAGTAGTTCCATCAGGGGGTAGGTTCTAATGGACAATCTGGGATAAACAGAGGGGGCAAACATGATCGAAGTGATCCCGAACTGGCATCCGTTGTTCGTGCATTTCCCGGTAGCATTGATATCCCTGTCGGCATTTTTCCACCTTGCAGCGATTCTGCTGCGCAAGTTGCCGCGCTGGGCCGCCCATTGTGCCGTGCTCGCCCATTCCACCCTGTGGCTGGGCGCGCTGGCAGCTTTGCCGACCGCACTGTTTGGTTGGCTGGCTTCCAATACTGTAAACCACGATGAAGTCGGCCATGCCGCGATGCTGCTGCACCGTTCCTGGGCTTTGGCAACCTTGCTGGCACTGACCGTTTTAGCGGGCTGGGATGCCTGGACCCACAAAGCGGATGGCAGACCCACATGGCCTGTTGCAGGTGCTGTAATCTTGGCATGGGCGCTGGTTGCCAGCACGGCATGGCACGGGGCAGAACTGGTTTACCGGCACGGGCTGGGCGTGATGTCCATGCCCAAATCGGAGGGGCCGGGTCATACCCATGAGCACGGTGAAGACCATGGCGAGATGCCTGTGCAAGGTGCAGCTGTGCCTCATGAGGACGGTCATACCCATAGCCATGAGGGCACTGCGAACGGCGCAGAGGCTGGACATACCCATGCGCCGGGAACGCCGCCGCACAAGGATTAGCGCGATGGTGCAGGACATCAATACAAAACGAAAGGGAGTGTTCGGAAAATAAATCTGTTTCAAGCGCAATACATGTTTTATCAATTAACCATTAGGAGAAACAAAATGAACCTGAAACCGATTTTACTTGCCACCATGCTGGCCGCGTTTGCTGCGACCAGCGCTTTTGCCAATGAAGAGCCAAAAACCGAAGCTGTAAAAACCGAGAAGGCCGCAGCAAAGAAACCGGTTAAGAAGCACAGCCATTCGCAAGAAAAAACTGGCATTCCCGCATCTGAGCCCGTTGCCGCCGCGGAAAAGCATGAGCACAAAAACAAGCATGACCATACGAAAGATAAGCACTGAGTTATCCAGAGCCTGGAAGGTGGCAATGAACCGCCCATTGCCACCCTCGGGTGGGATTCAAACTGATGTGGGGGAATAAGAGGCTTGCGCCGACCGACTCTCGCGGATAGGCCGCGATGCCTTTGTACGTCCCGGCACCGGTGGGAGCGACCTCCCGGTCGCGACAGCTTGGGAGGTATTCGTCGAATCGCGGTCAGGAGACCGCTCCCACGTAAGCAGCGACTTGCCGGCTTATAAGCAACCACTAGGCAACCGTCTTGTGGTTGCCTAGTGGGATGGCTGGTTGTTCCATCAGTTGTTCCATCAAGGGCAATGCCGCTATTGGCTGACCGGCGATTTCTCTAATGAGCCATCAGGGATGCTTCCACATCAGTTTGAATCGCACCCGCCGCCTTCTGGTTTATGGCGAGGCGCGTAAAACATGCAAAACCAACACGGAGACAAATGCAGTTGCCGGGCGTTAAGCATGGCGGTAACGGATGACTGTCCCTATCCATAATTGCCGAAAGGTGCTACAACGCCACTGGTCGATGAGTTGCAATCATCGGCAATCCACTCCAACAGAAAAGCCGCCCGTTTATGGGCCGGTAGTCACGCATGAGGACGCCACGTTGGGCTTGTTGAAAAAGGTTGGGATAATTTGCGGATTATTCTTCGTCCAGCAACTTCCCCGCAATCGCCCAGTTCTCGTCCTGGAGTTCGTCGAACGCGATGTAGGTATATGACGCCGGCTTATGTGCGATGCGCTCCAGCGTGTCGGTGATTTCGGCGGCGATCCGGGCTTTCTGTTCGCGGCTCAATGTTCCGGCGATGCGGATGTTCACGTAGGGCATGGTCGTTTCCTTTCGAGGTTAGTTGAAGTCGCCCCACAGCGTCTGCAACGCGCTGATACCGGCGATGGCGGCGGTCTCGGTGCGCAACACGCGCGGGCCGAGCAGGACGGGGGTGAAGCCCATCTGTTGGGCGACGTTGGCTTCGTCGGCGGTGAAGCCGCCTTCGGGGCCGATGACCAGCGTGGCGCTGCCCTGGGGTTTGGGCTGCGCCTGCAGTTGGGTGGCGCCGCCGGGTAGCAGGATGAATTTGCTGCCGGGGGTGGTGCGCATGGATAGCAGCCATGCGTCGAGCTCTTGCGGGGCGTGTATCTGCGGCAGGTCGTTGCGGCCGCATTGTTCGCAGGCGGAGATGACGACGCTGCGCCAGTGTTCGGTGCGCTTCTCGGCGCGGGTACCGGAGAGTTTCGCCACGCTGCGCTGGGCCTGCACCGGCAATATCTCGTTCACACCGAGCTCGGTGGCCTTCTGCACGATCCAGTCCATCTTGTCGCTGCTGCACATGGCCTGCGCCAGCACGATGCGCAAGCCGGATTCCGGCTGCACCATGCAAGTTTGCAGGTTGCCCAGCATCACGTGCTTGCCGCTGATCCCGTTGATGGTGGCATCCAGCGCGTTGCCGATACCGTCGAATATCTGCACCGCATCGCCGACACGCAGCCGCAACACGCGGCTGGCATGATGCGCGGCGGCAGTCGGCAATTCGTAGTTGGTGCTCAAAGGCAACGGGGGCAGGCAATAGAAGCGTGGTGCGGGCATGGCGGGGTTCGGGGTGGATGCGTGGGCGTGATAATATAACGCTTCAAAAAATATTTGTGGTTTTAGGAGAGTTTGATGGTCAGTTTGCAACCGCCGTTGTGCGATTTTGGATGGAAGGCGCGGCCTTTCGACCTGTTGGGAGTGGACGGCAAGCGCCATACTCTGGAGAGTGCGCGCGGCAAGAACGGTCTGCTGGTGATGTTCATCTGCAACCATTGCCCTTACGTCAAATCCATACGCGAGCGCATCATCCGCGATGTGCGCGAGCTGCAACAGCACGGCATCAACAGCATTGCCGTCATGTCCAACGATCCCGCCGATTATGCCGAAGACTCGTTCGAAAACATGGAACTCACCGCGCGGCAGTACGCTTACCCCTTCCCCTACGTGTGGGACGAGACGCAGCAGATCGCCAAGGACTACGGTGCGGTATGCACGCCGGATTTTTTCGGTTTCAACGCGGATATGGAATTGCAGTATCGCGGGCGTCTGGATGCTTCGCGCAAAGAAGCCGCGCCGGATGCGCCGCGCGATTTGTTCAATGCCATGCTGCAAGTGGCGCAGACAGCACAAGGGCCGCGCGAACAGCTCGCCAGCATGGGATGTTCGATCAAATGGAAAGACAAAGCGTGACCCGGGGAACCGGACAGAGCGCGATGCTCAAGGCGGTGATCGCTGCGGTGAAGCTGGTCGCGGCGGAAGAGATCATGCCACGCTATCTGAAGGTCGCGCTGCATCACAAGGATGACGGTAGTCTGTGTACCGATGCCGACCTTGCGGCGCAGGAGGCGCTCACGCGCAAGCTGCAGGCCATCCTCAATGTGCCGGTGATCGGCGAGGAGATGAGCGAGAAAGAGCAGGTGGCGCATTGGGCGGAGGGTGCACAGGGCGTGTGGTGCATCGACCCGATAGACGGCACGACGAATTTTGTGCGCGGCTTGCCGTATTTTGCGGTATCCGTGGCATTGATCCGCGCAGGGCGCAGCATGCTGGGCGTGGTCTACGATCCCGTGGCCAAGGAGGTGTTCGCCGCCGAGTCAGGACGCGGCGCCTTCCTGAACGGCAACAGGCTGGTGGGCCACAATGCGGCCAGCAACCTGGCCGATGCCTTGGCCAATGTGGATATGAAGCGCCTGAACGCCAAGCTGTCCCAGCAACTGGCCGTCAATCCGCCGTATGCTTCGCAACGCAATTTCGGCGCAAGCACGCTGGACTGGTGTTACACCGCGGCCGGTCGTTACGACATTTACTTGCACGGCGGGCAAAAAATGTGGGATTACGCGGCCGGCTCGCTGGTGCTGCAGGAAGCCGGGGGCAGCGCGTGCAGTCTGGAACACGACGATTTTAACCAGGGCGACATCTGGCACCGTTCGGTGGTCGCCTCACTTGACCCTGAGCTGTTTCAAAAATGGAAGACGTGGCTTCGGGCACAGAGCTAAAACAAAAATTTTTTGCCACGGAAGAACACGGATTGTCACGGATAAAACCAAATAATGATGCAATCACTATCCGTGTTCATCCGTGGCTGATATGAGTTTTAAGAGCAAGGGGGCGAAGTGAAGATTCTGATTCTGGGCGCAGGGCAAGTCGGCTCGACGGTGGCGGAAAACCTGGTCAGCGAAGCGAACGACATCACGGTGGTGGACACCGACGGGGCGAAACTCGCCGCACTGCAAAACCGCCTCGACCTGCGCACGCTGGTGGGCAACGCCTCCCATCCCTCCGTGCTCAAGCAGGCCGGCATCGCCGATGCGGACATGTTGCTGGCGGTGACGCAGAGCGACGAGGTCAACATGGTGGCGTGCAAACTGGCCGCGAGCCTGTTCAACACACCCACGCGCATCGCCCGCATCCGCGCTGCCGATTACCTGGCGCACCAGGAAATATTTTCCGCCGACAATTTTTGCGTGGACTTTTCCATCTGCCCCGAACAGATACTCACCGACTACATCCGCAAGCTCATCGAGTTCCCCGAAGCGCTGCAAGTGCTGGAATTCGCCGAGGGCAAGGTCTCGCTGGTGGCGGTGCGCGCGTTCGAGGGCGGACCGCTGGTCGGGCGCGAGCTGAAATATCTGCGTACCCACATGCCGCAGGTCGATACGCGCGTGGCGGCGATTTTCCGTCACGACAGACCTATCATCCCCGAAGGCAGCACGGTGATCGAGGACGGCGACGAGATATTCTTCATCACCGCGACCGAGAATATTCGCAGCATCATGAAAGAATTGCGGCGTATGGATAAACCCGCCCAACGCGTCATGATCGTGGGCGGCGGCAACATCGGGCGGCGCCTGGCCTTGTCGCTGGAGCGCGACTATCAGGTCAAGCTCGTCGAGTTCAACAAAAAAGCCTGCGAGGGCTTGGCCGGCGAACTGACCAAGGCGCTGGTGCTGCACGGCGACGGTACCGATGAGAACCTGCTGGAAACCGAACGCGTGGGCGATGTCGATGTGTTTTGCGCGCTCACCAACGATGACGAGAACAACATCATGTCGGCCTTGCTGGCGAAAAAAGCCGGCGCGCGCAAAGTGATCGCGCTGATTAACCGCAGTGCCTACGTGGGGCTGGTACAGGGTGGGAAGATCGATATCGCGCTATCTCCGGCGCATGTGACCATCGGTTCGCTCTTGGCATACGTGCGTCAGGGCGATGTGGCGGCGGTGCACTCGTTGCGGCGCGGCGCGGCGGAAGCGCTGGAACTGGTGGCGCACGGCGACCGCCAATCTTCGCGCGTGGTGGGGCGGCGCATCGACGAGATCGATCTGCCCAAGGGGGCGACCATCGGTGCCATCGTGCGCAACGGCGAGGTCATCATGGGGCACCATGACCGCTTGGTCGAGCAGGACGACCACGTCATCGTCTTCGTCATCAACAAGCAGATGATCCGCAAAGTAGAAAAGCTGTTCCAAGTGAGCGTCGGATTTTTCTAAATGAAACGCACTCTCACCGTTATCCATGCGCTGGGGCTGTTGCTGGTTGTTTTCAGCCTCGCTTACCTCATGCCGGTTATCAGTGCGCTGATCTACGGCGAGAGTTCGGTGCTGTGGGATTTTTTGCTGGCGATGGTGTGGACATTTGCATCCGGCGTGCTGATGTGGATAGCAACCCGCCGTTACAAGGGCGAGTTGTCGATCCGGCACGGCTACCTGTTGGTGGTGGGCATGTGGACGGCGATGCCCGCCTTCGCCACCCTGCCCTTGTTGCTGGTGATTGACGGGCTCTCTTTTACCGACGCCTATTTTGAAACCATGTCCGGCCTGTCTACGACGGGTGCCACGGTGCTGGTCGGCCTGGATAAGCTGTCGCCCTCGATCAACCTCTGGCGCCACGAACTGAACTGGCTGGGCGGCATGGGCATCATCGTGCTGGCCGTGGCGATCCTGCCGCTGCTCGGTATCGGCGGACGCCAATTGTTCAAGGCGGAAACGCCGGGGCCGATGAAAGATTCCGCGCTCACGCCGCGCATCACCGAGACGGCGCGCAATCTGTGGCTGGTATATTGCATGATTACCCTGGCCTGCATCGTATTGCTCAAGCTGGCGGGAATGAACTGGCTGGACTCAATCTGCCACGCGTTCGCGGCAATGGGCTTGGGCGGCTTCTCCACGCATGATGCCAGCGTCGGCTATTTCAATTCGCCGCTCATCGAATTCATTCTGATCGTATTCATGCTGCTGGCCGCAATGAATTTCGCCACCCACTTCCTCGCGGTGCGCGGCAGAACCTTGCGCGTGTATTGGCAGGACAGCGAAGGGAGGGCGACGGTGGGCGTGATCGTCGCGAGTTGCTTCGGCGTGGCTTATTTTCTGTGGTGGCAGGGCGTTTATCCCGATTACCTGACGGCCTTGCGCCATGCCAGTTTCAACCTCATATCGCTGGCGACGGATTGCGGTTTTGCCAGCGTGGACTTCAACCAGTGGCCGATTTTTGCGCCGATGTGGATGCTGTTTTTAAGCTCGGTCACCGCCAGTTCCGGCTCCACGGGCGGCGGCATCAAGATGGTGCGCACGATAATTTTGTTCAAGCAGGCGGGACGCGAATTCATCAAATTGCTGCACCCGTCGGCAATCAACCCGATGAAAATCGGCGGCAGCGTGGTACCGAACAACATCGTGTTCGCCGTGCTGGGTTTCATTTTCCTGTACTTCATGACTGTCGCTACGCTGACCTTTGTGCTGCTCATCAGCGGGCTGGATTTCATCTCGGCATTTTCCGCCATCATCGCCTGCATCAATAATGCGGGACCGGGCTTGGGCGCGGTGGGGCCGGCAAGCAATTTTTCCGTGCTGACGGATTTTCAAACTTGGGTGTGTACACTGGCCATGCTGGTTGGCCGGCTGGAAATTTTCACGTTCCTGATCCTGTTCACACCGCGCTTCTGGCAGCGCTAACCCGTATTGCCCGACTCCCGTGCTGCTTGAGCGCCGATGGCCTGTGCGCGGCGCAGCTGGTTCGACAAGCCCTTGCCGCCGCCAAGCGATGTGCCTGGTTGGGGCGATAGCCGCGACCACCGGTGCTTCTGGATAGTTCGCGGCTGATGGTGGCGGCGCTTCGCTCGAGCATGATGGCTATCTCGCTTTGTGGGTGTCCTGCCTTCTTCAAGGCGTAAATCTGGTACCGTTCTTTTCGGGTGAGGTGTGTGTATTTCATTTCTGCAATTTCGGCTGGCCGGTCAAAAAGGCATGGATGCTGCCGCATCCCGCCCACCTGTCCCGCGTCACTCAAAATTGCACTTCATCCTTGAATCCACATTAAGTTATTGAGAGGAAACAATTTATGCGTGTGCTCATCATCGAAGACAACCGGGATCTCGCTGCCAACATGTTCGACTTACTGGAAGCGAAGGGGCATGTCGTGGATGCGGCGGGAGACGGCATCACCGGCTTGCATCTGGCGCTAGTCAATCAATACGATGCGATCGTACTCGACCTGATGTTGCCGGGAATTGATGGCATCACGCTGTGCCGAAAATTGCGTGAAGAGGGCAGCAAGAACACGCCGGTTCTGATGATTACCGCGCGCGATTCGCTGGAGGACAAGATCATCGGCCTAGAGGCGGGGGCGGACGACTATCTGGTCAAGCCGGTCGAGCTGCGCGAAGTGGAGTTGCGCTTGCGCGTGTTGCTCCGGCGCGAGGCGGAGCATGTTTCAAAACACAGGCTGACGGTGGAAGACCTCAGTCTCAATCAATTCGCATGCCGGGTGCGGCGGGCTGGCGCGATCATCGAATTGCCGCCGATCCCGTACAAAATACTCGAGGTCCTGATGGCGCGTTCCCCGCATGTCGTCAGCCGCGAAGACGTTGAACACGCGGTATGGGGAGATGCGCGCCCGGACAGCGACTCCCTCCGGGCGCATCTGCATCTACTGAGGAATCGCATCGACAAACCGTTCGAGCGCAAGCTGCTGCGCACTGTGCGCGGCTTCGGCTATCAATTGGTCAGTCCTGATGCCCCCGATCAATAGCCTGCGTTTTCGCGTCGCCTTTGCCTTTGCAGTTTTTGGGGGGCTATTGAGTATTTTGCTGGTTGCTGGCATCTACCTGACTGCGCACGAGTTTGGGCATCGGCTCATGGACGAAACGTTGCGTGCCGAACTGGATGACGCGGTCGAGCGACACGCCCGCGATTCGGTATTCGTGCCACCCAATACCGTGTCCATCAAGGGCTACGTTCTTTCGAACACAGGGTCTAGTCAGAATATTCCCGCAGCGATCAAATCCCTGTTACCGGGCAGCCACAATGTCAACATCGAGGAGATCGACTACCGCGTTTTAATTGCCGACCGAAACGATGTGCGCTATTTCATGCTGTTTGATACAGATCGCCAACATGAACGGGAAGAGAGGTTCTTGCACTTCTTAATTCTTTTTGCATTGTTCATGACGGTGGCCTCGGCTGGTGGCGGTTTCTGGCTGGCGATGCACATCCTCATCCCGGTCGCCCGACTGGCCAGGCAGGTCAGCCAGGTTGAGCCGGGTGACGTGAATCTGTCGCTGGCCAGTCTGGCACGCAACGATGAAGTGGGCGAACTGGCGCGCGCCTTCGATCACTATCGCCATCGCTTGCAGGAATTCATCGAGCGGGTAAATTACTTTACGGCAGACGTGAGCCATGAGTTGCGCACACCGCTCGCCATCATTCTGGGCGCGGTCGAAGTGTTGGAGCAGGATGAAACGCTCTCGACAAAACAAAGGGAACGGGTCGCACGCATCAGACGCGCGGCACAGGACATGATCGACTTGTCTTCCGCCTTGCTGCTGCTGGCGCATGAATATCTGCCTGTGGCCGACGATCAGCCTTGCGACGTTAGCGAAGTCGTGCACACCTGTGTCGATAAACATCGGCATCTGATCGGAGATCATCCGATTCGGCTGGACGTTGAGCTGCACGGCGAGCCGCAACTGAGCGTTGAACGCCCCTTGCTTGAAATCGTAATCGGTAATCTTCTCCGCAATGCTTTGTTCAACACCCAATCCGGCAGCATATTGCTGCGGCTCGAAGCGGAACGCTTTATCGTCAAAGATACCGGGCTGGGCATGTCCCCGGAAGTGTTGGCGCGTGCCTTCGAGCGTCATTACAAGAGCGCTTCAAGCGCCGGGGCGGGCGTTGGCCTGTCGTTGGTGCAGCGCATCTGCGACCGTTACGGCTGGCGCATCTCCCTCAATAGTCGGGAAGGTCAGGGAACCACGGTAGAGATCGATTTTTCTGCGCAACGCAGCGCTTGATTTTCCAAACATCGCCAGCGAAGCAGTTTCGTTGTTGCAAAAAACACAAATTAACGCTTGCTTGACGTTTCGTTGACGCCTTGTTAACGGAGGCGTTGCTAGCATCTCCTCCGTCTTGTGCAAGTAGTCCGTATACCCGGTCGCACGAAGGCATAACTGGATTGGGGAATTTTGGTTTCTATTAATCTCTCGAGGAGAAATAATGAAAAAAATAGCTCTTACATTGACAGCGGTTGCAGCAGTAACCGTATTTGCGCCAGAAGCCTCCGCGCTTCCCGTGTTCGCACGTCAAACTGGCATGGCATGCTCCGCATGTCACTTTCAGCGTTTTCCTTTGCTGAACGGCTTTGGCCGCGCATTCAAGGCAGCCGGCTACACCATGATGGGTGCCCAAGGCAAGGTTGAAGGCGAGCATCTGGATATTCCTGATCGTCTGAACATGGCCGGTTTGACCTCTGTGTACTATCAGAAACAATCAGGCGATGTTAAGACTCAGCCACAATGGGGCGTTCCTTCTTCCGGTGGCGAACTGTCCTTGTTCTACGGCGGTCGTGTGTCCGAGTTTGCCGGCTTCCTGTCCGAGTTGGGTGCAACGGGTACAGCGGGTGCAGCAGCGACGAATTCGGCCAAACTGGTTTTGTTGTTCCCGGTGGGTGATGCGCGTGTAGGCTTCACGTCCTACAGCACGGGCGGTGCGGGTGCGGCTTACGGTTTTGAATACCTGAATACTGGCGCGGTGGACAACCATAAGATGACGGACAATCCAGGCCCCAAGCGTCAATACACGGGCGCAACCTATGCGGGTTCTTACATGGGTACCAATACCGCTGCAACCGGCGTGAGCTTGGTCGCCAACAACTCCATGGGCTTTGTCAACATTGGCCAGTTCGCAGCTGCAGGTCCTGGCACCGCTACTGCCTATGCTCTGCCGATCACTTATATTCGCGCGGTCGGCACGTTTGATGTGGCGGGTTTTGAAACGGCAGTCGGTGTTCAGTCATACAGCGGTGACATGGGCGGCTATGCAAACATAGCTTCTTACGAGGCGAGCATTATTGACGCACAGGCACAAGGTGAAGTCGCAGGTATGTCGACCGGTTTCTATGCAACTTATGGCATGGCGCCCGCTAAATCAAACGGCAACGCACTGTCGGCTACCGGATCGACTCTGGCGCAGCAAGTTACTGCTGCTAACCTAGGCAATGTTAACGTGTCATCGAGTACGTTGAACCTTGCTGCGTCTCTTGAAGTTATTCCCCATACCGCGACCGTGCACGGTGGTTTACGTTTTGCCAACCTCAGCAATGGCAATGCCGGAACAGTAGTAGCCGGTAACGACAATGCGTTCTTGTTAGGTGGAACCTACGAGTTGGCACAGAACATCGGGCTGGGCTTGGACGGCGTGATGCAGTACGGTAGTGCATGGGACAAGTACAAAACCATCAGTGGAAGTGATGCGGTTGGCAAAACAGCCTTTACGCTGTCAATGTATGTAGTGTTCTAAAAAACAACTCGCGTAGGCTGGGTTAAACCCCCGCCCATAAAAGTGTAGGGTGGGCACTGCGTGCCCACGCAGAAACAAAACAAGGGAGACTTCGGTCTCCCTTGTTTTTTATGGGTTCACGTTAACGGATCGTCCCGGATAAATATTGCCGACGCCGTGCCTCTGGAAAACGCTCGATGGCATAGCGCAGCATGTTGCGCGGCATGTTGCGGTAATGCCGTTGCAGAAACTCTTCTTCCGTCGCCAAATCACGCTTGCCCACCTCGCGCAACATCCATCCGGTCGCCTTGTGGATGAGGTCGTGCGTGTCGCCCAGCAAGTGTTCGGCGAGATGCAGGGTATCGCTGAATTCTTTGCGGCGGATGAAATTAAAAGTGGAGAGGATGGCGATGCGCCGCTCCCACAGCGAGTCCGATTGCACCAGTGCATACAGCGCTTGCCGGGGTTTGTCGGCGAGGAATTCTCCGACGATGTGCGGTGCGCTCACGTCGACCAAGTCCCAGTTGTTGATGCGGGCGGTGTGGGCGAGATACAGGTCATATGCCAGCTGTTTTTCCTCCGTGCCGCCGCGCTGGTAAAAATCCATCAGCAGCAACAGCGCGAAAAAACGTTCTTCGTGAAATTCCGATTCCAGCAGGGCCGCGATGGTGCGGGGCGGGGTACCCCGGAAGATTTTGACCAGTGCGCGCAGCGGCGGCACTTTGATGCCGAGAAACACATCGCCGGCACCATACTGCTCCGGTGCGGTCTTGAAGAAGCGTTGCAAATTAACCGCTGTCGCCGGATCGGCCATGCCACGCAGGCGGGTTTGGATGGTGTTGAGCGATGTCATTGGGTTGCGGTAGGTTGGGATTTCCTGACCTACAAAAGCGCATTGCCGAACCGGTATGCCGATACCGTCTTGCCGAGCAACTGTTCGCGGTAACTGATGTGTCCCGCGTCGCCGTCCGCCGCACCGGCAACCACCATGAGCGGGAGCAGGTGTTCGCTGCGCGGGTGGCAGGCGCGCGCGCCCGGCGCTGCTTGCCAATGCGTGAGCAAATGTTCGCGCCCGGCGGGTTCCGTGCCGATCGCGTTGCCCAGCCAGGCGTCGAATTGCGCGGAAGCCTGATTCGCCGCCGCATCGGGCGCGAAGAAATCGCGCAGGTTGTGGTAGCTCAACCCGCTGCCGACGATGAGTACGCCTTCGTCGCGCAAGGGCGCCAGCGCGCGACCGATGGCGAAATGCGCGGCGGGGTCGAGGTCGTGGCGCAGCGAGAGTTGCACGATAGGGATGTCGGCATCCGGGTAAATGAGTTTGAACGGGATGAATACGCCGTGATCCAGTCCGCGTTCATGTTCCGCGTGAGTGGCGATGCCCGCTTGCGCGAGCAGCGCTTGTACGCGCGCACCGACCGCGGGCGAACCGGAAGCGGGATAGGTCAGCCGGTAAGTGTGTTCGGGAAAGCCATAATAATCGTATAGCAGCGCATATTTTTCCGCCGCCAGCACCGTGGGTTCGGCGCACTCCCAGTGTGCGGAAATGACCAGCACGGCCTGCGGGCGCGCGCCTATAGACGCCGGGATGCCGCGTAAAAAAGCGGCCATGCCGTCCCACAGCGCGGGAGGGAAGCCGGGCAGCGGATCCATAAAGAAGCACGGGCCACCGCCGTGGGGGATGTAGAGCGTCGGCAGGCGCGCGCGGGCGTTCATCTGATGCCGGCTTTTTCTGCCTGCACGTCGGCGAAGTAGCTGCTGCGCACCATCGGTGCGCAAGCCGCATGGGAGAAGCCCATATCCAGCGCGGCGCTCTCGAACATCTTGAACATCTCCGGCGTCACGTAGCGCAGCACCGGCAGGTGGCCGTCGGAGGGTTGCAGGTACTGGCCCAGCGTGAGCATTTCGACATCGTGCTCGCGCAGGTCGCGCAACACTTGCACGACCTCGTCGTCGGTTTCGCCCAAGCCCAGCATCAGGCCGGATTTGGTCGTCACGTGCGGGAAGCGCACTTTGAATTCTTTCAGCAGTTTGAGCGAGTGCGCGTAGTCCGCACCGGGACGCGCCAGGGGATACAAACGCGGCACGGTTTCCAGGTTATGGTTGAGCACGTCGGGCAGGCTTACCGCCATGGCGTCGAGCGCGATATCGAGACGTCCTCGGAAATCGGGCACCAGCGTTTCCAGTTTGGTGTCGGGCGAGGATGCACGGATCGCGGTCAGGCAGTCGGCAAAATGTTTGGCGCCGCCGTCGCGCAGGTCGTCGCGGTCCACGCTGGTGATCACCACGTAGCGCAAATTGAGCAGGCCGATGGATTGCGCGAGTTGCGCGGGTTCGTTCGCGTCCGGTGGCAGCGGCTTGCCGTGCGCCACGTCGCAGAACGGGCAGCGGCGCGTACACACGTCGCCCAAGATCATGAAGCTGGCCGTACCTTTGCCGAAGCATTCGCCGATGTTGGGGCAGGATGCCTCCTCGCACACCGTGTGCAAATTGTGTTCGCGCAACATGCGTTTCACCTCGTGGTAGCCCTGCGTATTGCCGGACTTTACGCGTATCCATTGCGGTTTGCGCAGGCGCTCCCGCAAGGGGACGATCTTGATCGGGTTGCGCGCGGTTTTGGCGGCACCGGTCTGTTTGTGTTCATTTTGGCTCATTGGTGGGGTATGGCGAAGTTGGGATCAATTTTTTCTCACACGGAGGTGCGGAGGCGCGGAAAAAACAATCAAATGCTAAGCCTATTTCTCCGCGTCTCCCGCGCCTCCGCATGAAATCCTTTGGGTGCAGTTGTTCTGAATGCGGGATTATAGCCGCTTCTGAATCGGCTCCGGCGTATACAAAATGTTTGTACAATGCGCGGCATGCTAGACAATTCTAACGATTTGAACCGGAAACTCGCTGTCGCAGTCGAGAAGATGCCGGCCTTTCCCAAAAGCGTGCAGCGCATTCTGGAGCTGTCGCGCGACATCAATTGTTCCCCGAAAGATTTGGTGGCCGTCATCGAGAAAGACCCGGTGATGACCATGAGGCTGCTGCGCGTGCTCAATTCGGCCTACTACAGCTTCCCCAAACAGATTACCTCGGTCAATCAGTCCGTAGTGTATCTCGGCTTGAACACGATCAAGAACATGGCCTTGTCGTTCGCCGCGCTGGGTGCCTTGCCGAAAAACAACGCCGCCGGGTTCGATGTGCAGCGCTATTTGCTGCACTCGCTTACCACCGCCAGCATGGCGCGTCTGGTCAGCCAGAAATTCAAGGTGGCGGATGCCGACCCGACGGATTGCTATCTTGCCGGTTTGTTGCACGATTTCGGCAAGGTGGTGTTCGCGCAGTTCATGGCGCAAGAGTTCCGGCAGGCGTTGCAAAAAAGCGAGGATGAACAGATTTCGCTGCGCGAAGCGGAGTTGGCGGTGATCGGTTCAGACCACACTGTAGTGGGCGCGATGCTGGTGGAGAAGTGGCAGTTCCCCAGCGGCATCTCCACGCTGATACGCGAGCACCATGTGCCGCCGGCCAGCGCGGTCGGGGTGGCACCCTGTTTGTTTATCGCCAATCAGGTGAGCAAGCGGCTTGGCTTTGCGGCTCCTGGCTACTTGGCTGTCGAAGCCCTGCCGCCCGAGTTGGTCGGGCATTTCGGCGTCGATCTGGATGCGGTGATAGCCACGCTGGGCGATATCACCAAACTGGTGGAAGAGGCGCAGATGTATGCGCAGGCCAGCAAGGAGACGGCATGAAAGTAAAATTCTGGGGCGTACGCGGTTCCATCCCCGTGCCCGGGCCGAACACGGTGCGCTACGGCGGCAACACCACCTGCATCGAAGTGCGCTCGGATGACAACGACCTCATCGTGCTCGACGGCGGCACCGGCATTTTTCATCTGGCGCAAGCACTGCTCAAATCACTGCCCATCACCGCGCATATCTTCAACACGCACAGCCACTGGGATCATATCCAGGGCTTGCCGTTCTTCATTCCCATCTTCATTCCGGGCAACAAGATTTACCTGCACGGCGCGTTCGATCCCATCAGCGGCGAAGGCCCGGATCGCGTCATGAACGTGCAGATGCAGTACAGCTATTTCCCCGTGCGCGAAGCGGAAATGAAATCGCGCATCGAATACGCGGTGGCCATGCCGCATGAACAGATCGGCGTGGGGCGCACAACGGTCACGCCCATCATGCTCAACCATCCCGTGGTTAACCTCGGCTATCGCGTGGAGTGCAACGGCAAATCGATGTTTTTCACCGGCGACCATGAGCCGTACTTCAATATTTACGATCAGGGCGACGAGGGATATGCCGAGTACGAGCACCTTATTGCAGAACAAAGACTGTCGGTGATCGAGGCGGTCAGGGGCGTGGATGTGCTGGTCGCCGATAGCTCCTATACCATCGAAGAATATCCCGCGAAAAAAGGCTGGGGACATGGCACCTTCGATAGTTGTATCGAGCTGGCGCAAGCGGCACAGGTCAAAGTGCTGTATTGCACCCACCACGAACCGACGCGCTCGGACGACGAACTGGAGCGCGTGTTCGCCGCCGCGCTGGCGCGCCATGCGGATAGCCTAAACGGGCTTGATGTTAGGCTGGCACGCGAGGGCGAAGAAATCGTTTTTTAGCTTTGCGGAGTCGGAAAAAAGGAGGCGTTTCAAGTCGTTCCACTCAGATATCTCCTCTGCATCAGATGTAGTTGCAGCAACGAGATGATGCGCTGTGCGAGCCGGTGTTCGGTTTCTGCAAGCGGTGTGGTCACTCCAAAATCCTTCATCTGCGTGACGCGCAAGCCCTGATAGCCGCACGGGTTGATGTACGAGAACGGAGTCATGTCCATGTCCGCGTTCAACGACAGTCCGTGATAGCAGCAGCCGTTGCGTATTTTCAGACCGAGTGCGGCGATCTTTGCATCGCCCACGTATACACCCGGCGCATCTTCTCTTCCCTTGGCGACGACTCCTTGTTCGGCCAGCAAGTCGATCACGGCTTGCTCCATGAGGCGCACCAGTTCGCGCACATTGATTTTCCAGCGGCGCAGGTCGAGCAGCAGGTAGGCGACGACCTGTCCGGGTGCGTGATAGGTGATCTGTCCACCACGGTCGATTTTTACGACGGGGATACCGTGCGCGTCGATCAGGTGTTCTGGCTTGCCCGCTTGGCCCTGAGTGTAGGTGGGAGGGTGTTGCAGCAGCCAGATTTCATCGCGCGTTGCGGCGTTGCGTTGCGCGGTGAATTCTTTCATCGCGTCCCAAGTGGGCTGGTATTCGGCGAGGCCGAGAAACTTCAGGGTAGGGGAAAGGGCAAGGGGGGAAGCGGGGTATGGTGCTGCGGCTTCCATCCCTTCCCCCTTCTCTCTTCTCGCTTCCCGGTTCACAGCGCCATCACCACCATCGGGTGGTCGCACAGTTCCTGGTAGATGGCGTCGAGCTGTTCGCGCGAGGTGGCGCGCACGGTGCAGGTGAGGCTCACGTAACGCGCGGTCTTGCTGTTGCGCATCTGGATGCTGCCGGCTTGAAAGCCGGGGTCGTGGCGCAGGATGACTTCCATCACGGCTTGGGGGAATCCTTGCTGCGATTGGCCGAAGACTTTGATGGGGAAGTCGCTGGGGTATTCGATGAGGCTGTGTTCCAGGGTCATGCGCGCATTACCTCGCGTTTGAAATTTTGATAAAGGCCGTACAGTTTGGCGAACATTGCACCGGGCTTGCCTGTGCCGACCGGCTTGCCGTCCAGTGTGGTGATCGCCAGCACCTCTTTGGTGCTTGATGTGAGCAGCAGTTCGTCCGCCCCGAATATCTCGTTCTTCATCACCTTGCGCACCTCGTGCGGGATGTTGTTCGCCGCAGCGAGTTCGAGCACCACGTCGTAGGTGATGCCGGGCAGCATGAGGTTGTCTTTGGGCGGGGCGAGCAGTGTGCCGTTCTTCACCACGAAGATGTTGCTGGCGGCGCCTTCGGTCATGAATGCGTCGTCGCGGATCATGATGGTTTCGGCGCAACCCGCGTCGATTGCCATCTGGCGCAGCAGCACGTTGGGCAGCAGCGAGATGGCTTTGATGTCGCTGCGCAGCCAGCGGTTGTCCGGCGCGGTGATGGCGCTGATGCCGCTGGCGAGCAGCGCGGCGGGCGGCGTGGTGAGCGGGCTGCTCATGGCGAACACGGTGGGCGCTACGGGCGGGTTGGGAAAGGCGTGATCGCGCTTCGCCACGCCGCGCGTAATGTGCAGGTAGAGGTACTGGTCTTCCGGTGTGTTGCGCGCGATGAGTTCATTGAGCAATTGCGTCCATGCGGCATCGCTGTGCGGGTTGGCGAGCCTGATGCCGGACAGGCTGTGATCGAGGCGGCGCAAGTGCTCGTCCAGGCGGAAGGCGCGGCGCGAATACACCGGGATCACTTCGTACACGCCGTCGCCGAAAATGAAGCCGCGATCCAGCACGGAAATCTTGGCTTCGGCGATGGGCAGGAACTGGCCGTTCAGGTAAACCGTCATCTCATCCCCCATCAATGGAACAACAAGCGTATGGTATCCACGCCGCGCGAAAACACATTTGCCAGCGGCACATTATCCAGGGCAACGAGCGGCAGTTCGATATAAGGTTTGCCGTTCAGGGCGAGTTTCAAGGTGCCGATCTTTTGTCCGTTTTCGACGGGCGCGACAAGTGGCTGTTTGGTTTCAAGTGTGGCCTTAAGCTGTTCGCGTTGTCCTTTGGGTATGGTGACGAACAGGTCGTTATGGAAGCCGATGCCGATCTTCTTTTCCGTGCCTTTCCAGGTGCGCACCGTGCTGACGGGTTGATCCTTCTTGTATAGCTGGATCACATCGAAATTCTGGAAGCCGTAATTCAGCAGGCGCTGGCTCTCGCGGGTGCGCAGACTTTCCGAGCTCGCGCCAAGCACTACCGAGATCAAGCGGTGTTGCTCGCGCTTGGCGGATGCGACGAGGCAGAAGCCCTCGCTTTCGGTGTACCCGGTTTTCATGCCGTCCACATAGGGGTCGAGCCAGAGCAGTTGGTTGCGGTTGAACTGTTTGACGTTGTTGTATTGAAACTCGCGCAGCGCGTAAAGGAAATAAAACTCGGGGAAGTCGCGCACGATGGCGGCGGCGAGCAGCGCCAGATCGTAGGCGCTGCTGTAATGCTGCTCTTCGGGCAGGCCGGTGGCGTTGACGAAGTGCGTGTTGCTCATACCCAAACGCTGCGCTTCTTTGTTCATCAGGTCGGCGGCGAAAGCCAACTCATGGTTGGCGACGGTTTCGGCCAGCACCCGTGCCGCATCGTTGCCGGATTGCACGATCAGGCCGCGCAACAGGTCTTCGATTTTCACCGCTTTGCCGGCTTCCAGAAACATGCGCGATTCTTCTCCCCGGATGCGTAACGCATAAGCCGATGGCGTGATGCGCTGGCTGGGCGACAGCTTGCCTTGCTTGATGGCGCTAAATGTTACATAGGCAGTCATCAGTTTGGTCAAGGACGCCGGCTGGATACGTTCGTTGCTGTTCTGGCTGACTAGGATCTGCTTGCTGGTGTAGTCGTAGAGCACATACGACTTGGCCGCCAAGAGCGGAGGTGCCGGAATTGACGAGTCCAGCGCATGGGACAGCAACGGAAAGAGGGCGAGCAGCAGAGTCAGCGCAAACTTCATGATGGTCGTATGGAAAATTGAGCCGCGATTATAACAAGAGGTAACAAGAGGCTGGCCGCGCATTTAACCTGAATCTCGCGTAGCGAACCGCCTGTACCCCTCGCTCGCTCTTGTACTCTGCCCGCCAACGGCGGGTGGGGTGTGCGGGAGAGGGGGAACGGGGGTGAGGGGAACGATCATGGCGCAGACGATTCATCATTCGGGGTGGCCTGCGCCATGATCGTTAGGCAAACTGGCGCGAAGGCTTAGGCCGTGATGCCGAATATCTAGACCGGGACTAGGCCGTTTGGGATATTGTTTTAGTCGAGGCAGGCGTCTATAAACTGCCCCGCAGTTCAGGCGTATTTTTTCTGAAGGGGTTGTGCTGATGAACAGTGAATCGGAGTATGTAATCGATGTGCCGCGCAAAGCGGTCTATTTCAAGTCGAGCGGTATCGATTTTGTCGAGGCGGCCGAGGCGCACATGCAATGGCGCAGCCGGTTGCAGAAGCACATCGACGGCGTGACGACTGAAGAGTGGTCGCCCAGTGCCGCCGGTGCGGATGATTGTTGCGGTTTGGGGCGCTGGTTGCGCGGCGTCGGCAGGGTGAAGTTCGGCCATTTCTCTTCTTTTCGCCATCTGGATGCAGAGCATGCCGAGTTTCACGGTTTTGCGGGCATGGTTCTGGAAAAAGTGCGCGAGGGAAGCCGCAGTGAGGCTGAAAATTTGCTAAAAAACGAATTCTCGCAAGCCACGCGCCGCATACTCATTGCAATGAACGAATTGAACGACGCGATGTCGGTCATGTAGTGTTGCAGCAGAGCCGGAGGAAACGAACAGGGACGCATTGCGCGTCCCCGTTGCATTATTGCGTATCGGTTCAGGGAAAATTCCCGGCGGTCTGGCGGGCCTCTTCGGCTTGCTTCCTGATTTGCTCGATCAGATCGTCCGCCTGTGCGGGATCGATTCCCAGGGCAAGCCAATCGTCGGGGTTGATTGCGGCTGCGGCGTGTTCGGGGATGCCAAACGCACTCAGTATTTTTTCTGCAAGGTTGACCATGCCGACCAGCGGCTGGCCTACTGCCGCATTTTCGTTCTCGGGATCGTGGTGATAGCGCAACACGGCAACGATGGCATCCGGCAGATCCCAATAACGCGCCAGTTCGGAACCGAGTTCGCCGTGGTTCATTTCCAGCAGATCGGCTTCGATCTCGGCGGAGCTGCGGTCTTTTTCGGCGGCAAAGCGGGCGTGCAGTTCGTCGCTGCGTTTCTGGTCGAGATGGTCCAGCACTATGTAGCCTATATCGTGCAGCAGGCCGGCCAAAAATATTTCATCGTCGAGCGGGCGCGTGTTGCGCGGCATGGCGCGTGAAATGGTTCTTATGGCCAGGGCAATAGCCAGGCTGTGCAACCAGAGACCTTGAACGTCCAGCTTGCCTGCAGGCTTCTGTGTCAACGAGGACATCACCGCGATACCCATGGTGACGGACTTGACGCGCGTAATGCCAAGCAGCATGGCTGCGTCTGCGACAGAAGAAACCCGTTTTGACGCACCGAATAGCGGGGTGTTGGACAAGCCGATGATCTTGGCGGCGATTGGCGGGTCTTGTTCGATCAGCTTGAGCATTGCCCGTTCGCCTTCTTCGCTTTCGAGATTAAGCGCGAGAATCTTTTGTGCGATTACCGGCATGGCGGGCAAGGTGTTGATGTTGCGGATGGCTTCTTTCAGGTTGACTGGCGAGCTGCTGGTACTCATGTTTCCTCCCCCGGATTGCGTTGTATTTTTTGTCGGTCGAATGATGCCGGTGTCAATTCTAATCAAACTGCCTGGTTTGTGTGCAAAAAGAAGGGAGGCCGGTGAGCAACCGGCCTCCTTGCGTTGACGGCAATTTGATTGCCAGGCAAGAGATGCGAACATCATTCAGCGCTCTGGGGAG
Source organism: Gallionellaceae bacterium (assembly GCA_004297065.1). Classification (GTDB taxonomy): domain Bacteria; phylum Pseudomonadota; class Gammaproteobacteria; order Burkholderiales; family Gallionellaceae; genus PALSA-1006. The sequence continues at coordinate 20,538 of SCUU01000043.1, forward strand.
GAGATTACCAACTGGCGCGTACCGCATCCTGGGATAACACAATGTAATGGCATCGCCGGATCGCGGGAATGCGACATGCTGTCGCAGGGGGTGCGACAAAATGCCACATTCCCGCGCGTACCTTTCTTGGATACATTGCGTTCCGCAAATCATACGCCCATGGTGGGGATGATTTTCCTAACAATATTTCCGGGAGGACGGTTCTATGTTGTCCGAGAGCAAGCTAAGAAAAGGGATTGAGGTTGGTGTGGGCGTGACGGCGATTGCCGTGCTGGTGTCGGGATGCCTGGGCGGCAACAGTTCCAGCACGCCTGCCGCGGCTACTGCTTCATTGTCCGGCGTGGTGGCGGATGGTTACCTGTCAAACGCCAAAGTCTGTCTGGATACGAACAGCAACGGCGCGTGCGATGCGGGCGAGCCGTCAGGCACAACAAACGCCAACGGCGCATACACCATTTCCGGCATTACCGCCGGGCAAGAGACGCAATTCCCGATCGTGGCGGAAGTTCCGTCTACTTCCGTTGACCAGGATACCAACGCCCCGGTGGGTAGCGCATTTACGCTGACTTCGCCGGCGGGCGCTTCATTTGTGAGCCCGTTGACCACCTTGGTGCAAGACAAAGTGGCCGCAGGGGCGAGCGCGGCTTCGGCGGTTGCCGCGGTGGGTCAGGCTCTGGGTATTCCGGCGGCGAGCGGCGTGAGCGCTTTGGATAACTACGTGGCATTAAAGGGCGGCGCAACCGATCAGACCAACGGGCATTTCCGCGCGCACGAGGCGGCCAAGACCGTGGCGGCAGTGCTGAAGCTGGGTAAATCAACTCTTGGCGTATCCGCCACGGCCAACACCGATTTCGCGACGCAAAGAATGTTGTTGGGTCAAGCCGAGGCCGTGCTGCAAATGCAGGCCACCAGCAATGCGGCAGCTGTCGCCACGATGTTCTCCAAAGCAGCCCTGAATGTCAGCAGCATACCTGGCGCAGGAACCTTGAAGGCGTTGATCGCCGCGAACAAGGCGAGTGCCGCAACAGCCACCCAGGCGGTTACTGTCAATTTCGATGTGCTGAATGGTGCGGCGGCGGTCGGTACGACCGGGTGCGCCGCCAACTCGTTGACGTTAGGCATCCCCAACGTGGCATCTGGTGTGACGGCGACCGGCTCGCTCAAGGATCTGCGTTTCTACGTGTCCAATGTGGCGCTGATTGATGCCAGCGGCAACTATGCGCCGGTCGTGATGGCGCAGAACGCCAATCAGGATGCGAATGTCGCTTTAATGGATTTCGAGGATGCCACCAACACTTGTGCTGCAACGGGTACGGCGGCTACCTATACCGCCATTCAGGGCAAGGTTGCACCGGGAACCTATGTCGGGATTGCTTTTGATATCGGCGTGCCCGGCAGGTTGAACCATATCAATCCCGCCGACGCTGCGACCCCGGCACCCTTGCAGAATACCGCGATGGCCTGGATGTGGCAGTCTGGACGCAAATTCACCAAGATCGAGTTCACCGGCAACGCCACCAGCGGCGCTGCGACCACCATGGTTCACCTCGGTGCCACCGGTTGCAGGGCCAATCCAGCGATGGGTGAGGTGCTCAATGGCTGCGCCAGTCCGAACCGCATGCATGTGATGTTTGCCACAGGTTTCAATGCCGCTGCCAACAAAATTGCGCTGGACTTGGGTTCCCTGTTTGCCGGGCTTGACTTGACGACCAAGAAAACCTGGATGTCGGGCAAGATGATGATGGGGATGATGGGCGGGGATCCCGCTTACTATTTCGGCAAGTTCCAGATTGATATGGCGACGGGTTTGCCAATCGCGGATGGCGCGAACCAGACCCTGTTTGTCGTGAAATAAGCACGGCCTGATTGCACGGTGGTATCGCCGCCGCATTGGTGTAGAGCCAGTGCGGCGGTGTTTTTTTGGAGGTGGCTATGAAACAACTGAAAAAATGGGCGCTGGTAGTGGCGAGTTTGTTGGCCGGAGCGGGATTCGTGTATTGGCAACGGACGGCGCAATCTCAACTAACCGAGTGGAAATGGGCATTGCCGCCGCACTTTCCTGTTCCCAGGGTGCCGGCGGATAACCCGATGTCTGTGGAAAAATTTGAACTGGGCCGCCACCTGTTTTACGACAAGCGCTTGTCCGGCAACGGCACGTTTGCCTGCGCTTCCTGCCACGAGCAAAAGCTGGCGTTCACCGACGGCAAGGCGGTGGCGCAGGGCTCTACCGGGGAACATACCGCGCGCAGCGCGCAGCACCTGGCGAATTCGGCCTACCACGTCTATTTCACCTGGGCGAATTATTCGCTCGCTTCCATGGAGATACAGATGCTCAATCCCCTGCTGGGCGAAAACCCGGTGGAGATGGGCGTGAACGACAATACCAAACCGGTGATCCTGCAACGCTTGGCGGCGGATGCTTATTACGCAAAAATGTTCCCATTGGTTTTTGCGGGCGAAGAGCGGCCGCTGAACCTGTCCAATATCGTCAAGGCGATTTCCGCGTTTCAGCGCGGCCTGATTTCCGCCGACAGCAAATACGACCGGTACCTGCAACACCAAGCGGAGCTGTCGAAGGATGAGGAGCGCGGGCGCGCGCTGTTCTTCTCCGGCAAGGCGCAATGCTCGCAGTGCCACGGCAGTTTCAATTTCAACGATCAGGTGATCGCGGCGGGTTCTGCGGAAGTGCAGACGCTGTTTCATAACACCGGGCTCTACAACATCGACGGCAAAGGCGGATTCCCGGACGGCAACCGCGGCATTATCGAATTATCCAACCGCGCGCAAGACATGGGCATGTTCCGCGCGCCGAGCTTGCGCAATGTGGCAGTCACCGCGCCCTACATGCACGACGGCAGCATCGCCACGCTGGAGCAGGTGCTGGATTTTTATGCCGGGCACGGTCGTGTGATCGGCGACGGCCCGTTCAAGGGCGATGGCCGCAAAAGTCCGCTCAAGGATGTGCGCATCGACCGGATCGAGCTTTCCGCGCAGGACAAGGCTGATGTCATCGCCTTCCTGAAAACGCTCACGGACGAAGCGTTCCTGAACAGCCCGCGTTTTGCCAATCCGTTTGAGGCAGCCGGAAAAATTACCGAAGCAGCGCAATGAATCAGTTGAGCTTGTCCGGGCTGGCGCTGCTGCTGGCCGTATTGCCGTTTGCGGCCATGGCCGAGGAGGTGCCGCAGGATGCAGTGATTGCCGCGCCCGCGCTGGCTACGGTGGAAGTCACCGCAAACCGTTCCTCCAACTCGTCGCTCGGCGCCTTGGCTTCCGACAAGGGAAAGCTGGCAGCGCAACGCTCGACCACCAGCGACAGTGCGCGGCTGTTGCAGGATGTGCCCGGCATCAGTTTGCAGGGCGCCGGCGGGGTTTCCAGCCTCCCCGTCATACATGGCCTGGCGGATGATCGCGTCCGCGTCCAGGTGGATGGGATGGATTTGGTGTCCGCATGTCCAAACCACATGAATTCGACGCTCTCCTACATCGATGCGAGCAAGGTCGATAGCGCCACGGTGTTCGCCGGTATCACACCGGTCAGTGTCGGGGGCGACAGCATCGGCGGCACGATACAGGTGAAGTCCCTGCCTCCCGAATTCGCCACTGCGGAAGAAAAGATATACACGGAAGGTCGAGCCAGCGCGTTCTACCGCAGCAACGGCAATGCGCGGGGCGGCAACGCGGCGGCGACCATCGCGACCGAGAGCCTGAACCTGACATACAGCGGCTCCTTGGCGCGATCCGGCAATTACAGCGCAGCGAAGGATTTCAAAGCCGCCGGGGCGGGTGCGCCGGGCGGCGAATGGCTGGGCGGGAACGTGGTCGGTTCCACCGCCTACCAGTCGATCAATCAGGATGTCGGGTTCGCGGTGCGGCACGAAGAGCATTTGCTCCAGATGAACGTGGGGATGCAGCATCTGGTCTTCGAGGGATTCCCGAACCAGCGCATGGACATGACCGCGAACAACAGCACGCAGACCAACCTGCGCTATACGGGCTGGTTCGGGTGGGGCGAGCTGGAGGCGCGCGTCTACGACCAGAACACCCGGCACGGTATGAACATGGGACCGGATAGATTTACTTACGGGACACTCGGCATGCCGATGGAGACCGAGGCGAAAACCACGGGCGCACTATTGCAGGGGAACATCGCGCTGTCGGAACGGGATGTTTTCAGGACGGGTATCGAATACCAGAATTACACCTTGTACGACTGGTGGCCGCAGGCGGGCGGGATGATGGGGCCCAATACGTTCTGGAATGTCGACTATGGCAAGCGTGACCGCCTCGATATTTTCGGCGAATGGGAAGCGAACTGGAATGCCGCATGGATCGGCCAATTGGGCATGCGCAGCGATGCCGTTAATTCCAATGCGGCACCTGTGCAGGGCTACAATGCAGCGGCGATATGGGCTGCCGATGCGGCGGCCTTTAATGCGCGCGACCGCGCGCGCACCGACCGCAACTGGGATATGACGGCCCTGGCGCGCTATACGCCGGATGCGACGCAGACCTTCGATGCGGGCTATGCGCGCAAATCCCATTCACCCAATCTGTACCAGCGTTACCCGTGGTCCACGCAACCGATGGCCGCGTTGATGAATAATTTTGCCGGCGACGGCAACGGTTACATCGGCAATATCGACCTCAAGCCGGAAGTCGCCCATACCCTGAGTGCTTCGGGCGATTGGCACGATGCGGACAAGGAGCAATGGGGGCTGAAAGCGACCGCCTATTACACCCGCGTGCAGAACTATATCGACGCGCGGCGTTGCGACTTCGGCCAGTGCGGCGGCGCCGCGAACCTGGTGACGAGCAGCGGTTTTACGAATCTGCAATATGTGAACCAGTCGGCACGCCTGTATGGTCTGGATGTGTCCGGCCATACCCGGCTCGGCAGTCCCGGAACTTACGGCAGCTTCAGTGCGAGCGGCGTGTTGAATTATGTGCGCGGCGAGAATCTAACCACCGGCGACAATCTCTACAACATCATGCCGCCGAACCTGAAATTGGCCGTATCGCAACGCTTGGGCGCATGGAACAACAGCGCCGAAGTGCAACTGGTCGATGCCAAGACGCAGGTATCGCAAGTGCGCAATGAGATACGGACCGGCGGATACAGCCTGGTTAACCTGCGCGGCAGTTACGAATGGAAACAAATCCGCCTCGATCTCGGCGTCGAAAATATTTTCAACCGTTTTTACGCGCTGCCGCTGGGGGGCGCATATGTCGCGCAGGGAGCGTCGATGTCCAGCACCGGCATCCCGTGGGGCGTCGCCGTGCCCGGCATGGGCCGCTCGGTTAATGCCGCTTTGAATGTGCGCTTTTGAGGCCGTGGAGACGTTATGCAAATCAAATATCGGATGAGCAAGATATGCGCGCTGCTTATGGCGACCATGCTCCTGCTCGGCTGCGGCGGACGTAGCGGGGCGGCGATCAAAGCGACTTCCCAGACCATCAGTTTTAGCGCCGCGCCTGCACTGTCCCTGAACGGGACGGCGACGGTTGCGGCTTCCGCCAGTTCCGGTCTCGCCGTGAGCTACAGCAGCATCACGCCCGCAGTCTGTTCCGTGCATGCGGTATCCGGCCTAGTGGGCGCGCTGGCTACGGGGACTTGCATCGTTGCCGCCGACCAGTCCGGCAACGATGAATTCGCGCCTGCCGCACAAGTCGTGCAGAACCTTGCGGTCGCGTTCAATCCCAACCAGACGATCAGTTTCGGCGCGGCTCCCGGCCTGTCCGTGTATGGCACGGCAACCGTCGCTGCCGCGGCCAGTTCCGGCTTAGCCGTGAGTTATAGCAGCGCAACACCGGTGATCTGTTCGGTGGACAGTCGCGGCGTGGTCACCGATCTCCTGCCGGGCAATTGCGTTATCGCGGCGAACCAGGCCGGCAATGCCGGCTACAACCCCGCGCCGCAAACAACGCAGACCCTTGCGGTCGCGGCATGGTCGGGGGCGCTCACGCTTCCCGCTGCGCCGACTGGGGTGGCGGCCACCTTGGGCAACGCTGCCGGTACCGTGACGGTCAGTTTCATCGGCTCGGCATCCAGCGGCGGCAGCCCGGTCACCGCCTATACCGTGACTTCCGTGCCGACCGGCATCAGCGTGACCGGCGCGGCATCGCCGCTGAACGTGCCTTGCGCCGCGCCGTGTTCCGGTTACGCGTTTACCGTTGTCGCGAGCAATGGCAGCGGCAACAGCCCGCCTTCCGCGGCGGCGGATGTGCTGACCAACTACAACGTCACGGCCACTTTTTACGAGCCCGATACCCAGCCCAATAATTCGGTTTTTACCGGATCGTTTACGGTCGACTCCACCACCCGGCAGGTGCTGAACCTGAAAGGCGCGCTCACGGAATCCATGACGCATATCAACGACGGGCAGCCGATGACGACGGTGGCGCTTGTTTATCAGCTTGCTGCAGTGTCCGACGGGCAGGGCGGTCTATTGGTCAGCACGTTCGCATTGAATACCACGGATACTTTTTCCGAAGGGGGCAATGCTGCGGGGTCGCAAGGGCTGTATTACGGCTACCCCTCCGCAAAAAACCCGGCGGCGGGCGGCGTAGGAAATTCTTACGCGACGATATACGTCAATTTGGCGAATCCCGCAGCGGCACCGACATCGGCACAGGTAGGCAAATTGGCTTACGGCGATTGTGCGCCGGGCGGAATGATGGGCGATGTGTGCATGACCGGGTATGCGGGGATCGGCACGATGGGTGGCTTCCCGCTCGCGCAAACCATTGCGAAACAATAGGGCGCTTCTAAAAATGCAGATTTCGCCCAAATGCAAGGCGCGGAAAAAATTTGCGAGCATCTGCTGCGCGGCTTGCCTGCTTACCCCGCTGCCGCAACGCGGCATAAGCAGCCACTTGGTTGCCGCTTTGGGCGACCTTGGTGGAATGGCTATAACCGATCACTTGGCAGCTCTTGTACTCTGCCCGCCAACGGCGGGTGGGGTGTGCTGCCTTATAAGCAACCACTTGGCAACCGTCTTGTGGTTGCTTAGTGGGATGGCTAGTGTCGCAAACCAGAAATAACGAAACATTAAACGGCGTCTTTTTTCGCCATGCCGCGTTGCATCCCCTTGCCGTATACCCCATACGGCTGGGGGTCTGCGCCTTGCCTGACAAAAAAATCCATCCGTTTCATTTGTCCCGTTATTTCTGGTTTGCGACACTAGTTGTTTCACCAGTAGCTCCATCAGTCGGGATACAACGAAGTGGCTGTG
>SCUU01000209.1 GCA_004297065.1 Gallionellaceae bacterium
ATTCTGTTTTGTAATGTCATTGTCTGCAGTAATCCAAGTATGCCAATACAATGGTCACCATGGAGGTGTGTAACAAAAATTCTCATTTTCTTATTCCAACCTAAACCACACTTTAGATAGGAGATCTGTGCACCTTCTCCTGCATCAAACATCAAGACCTTACCGTCCTTTTCTAAACAAATACATGTTAAAGCACGTTCAGCAGTAGGCTGAGCTGCAGATGTTCCTAAAAAGATTAACCTCATCTTACAACAACTATTCTTTTGGTTGTATACATAAATTTCATATTTTAAATAAAATTCCTATCTGTTTGATAGAGCTTTTACAATAATCTCAGATGAATCAACAACTGCAGTTTCTCTTGGAATAGTATTAGTACTAATAATTCTTGACACTCCAGCTTCTTTGATCTTTTTTTCTGCGTTATTGATTAGTAATGCATGAGTACATGCAACAAAAACATGTTTACAATTATGTTTTTTCAAAAACTCTGCTGCCTTGATTATACTTCCACCAGTACTGATCATATCATCTACTATTATCATGTCTCTACCACCAACATTTTTCAGATTTGAGGATTTGATCTTGACTTTACCAGTTTTCCGATTTCGTACTTTTAATAAAGCGATATAATCGATGTTAAGAAGACTAGCAAATTCTTTTGCCCGCATAATCCCACCTAAATCAGGCGAAACTACTAACGGCTTGTTGAGTTTTAATTTCTTGAAATATCTTGCAAGTTCTGGTACTGCAGAAATATTCTGAGCTGGGATTTTGAAGTGTTTTAATGCAATTTTACTATGTACATCAATAACAATTATTCGTGATGTTCCTACTGCCCTGAATAATCTAGACACTACTCCCATAGTCACAATCTCACCAGGCAAAAATTCTCTATCTTGTCTTGCATATCCAAAATATGGAATCACAGCTATTACTCTGGAAGAATGTTCTCTTGCTTTAGAAATCAACGCAAGCGCTTGAAGTAGATTTGAATCAACTGGGGGATAAGTAGATTGGACAACAATTACTCGTCCTTCTGGTTTTCCATAAATTGTAATTTTACATTCGCCATCAGGAAATATCTTTAGTTCTGAACGAAGATATCTAGCTCTGAGTTTTTTTGCAAGTCTTTTTGCAAGTTCTTGAGAGGCTGTTCCACCTATAACCGTAGTAAGCATCAAGTCAACGAACAAAAAGACATTCTTAAGTTTTGATATAGCTAAGATAATCTCAAATTATCTGGCTTAAACAAACAATTTTTTTCTAGCTTGTATTTTTGTTATTAAGGTACAGATTCCTACTATTGCTATAGCTATTATCTCTATAACTATCCAGTCATAACCCTGAAAGGTAAGTGGTTCTACGACAAAAGGCGTTAAAAGTGGAAAGGCAGTTTTCCCACCAAGCAAAATATCAAATGATATGTGTGCAAGCATAGCTGCAAACGCTATACTACCTAACCTGTAATCTCGTTTCCCAAAAAACATTAGCAATACAAAAGAAGCCAGAAATCCAAATGCAATAGAATGAGCCATTCGTGGCACCATTTCAAAGTTGAAGAACTGAATCAGATGATCCGCATCTAAAACTATTGGGAAAATACCCCCTAAAATAAAATATCTAAGATTCAAACTAAGTGCAGATACCATCAATCCAAACACAATATGACCTACTATGTGTTCAACGCTGATACCGCTGACTTCTAAGGGACTACCAACAACATAGGTTACTGTAGACGGTAAAGATAACCCAACCATGGAAAACAAAAATGCTAATGTACCATATACAAAAGATGTTTTTACTATGAACAAAACTTTTGTTTGCATAAGACAAATCGCAAAGTTTCAGAATTTGACTGTTACCATCAACATATTATCTAAAAATACGCTTCATACGGTTTTTGTATTGGT
>SCUU01000194.1 GCA_004297065.1 Gallionellaceae bacterium
TGAGGCTCAATCTGGCAACAAAAAGAGGCCTGCTTCCAGAAAACTTGGTAGTTGGCCTTGCAACAGGTGGCTGTCCACACACTGCAGTTCGCGAAGATCCTTCGATGAATCTTGCTATAATTGAAGAAATGGAAGCAAAACATCAGGAGCTTGACCTTATCATAATAGAAAGTGGTGGAGACAACATAACTACTACCTTTAGCCCTGCCTTGGCAGACTATTTCATATACATAATTGATGTTGCAGGAGGCGACAAGTATCCAAGAAAAAGAGGACTAGGAATTGAAACTGCAGACTTGCTTGTGATAAACAAGATTGATCTTGCACCATTTGTTGATGCAGACTTGCAAGTAATGGAAAGAGACGCAAGGGCAGTACGAGGCGATAAACCATATGTATTTGTCAACTGTAAGGATGAAAAAGGAATTGACCTTGTTGCATCACATATAGTACGGAACGTTTTGTTTGATGAGCCACCAAAATCACAACAGCTCAAGCGATGAAGATATGCAAAGAATAGAATTTTTTACACCGGATAACTTGCCAAGTGAAATTCTTGTATATGATTCTGAAGTAAAACAGCTTGGTGTTGGCTCTGTTGGAAAGCTTGGTTATTTATCGCTTGGATTAAAAAGAGATCAACGTACAGGAAAGACTATAGTAGGAGAGCAAAGCTCTCAGGTTCCTCTTTTGACACAGCGAGCTATATACTATGAGACTGAGCTGCCATCAATGGCATATCTGCAGATAATTTCGCCATCTGGGGGAATACTGCAAGGTGACAGGTATAGAATGGATATCTCCTTACGAGATGGAGCAATATCTCACATAACTACACAAGGTGCAACAAGACTGTACAAAATGGATTCAAACTTTGCAACACAGCTAGTTAATGTTACAGTAGACGAGAACTGTTATCTTGAATTTATTCCAGATCAAATAATTCCATATCAAAGCTCTAGGTTCTACCAAAAAGTTAGCTTAAACGTACATGACAATGCATCAATGATTTATTCAGAAATTGTTGTGCCAGGAAGAACTGCCATGAATGAATCATTTGAGTATGATATTTGTTATCTAAAGACTATGGCACAAAATCAAGAAGGTGCACTAAGGTTTGTCGATGTTGCAATGCTTGAGCCAAAAAAACAAAACCTGAATGTCTTTGGAATACTTGGAAATCAAACTGTTGTAGGAACAGTCTACATAATTTCAAAAAAAGACTATGTGTTTGAGCTATGTGATGAGATAAACGCTAATCTACAAAATAACAAAAAAATCTCCTTTGGAGCATCAATTCTTCCTCATGACTCTGGAATACTAATCAGACTAGCTGGAAGTTCTGCCTCTGACATCAAAGATTCGATTTACGAGGTTGTTAAAATCACAAGAAAAAAGATTCTAAATGCTCCATTTACTGGAATTAGAAAAAACTAAAGTATTATTAGATAAATTAGAATAATAACAATGCAAGATTTTTTTCTCCAGCTTGGAGAACCTAAACTTCAGAGTACAATTCACCAAGAGATTTCAAATATTATCGAGAAAATAA
>SCUU01000252.1 GCA_004297065.1 Gallionellaceae bacterium
GGACAGCTTCAACCATTTCCCGCCGTTTGTCCCGGGTGAGGACTCCTGATCCTGGGTTACTTCGGCGCTTATCTTGATGATTCCTCCTGCGTTCAAGACGTAGAGGGAGTTTAAATAGAGGTTAATGAGGACCTGCTGCAACAATTCCGGATCTGCTTGGATCTTCGGCAGCGCGTCCGCTACGGCCACCTCCACTCCGATGCCTTTCTCCCCGATCCGGTGTTGAAGCATCCTTTGTACGTTGGTCAACAACGAGGAAATATCCACGGTGCGCAAGGCGGGTTCCTTGCGCCGGGAGAATTCCAGAAGCTGGCGCACGATGTTCGCGATCCGGTCGCTTTGTGAGCGCATGATGTTCAGGTTCTCGTTTATTTCTTCAGGAGTGCGCTGCCGTCGAAGGAGATATTCAGCCCGTCCGGCAATGATGTTGAGCGGTGTCCCGATCTCGTGTGCCAGGCCTGCGGCCAATTGGCCGACCGAGGCCAACTTTTCTGAGTATCGGAGGTCTTTTTCCAGCTTGAGTTTCTCCTGCTGTTCTCTTACCAGGCGGGCGTAGGTATCTTGAATCCTCTCGCACATGCGATTAAATTCCGCTGCCAGAAGACTTACCTCATCCCGTCCGGCGACTTGGATGCGCTGTTCCCAATGGCCTCTGCCTATTTCCCGGATTCGCTCGATGAGATCGTTAATCGGCCGCGAGATGTTCCGGCGAACGATGAAAAGTGTGAGCACCGAGAGCATGAGGATCAACGCGGAGGTGGTGCCGATAATACGATTGCGTCGGATCTCTATCGTTTGCATCAGCCTGGATCCGTAGCGCGCAACAATAAAGGCCCCGACTATTTTGTTTTCTGCGTCTGAGATCGGCTCCATGCGGTAATAGATCAAAAGTCCCGTCCCGCGCACGTAACCGTCCTTTGCCTTGCCATCGTGAAGCACGGAGCGGGGATCGAGCCGGAGCACCGGTTTCGGATCGAGTTCAGGAAAAGTCGTGGGCTCCATCAAAGAACGGGAAACCGCGACCCGGTTTCCTTTTGAATCATAGACTGCTACTCCGTGGATATTATTGCTCGGTCCCACCGTGTCGATGAACTGCTGGGTTGCCTCGAGG
>SCUU01000253.1 GCA_004297065.1 Gallionellaceae bacterium
GCCGCACACCACCCTCGACCACAAGAAGCGCTACCTGAAGATGGTGAAGCTGTTGGGCCGCCGCGCCGAGCACATCGTCACCGTGTCGGAGACCTCCAAGGCCGACATCCTGCAGATCATGGGCGTGCGCGACGACCAGGTGACCAACACCTATCAGGCGGTGGATTTCGGCGCCCAGGGACTGCGCTCAGCCGCCCAGGCCCGCAGCGACGTGGCGGGCGCCGTCGGTCTTCCGCATCAGGGCTATTTCCTGTTCTTCGGCGCGATCGAACCCAAGAAGAATGTCGGACGCCTGATCGAGGGCTTCCTGACCGCGAACGTGAAGACACCGCTGCTGCTGGTCGGCAAGGCGGCGTGGAAGTCCGAGCAGGAACTGCGGCTGATGCCGCTCGCCGAGCGCCGTCGTTCGGCGGGGCCCGCCGCGCCTGAGCGGTGGTCTGTGCGTCAAGGCTTGGCCGCCTCCGCCGCGCCCGCCGCGGGGGGGCGCGAGCGCGGCGAAGCCTCGATCATGCGCCTGGATTACGTGCCCTATTCGATGCTGATCAGCTTGATCCGCGGGGCCAAGGCGGTTGTCTTTCCGTCGATCTATGAGGGGTTCGGCCTGCCGGTGCTCGAGGCGATGCAACTGGGCGTCCCGGTCATAACCTCCAACACCTCGTCCTTGCCGGAAGTCGCGGGCGATGCGGCGCTCTTGGTCGACCCCTACGATCCGCGCGCCATTGGCGAGGCGGTGCGCCGGCTCGACGCTGACGCCGGCCTTCGGGACGAACTGGCGCGCAAGGGGCTGGCTCAGGCCGCGCGCTTCACGCCCGAGGCCTACCGTGGCAGGCTCGCCGAGCTGTACGGTCGCCTGGGAGTCCGTTTCTGATGACGCGCTGGACTTTCCTGAACCGCCGTGAAAGTCGAGCAAGCACGCCGCCCTCAGCGCCACTGCGTGCTTCGGGTTTCAGGCATAATTTCGCGGAGTCAATTTCGCGGGCGATGGAGGGCGACGGCGTGCAGATTTCTAAAAATCGCGAGAACGCGAACTTTGCGCTGGTGTCGCCGCGCGACCTTTTCGCCAGCCCGAACCCCGAAGACTGGGAAGGCCGCAGCCGTCGCCTGTGCTTCGCAGCCTACCTGGGCGACGAGACGATGCTCTGCCGGATCCTGGCGCGCTTCAAGATGTACGTCTCGACGCTTGATGTCGGCTTAGGGCCGCATCTGATCGCCGACGGCTTTTGGGAGATGTGGATCACCAAGGCCATGGTCGACGTCGTCAAGCCTGGGATGGTCTGCATCGATGCCGGCGCCAACGTTGGCTACTA
>SCUU01000044.1 GCA_004297065.1 Gallionellaceae bacterium
CGCGCTGCGGCCAAGGAGCACATGACCATGTTGGAGAACAATCCGAAGCGCATCGCATCCTTTTTTCAGGATCCGAACGTCAAATATGCCGCGTAAACTTTTTAATGGCCGGGTCAATAATCAGGTGAGCCTATAACAGCCGGCTAAGCCAATAGCGCGCTTTCCACATAAATATCCACGCCATTTGCTGGCGCGATTGCGGCAGCGGGAATCGGCATGCCCGAGCGCCAATTGCCGAGCGCTTGAGCCTTGCCGCTGCCGGTGACCAGGAACATGAGCTGGTGCGTCTCGCCCAAGCGGCGCGCGCTGAGCGAGACACGTTGCGGCGGCGGTTTGGGGGCATCGAAAACGGCCAGTACGGCGGGCGCATCGGGGAGCGCTCCCGCATCATGTCCGGGAAATAAACTGGCGGTGTGCCCGTCCTCGCCCAAGCCGAGCAAAACCAGATCGAAGACTTTCACTTTGTTCACGACCGGCGCGTATTTTTCAGCCGCGATGGATGCGCCTTCCTCCGCCGGGATGGGGTGAATCTGCGTTGCGGGAATGGCGACATGATTCAGCCAGGCCAGCGCCGCCATGCGGCTGTTGCGTTCGATATGGTTGCGCGCCAGGCATCGTTCGTCGCCAAAATACACATGCCATGCGCGCCATTCTGTTTTGGCATTGCGCAGCGCTTCATATACTCTGCGTGGCGTCGTTCCTCCCGCCAGCACAAGATGAAAAGCGCCGTGCATATTGATGGCGCGGTGTGCGGCATGCAGTATTTCCGTTGCCGCAGCGTGCTCAAGTTTTGCGGTATTGTCAAAACGATGCCAGCGGCAAGTTTGCGCCACTTTGTCGGGGTGTAACGAGAGGTCAGGGTGTAACGAGAGCATAAGATTTGTCCGGTAAAGTGTTGCGTCAGGTATGATTCTACGGTGTGCAGACCCGGTTGCGCGGTTAATTTAGAGGAGACAGCGATGCGGATGGCGATGGTCGGATTGGGCAAGATGGGCGGCAACATGGTGCGTCGTATGCGGCGCGGCGGGGTAGAGGTGGTGGGGTACGACCGGGCCGGCGATGTGGTCGCGCAACTCGCCAAAGAGACCGGCATGATCGCGGCCGGTTCGGTTGAAGATGCGGTCTCCAAATTATCCGCTCCGCGCATCGTGTGGCTGATGCTGCCCAGCGGCGATCCGACCGAGCAGCAGATACGCGCGCTCGCGCCCCTGCTGGGCAAAGGCGACATCATTGTGGATGGCGGCAATTCGAATTATCACGACAGCCAGCGGCGCGGCGCATGGCTGGCGGAGCGGGGCATCGGTTTCATGGATTCCGGCACGTCGGGCGGGATATGGGGATTGGAGAACGGTTACTGCCTGATGGTGGGTGCGAGCGATGCGGTGGCGCAGACCATGACGCCTATTTTGCAAGCCTTGGCACCTGCGGCGGATCGCGGTTGGGCGCACGTGGGCCCGGTCGGTTCCGGCCACTTTACCAAGATGATCCACAACGGTATCGAGTACGGCATGATGCAATCGCTGGCCGAAGGCTTGGATTTGCTGAAAGGGAAACAGGAATTCAACCTGGACTTGGCGCAGATCACCGAGTTGTGGCGGCACAGTTCGGTCGTGCGTAGCTGGCTGCTCGATCTGACGGCGGAAGCCTTGAAGGGCGATCAGGAATTGGCGAGCATTGCGCCGTTCGTGCCGGATTCCGGAGAAGGGCGCTGGACGGTGATCGAATCGGTGGATCAGGGCGTGGCTGCGCCTGTGCTGACGCTGGCTTTGCAGATGCGCTTCAACAGCCAGAATCAAACCGGATACGGCTACCGTTTGCTATCCACCATGCGCAATGCTTTCGGCGGGCACGCGGTCAAACAGGCGGGCGAACGCTAATGAAAATTATCGAGCCTTGTACGCTGGCGATTTTCGGTGCGGGCGGCAACTTGAGCCGTCGCAAACTGATTCCCGCGCTGTTCAGACTGGAAATTGCCAATCATCTGCCCGAGCAGATGGTGATTATGGGTTGCGATATTGTTCTGCGCACGCGCGAAGAGTGGCTGGCGCTGGTTTCCGAGATATTGCGCGGTGTCTATGCCAATGGAATAGACGAGGCCGCATTGCAACGTTTCTGCCAGCGCTGGCACTATTTTGCCATTCCGCCCGGCGACGACGCGGCGTACGGACGCTTGTACGGGATGCTGGATGGCAATACCGATTTCCCTCCCAATGTGGTGTATTACATGGCGGTGCGTCCCGCAGACTATCCCACCATCGTGGATAAGCTCGGCAATGTCGGTTTGCTCAAACAGAAGAACGGCTGGCGGCGCGTGGTGATCGAGAAACCGTTCGGCTACGACCTGCTCAGCGCGCAGACCTTGCAAGCCAGCCTGTATCGCCACTTGGATGAGCCGCAGATATATCGCATCGACCATTATCTGGGCAAAGGCACCGTGCAGAACGTGATGGTGTTCCGATTCGCCAACATGTTGCTGGAGCCGCTGTGGAACCACCACTACATCGACCACGTGCAGATCACGCATTCCGAAACTTTGGGCATCGAGAACCGCGCCGACTATTACGAAGGGGCGGGCGCGTTGCGCGACATGATCCAGAGCCACTTGCTGCAGTTGCTGGCGCTGGTGGCGATGGAGCCCCCTGTGTCGCTGACCGCGGAGCACCTGCGCGATGAGAAGACCAAAGTGTTGAAGGCTATCCGCCCGATCACGCAGAACGCGGTGCATGCCCATGCCTTTCGTGGACAATACGCCAGCGGTGTAATCGACGGGAAGACCGTCCCGGGCTATCTGGAAGAGAAGGGGGTCGCTGCGGACAGCACGACGGAGACTTATGCCGCGCTGAAACTGTTCATCGACAACTGGCGTTGGGCGGGGGTGCCGTTCTACCTGCGCACCGGAAAACGCATGTCGGAGAACAGTTCTGCGATCTGCATCCGCTTCAAGAATCCGCCGCAGGATTTATTGCGGCGTACCCGCCAGGGGCCGTCGCAGCCGAACTGGATCATGTTGGGTATTCAGCCTAACGATTGCCTCAAAATGGAAATGCAGGTGAAGGTGCCGGGGTTGGAGATGCACACGCGCACCATGAGCCTGGATGCGACTTACCGCAAAGAAGACGACGAAGACTATGATGCGTATGAAGGGCTGTTGCTGGATGTGATGCTGGGCGACCATTCCCTGTTCTTGCGTATCGACGAGGTCGAAGCGGCATGGCGCGTGGTTGATCCGGTACTGAAAGTCTGGGCGATGGAGCGCGATTTCATCAATAACTACCCGGCGGGCAGTTGGGGGCCGCGCGGCACGTATCGTTTGTTCGATCGCGACGATCAGTTCTGGCGGCATTCGCTCAATCCGGACGGTGCCGACGTGCGGGCTTACTGATGACTTATTTTCTGGCTGGCGACATCGGCGGTACCAAGGCCTTGTTGCAGGTATTCGAGGCGGGCGATGCGCATACCCCCGTGTTGCGTAAATCCTATCCCGGTGCGGGCTATGCCGGTTTGGCGGAGATTCTGGAAGTGTTCTTGCGCGATGCCGGGGTACACGATGTTGCCGCTGCCTGTTTCGCGTTGGCCGGGCCGGTGTCCGGGCGCAAAGTAAAACTCACCAATCTGCCGTGGGAAGTCGATGCCGATGCACTTGCGGCACGTTTTAATCTGGCGCAGGTCGCGCTCATCAACGATTTTGAAGCCGTGGGCCTAGGCGTGGCGGCATTGCAATCATCCGATCTGTTTCCTCTGCAACAGGGTGAGGCGCAAACGCATGGCGTGCGCATCGTCGTCGGCGCGGGCACGGGATTGGGGGTGGCTTGGTTGGCCTGGCATGCCGGCGGCTACGCGGTGCATCCTTCCGAGGGGGGGCACGCCGACTTTGCGCCGACCGATGAATTGCAATACGCCTTATTGCAGTATCTGCAACAACGCCACGGGCATGTCTCGTATGAACGCATTGTTTCCGGTCCCGGTCTGGTGGCGATATATGAATTCTTGCGCGATAGCGGGCGCTCCGCTCCGTCGCCCGCATTGAGCGCCGCAATGGAGGCAGGCGATGCCGCTGCCGCGATTGCCGGCTTTGCGTGTGGGCAGGGAGAGACAATTGCAACACAGGCTTTGGATGTGTTTACGCAGATATATGGAGCGTTTGTCGGCAATGTCGCGTTGATGGCCTTGCCGCGCGGCGGTATTTATGTGGCGGGTGGAATCGCGGCAAAGATTGTGGCACAGATGCAGCGCGGCGAATTTATGCGCGCATTTTTGGATAAGGGGCGTTTTACCGGCTTGCTGTCCACTTTTCCGCTGTCTATCGTTACGACTCCGCAGATCGGTTTGTTGGGCGCAAGTCTGGTTGCACAGAAATAATAATAAGGGCGAGAAAGCACTGAAGGGCACCTCTAAAAATTCAGATTTCGCCCAAATGCAAGGCGCGGAAAAAATTTGCGAGCATCTGCTGCGCAGATTGCCTGCTTACCCCACTTCGCGGTGCCGCATATGGATGATATGTAAGCAA
>SCUU01000201.1 GCA_004297065.1 Gallionellaceae bacterium
TTTCTGAATCAAAAAAGCTCGAAGAACAACGCAACCAGATAAAAGAAGAAACCAAAAAACTTGAAGAAGAAAAACAAAAGTTCATGGAGGAAGTCAATGCATACAATATTGCAAAAGCTGCAATTGATTCTGAGCTTTCTATAGCAATGCAATCTTCTGAACAAGCGAACAGTAAGATTGCTACGAACACAAGAAGACTTGGTCAAATAGATACTAGACTGCCAGAAATAGAAATTGAGATCACATCCTTACATGAAAAACGCTCTCTTTTAGAGTCACAAATTGGGCAACTAAAAGAATCAATAAAATCAATTGAAGAAACAAAAAGATCCACAAATACAGAACTTGCATCTGTTGATTCAGAAATCCATCAAGTGTTAAAACAACAATCACAAATTACAACAAATAAAATTAAAGTAGATGAAAAGATAAAAAATCTAACAAACTCACTTAACGACGCAAAACTCTCGTTATCAAAGATTGAAGCAGAAAGAACTGACATTGTAAGCAAAATAGAACAAAACTCTGCAAGGATCAAATCATTTGCGACAGAAAAAGAAAAATTATTCGATTTAGAACAAAAACTTCGTGTTGTTAAAGCAGGACATGAAGCCATAATTAACGAATTAAAATCAAGACTTGCAAACATGGCAGAGAGACGTACAAAAACTGAAAAAGACATTGAAGAAAATTCGCTTATTTTAGAAAAGGCAAGTAAAGCTGCTGCACAACATGAGGCAAAGATTCGTGTTGTAAAAGAAGTAATGCATGAAGACTATTCCATAGCAAAACTCAAAGAAGATTCAAAACGACTTGGAATACAAGGTCTTGTCTATGAAGTTCTCTCATGGGACAAACAATATGAGAGACCGATTCTTGCTGTAGGATCTGATTGGCTAAAGGCTCTTGTAGTAAATGACTTTGGCACATTACTTGGATTAGCTGAGTTTGCACAAGAAAAGAAATTACCGAAGATTAAGATAATTCCACTTGACGCGATTCCAAATTCCAAAGTTGAACTTCCAAAAGAATCTGGAATTATAGGTGTATTGTCTGATTATGTAAAATGTGATGACAAATTCGTAGCACTCAAAAACTTTATCTTTGGTAATATCGTTTTGGCTGATTCCAAAGAATCTGCTTATATCTTATCCAAAAAAGGATACAAGGCAGTAACAACAGATGGGCAGTTCTTTGAAGCAGATGCAAACGCTGTAGTTATTGATATAAACTCCAAGATATCAAAACTTACAAAAATAATTCTACTTAGCACATCAGTTGATGATATCATACAGGCACTAAGTTTGCTTAAAAAATTCATCCAAGATAAAAAATCAAAACTCAAAAAAATTGAAAGGATTACAAAAAGTCTTGAGGATAAATACCATGTATCAGAAACCGGACTTGCTAACGTTGACTTACATTTTGTTGATATTAAGGCAAAGGTAAAATCAATTACTAGCACTGAAGATCAACTTGCATCAAGAATTTCACAGCTTACACGGCATGATGAAAGTCTAAAAACTAATGTTGCAAAGGTAGAATCTTACATTGCTTCTTTAGAAGAACGCATAACCGTTACAAAAG
>SCUU01000254.1 GCA_004297065.1 Gallionellaceae bacterium
ATAACATCTACCAAATATGTTAGAGGATTAATGTAAAAGGCAGTTGCTAGTGGTTCTGGTGTTCCTGATGCAGGATAAAACGCTGTACTTACAAACGCAAAAAACAAAAACACTGTATTGATGATAACGTTAAACCCTTCACTTGAACGTAATCTTGTCGAGATTATTGATGCAATAGAACCAAATAATATCGAACCAAATATTGAAGTGAATATTAGAATTGGAATTGTAAATACGTTAAACTCAATTGAATCAAAAAAAATTGGATAACCAACAAGTGCAATTATTGTAGCACTTAGCATACCCACAATTCCTATTGTACAAATGTTACTCAGTATGTAATCAGTTCTAGTAAATGGACCTGCCATTATCTGCTCAAACATTCCGTGACGTCTATCATTCCAAATTATTATGCCGGAAATTAGGGTGCTATTCATGATGTTAAATCCAATCATTCCAGTAGCCAGATATGTAGGATAATCAAGTTTGGTGTTTTCAAACGGAACATCGTCGATTAAAGAAGTATAAGCAAAACCAGCCACAAAAATATAGATTAATGGAAATATTATTTGCCATATCAGAAATCCTGGATTAAGTGATATAGTGATATTTCTATTTACGAGTCTAAGCACTGGATGCATTTGAATCATTAACTGCTTTAATGAAAATTTCTTCTAGATTCGTTGGCATAGCAGATAGATCTTCGATTATAACATTATTTTTGTTTAATACTTGTAGAACTTCCATCAATACAAGTTCAGATTTGTTAGAATGAATTGTAATATTAGTGCCTGAATTAAAGCCGATTTTGCAATCTTGTATATCTGCTAATAAATTAAGCAAATTTTGATGGATTCCTGCTATGTGAATTTTTATGGTTTTTTCATTACCAAAGCGATTTTTCAACTCATCAGGTGAATCTACAGCGATGATTTTTCCTTTATTGATAATAGCAATTTTCTTCTTGCAGAAGGGTCTAAACCACTAGTTGGTTCATCTAAAAACAATAATTCCATTTCATGCATAAATTCACGTGCAACCTGAACTCGTCTTCTTTGACCAATTGATAGGTCTTCGTTTTTCTTTTTTCGTATTTCTTGTAAATCAAAAGATTCAATCAATTCTTCAACTTTATCTTTTCTTTGTTTTCGATTAACATTCCACATCATGCCATATTTTTCAAGTGATTTTTCAACAGTCAGTGTTGGTTCATAACTAGGCTGTTGTAAT
>SCUU01000255.1 GCA_004297065.1 Gallionellaceae bacterium
CTTGCTGATCTGGTGGCAGTTGTAGCAGTTGCCGCCGTTGGGGTCGCCGGCCTTGTCGGTCCAGGTCATGCCGCGGCCGCTCTGGGCGATCTTCTCGCCCTCTTTCCAGTCGCCGAGGAACTTGCCGTCGCTGGGCCACTTCACGGTTTTCATGTTGGCCGCTTCGATGGCCTTGGCGACAGTCGGGTCGATGGTCTTGCCGGCCACGTCGGCGGCCGCGCATTCGCGGTTGGCGTCGTCCTGCACCAGGCGGTCGACCTTGGCGATGCCGCGGTCCTGGAAGGAGTTCTTGATGATGTCGGCGGTGGCCTTGTCGTACTCGGCCGCCGAGGGCGACACGGTGCACGCGGAGAGCGCGAGGGCCGCCACGGGCAGCAGGGCAAATGCAAGTTTCTTGTTCATGTTCGGTGTCTCCGGTTCAGCGCTTGATGGCGGGCACGATGGACTCGGCGGTCTTGGCGTTCACGCCCATGTAGACACCGAGTGCAATGGTCGCGTCGCTGCCGAACTTGGGCTCGGGGAAGCGCTGCTGGCGGAAACAGTCGTTCAGGCGCAGCTGCATGCCCCACATCTGCGAGTTGGACACGCGGTAGGCCGGCCAGGCGGCGAAGCCGATGCCGTCGCCCGGGTTCTTGGTGAGGTTGGGCAGGTCCTGCAGGCGGATGCGCTTGTCGCTCTCGCCGTGGCAGGAGGCGCACGAGAAGTCGTGCGTGCCGCCGCGCGTGAAGAACATGCGCTTGCCGGCTTCGTACATCAGCTTTTCCTGCGCGTGCGATTGCGGCAGGTTGAAGCGCATGCCCTTGGAGGCGGTCGCCACGTAGGTGGCCAGCGCCGTCACGTTGGCCATCTCGCCACGGCCGAACGGCGTCTTGGCGATCTCGGCGCCGTTGAAGCCCTGCAGGGTTTCCATGCAGGTGATCAGGCGGGTCTCCAGGTCCTGCACGCGGCCGGTGTCCTTGAAGAAGCGCGGCATCTCGACGAAGGCGCCCTTGATGACGCCGGGGCCCTTGCCCAGGTC
>SCUU01000256.1 GCA_004297065.1 Gallionellaceae bacterium
GCTCTTCCGATCTGCTAAGCGAGATCTGCCGCAAAAACCGCATTCTCTTGATTCTCGACGAAGTGGCGACCGGCTTCGGCCGCACAGGAAAGATGTTCGCCTGCGGGCACGCGGGAGTGACGCCGGATATTCTTTGTCTGGCGAAGGGAATCACCGGCGGCTATCTCCCGTTGGCGGCGACGCTGACCACGGAGGAGATCTTTTCCGCCTTTCTCGGAGAGTACAAGGAATTCAAAACTTTCTTTCACGGGCACACCTATACAGGAAATCCGCTCGGCTGCGCGGTCGCCCTGGCCGGTCTTGAGCTTTTTCAAAAAGAGAAAATTCTTGAGCGCATGCAGCCCAAGATCGCCTATCTTGGACGGCGCTTGAAAAAGGAGTTTGTTCCGCTCGCGCATGTCAGCAACGTGCGCCAGTGGGGTTTCATGGTGGGGATCGAGTTGGTCGAGGATAAAAGCGGGCGCGAGAGCTACGCGCCGGAAAAAAGAATCGGATATAAGGTCATTCTCGAGGCGCGCAAGAGAGGCGTGATGATTCGGCCTTTAGGGGACGTGATCATCCTGATGCCGCCATTGACCCTCACAGACGGCGAACTCAAGACGCTTGTCGATGTCGTTTACGAATCGATTCGGCACGTGACGGAAAGCTGAAGTGTGGGTACGGGAATGCGGTGGATGTCATTCTGAGGAGCGTAGCGACGAAGAATCTCGATATTGCAAGAGCTCCTTAGACGGACGATGAAACAATACTACCTTTACATCATGACCAATAAGTCACGGACCCTTTATACAGGTGTCACAAATGATCTAGAACGACGGGTCTACGAACACAAGCAAAAGCTCGTTCCCGGCTTCACCGCCAAGTACAACATCACCCGGCTCGTTTATTTTGAGGTGACCCAAGATGTTTAAGCTGCCATTGCCCGTGAAAAGCAAATTAAAGGATGGTTACGGAGGAGAAAAATAGCGCTGATCGAGTCGGTGAATTCGCAGTGGAAAGACCTAAGCATCGGGTGGTAGCACAAGTGTCACCCTGAGCGGAGCGAAGGGTCTCGTGTCTAACTGAGATTCTTCGGCCTGCAGCCTCAGAATGACAGAAACGGGAACAAGGGAGGTTGATTCAAGGTTTCTAATGGGTAAAGGAATATTTATCACCGGTACGGATACAGGCGTAGGAAAGACACTCGTTGCCTGCGGCTTGGCAGCCCTGCTGAGAAATCTGGGCTACAGGGTGGGTGTGATGAAGCCCGCCGAGACCGGCTGTGAAGAGAGAGACGGAAAACCTTTCCCCCAGGACGCTTTTTATTTAAAGGAAGCGTCGGGTTGTGAAGCGCCGCTGGAAAAAATCTGCCCCTACAGGCTCAAGG
>SCUU01000045.1 GCA_004297065.1 Gallionellaceae bacterium
TTTTTTGTCAGGCAAGGCGCAGACCCGCAGCCGTATGGGTTATACGGCAAGGGGATGCAACGCGGCATGGCGAAAAAAGACGCCGTTTAATGTTTCGTTATTTCTGGTTTGCGACACTAGAGGGGGAAAGAGCAATCGCCTCCTCTCCCGAGGATTCAAGATTGCCTTTCTCGTTTGTCCTTTCTCCCGCTTGCGGGAGAGAGTTAGGGAGAGGGGTATTCTGCGGGAGATAACCAGCGACCAGAGGATTGAGGTGAGGGTTGGCGGGAATCCAGCGAGACAAACACTCCGCGCAGCGGGCAATCCCTTGATGCCGGCTCGCTACACGAGAATTTTTTCGACTGGTTATCCCGGAGGTAGAGGGTTGGGATGAGGGAGCGCTCGTGTCATGAATTATGAAAACATCAATAATGGACAATCCGAGTTAACGGGCATGGCAATGATGCCACCACCCCTGATAATGAAACTCGCCATGCCCGTTCCCCATATCCAACTTTCCCCCGATGCCCTCTCCTCAATCCTCTGATGAAACTATTATTGATCCGGCATCAATTATCCGCGATAGACGGCGCGATCAAGTTCCTCCCGCCGGGGGATAACCAGCGACTTGCCCGCTTGCGGGCTTAGTCGAATGGCTAGTGGTTCCATCAGGGCTAGGGAGGGGGTGGCGGGATATTCGCCATGCAGCCGCGCCAGCCCATCCAGCTCCGCTTCAATAGCAGGCAATTCATTGCGCAATGCAGCGGGGAAGAAAGTCTCAGCGGGACTGTGCTTTTTATCGTATGAGCAGACCTGACTCCAGCCGCGCAGCAGACGGTCTTCGTGACACGGTTTGCAGCCTAGGTCGTGCAGGCGTTGGCGGAGTTGGGCGATGCGTAGCGGGTACATCAGCTATTCTCGGCCAATGCCTGCCAGCCGATCACCTGACATCCTTCGCGTACATACTGGCCTTCGCCACCAAAAACGATGCCGGGTGGCAGTGCCGCATCGCCGAACAATGCCGACAGCTTGCGTAGCGCTGCTGTCCAATCATTGCTGAAGGTCGAGCCGGATTTGATTTCCACGGGCATAGATTGCTTGCCCTGCGGGATCAACAGATCAACCTCATGTCCCGCACTGTCGCGCCAGAAATACAACTCGGCAACCTGACCGGCGTTGAACTGGCGCTTTACCCACTCCGACACCACCAGCGTTTCAAACAGCGCGCCGCGCGAGGCATGGGTAGCCAGCGTATTCACATCGCGTATGCCCAATAAATACGCCATCAAACCGGTATCGAGAAAATACAGCTTGGGCATCTTTACCAGCCGCTTGCCGAAGTTTTGATGCCCGGGGTTGGGATGATAGGGGCGCAACAGATAAACGATATAACTCGCCTCCAGCACCGTCATCCATTCCCGTGCCGTCACATGCGAGATGCCGCAATCTGCCGCCAGCG
Source organism: Gallionellaceae bacterium (assembly GCA_004297065.1). Taxonomy (GTDB): domain Bacteria; phylum Pseudomonadota; class Gammaproteobacteria; order Burkholderiales; family Gallionellaceae; genus PALSA-1006. The sequence goes on from SCUU01000045.1 coordinate 1,439, forward strand.
CGGAAAGATTGAGCAACTGCCCCGAGCGCGCGGCACACATCTTGAGAAAACGCTGGAACAGCGACAAATCGCGCACCGCCAACAACTGCCGTACATCTCTTTCCAGATAAGTGGTCACGTAGTTGGGGAACCAGTCGCCGGGCGCAACGGGGCGGTCATACAGCGGCGGATAACACCCTCGCAACATCGTTTCATCCAGCGTGGCGGGTAGCAAGCCGCCTTCCCTCAATTCGGCCAACGAAAACGGCAGCAACTGCAACAAACCCACCCGTCCCGCCAGCGACTGGCTGATGTCAGACATCAAACCGAATTGCTGCGACCCCGTGAGAATGAACTCGCCCATCCGTCGGCGTGTATCCACCACGCCTTGCAGATAAGAAAACAAATTCGGGCAACGCTGCACCTCGTCCAGAATCGCCCCCTGCGGAAACCGCGCCAAAAAACCGCGCGGATCGGTATCGGCGAACGAACGCTCCTCCGGGTCTTCCAGCGAAACGTAAGGCTTGTCGGCAAACAGCGTGCGCGCCAACGTCGTCTTGCCGGACTGGCGCGGCCCGGTGATCGCCAGCACGGGAAAGCCCTGCGCCAGACGCAATGCAGTAGGAAATGCAGATCGGTTCAGCATATTTGCAATTTGAAAGTTGAAACTTCAAATTGCATGATAGGGGAAAACGGGGTGGGGGGAAGGGGGGCGTTAAAACTATTGTGCTGCCCCCGTTAGCTGTGGAATTAAATTTGGCTCCGTCCCCGTCTCATTCTATCTTATCCAGCCGCCAGTCCTGCATCTCCAGCACCACAATGCCCTGCTGCGGATGCAGCGTCATGAAATCGGGATGTCTGCCGAAAGGTGCGACCGGGGCGTTGTGCCACACCCAGGCGTTGTCTTCGAGGCAATCTTTCAGCTGTTCGGCGAGACGTAATTCGCCGCGCGCATCGAAGCGGGCGGCACCGAGGGAGGGGATCAGGGTGGCCATGGGATGGGGTTAGTGGTTATGTGGGGGCGAGAGAGGAAAAAGGTACCGGGGGCGATTTTCTTTAAACATCACGGCCAACTTCAAAACATTTCGGCTCTGCTACCTTTGGCTTGTTTTAAGAGTCGGCTTCGCTGTCGTCTGGCTTGGCTTCTTTCAATAAGCGCTGGTGGTAAGTTTTTAATCGCTGGAAATGGGCATCCATTGCCACAGCGATTTGCGATGAATTTTTTACTGCTACGAAATGGGCAACAATTTGCGCATAATGCGCTGCTTGGCGTGGCAATCTTTGCGCCTCGTCAAGCTTGTCCTTAATTTCTTCATTGGACATGACCTGCACTATTTGTGAAGGTTTTGGAATGGTGAATTTATTGGGCGGAGATGGAAGCGTTGCTCCATTCATCAATTGAGATTTCTTGTTGTAGCGATGAAATAGCGCAGCTTCAAGTGACGATATATTGCTCGGGTCATTAACTGGATACGCCCACACATATGCGATTTCCCAAACATCAATCTGTCGATTCGCGATAATGTCAGATCTCGCTGAAGTGAGGTGTCTTGCCACTCGACTCCGAATCCCATCTCTGGATTGACCAACATAAATTGGCACGTTATCCAAGTCGGCCAATACATATACTCCGATGTCGTTTGTTAAAGATTTAACCGCTTTTCGACGAAAATTAAAATCGGTGCCCATGTATTTACAGTGCCTTTAATATTGATCCAAAAATATGGGATTGTTGTTAAGCGGCTACAGCTTGGAATTGTGTGTGGTTAACCCGGACGATAGGATTTAGCACATGCTCTGCTATGTGCGAAATTACTGGCACCACAAGCCCATCGCCTATCAAGTGATAGGCTTCGTTATAGTTTTCCGGCAAGACATAGTCATCAGGCAGCCCCATTAGGCGCGCAATTTCTCTTGGTGATAACAAGCGCGAACGGACACGTTGACCCTCAACTATCAGGATGCTCTGTCTGCTAGAGCCGCCGCCGGGCGTGCGCAAGCAACCAGCCACGTCATCAAAGCGAACTTCTGCGCGCTGTACTCCGTTGCGTGTGCGTCGATAGAGGGCACCAATACGCAATTCTCCTGATAGCTGCGCTGAATGAACTTTCTCGCGATTTACTGGCGACATCATATCCAATAGGGCTTGCGTCTCGGCATGAGTGTTCCATCGAACGCCCGTTGGATTTTTCTCAATTAAATCGGCAAACACTTTTGCGCGTACCAATGGAGCGGGAATGTCCCACCATTTCCACTTTTCTTGCGCTTGCTTAGGCAAATTAAATTTTGCCTCCACTAATGCGCGAGGATGCCAAAGTGCCCCAGGGTCGCTGCGTGAAATCCCCTCAGGTAAATTCACTCCGTTGGCTACTGCAATAACAAACAATCTGGGCCGCGACTGTGGGACGAAATGCACTGCATCAATTACCACGGCACCAAATTGATAATCAAGTTCTGCAATTGCACGCGCCAATTCGGTGAAATCTTTGCCCCCCGACGACGTGATGAGGCCGCAGACATTTTCGAGCACAATCATGCTTGGCGCGCGGCGTACCGCCGCAAGTCTTTGCATTAACCTCCAAAACGGCCAAAACGTACCCGAACGATTGCCTTGTAATCCTGCTCTTGATCCTGCAAGCGATAGGTCTTGGCATGGAAAAGACGCCCAAGCCAAATCTACTTTTCCCGTCAAGTCGGCAAGGGTGATTTTGGCGACGTCATCAATTATTAAGTGCTCGGTCCTCCAGTTGGCTGCATAGCTAGCTGCTTTCTTTGGATCAAAATCATTGGCGAATCTGCAAGACCAAGTGCTGCCAAGGCCTGCGCGTGCCATGCCGCCACCTGCAAAAAATTCATAGTATTCACCCATCAAGGAACTCCTTCTGCTTTTTCAAAGGACTGGAGTAGAGATATTAGCTGCAAATATCATGCTATGGTCACAATGTTGTTTCAAGTATACCGCCCATTGTTACTTCACCCCCACGCCCAAACTCGCATCCGAAGTCAGCGGCCTCTTCAGCGTAGGCAGTGTCTCTCCCAGCCAGGCCAGCACAAGCTTTTCTTTTTCGCGATCATATGGGGGCAGCATCGCAATTGATTTCTCAAACTGCCAATTGCTCGGGTGCGATGCCAAACCGACAGGGTCAGCATCGAGATAGTTCACCTTGAACTCGCTGCCGTAAGCAACGAAGCAGGATAAGCAGTAAACGCGGCATCGTCGGATACCAGCGTCATTTCTTCGGCTAGTGCTTGGGCAATGATGAGCCGGTCAAAAGGATCGCGGTGATGGAACGGCAACTCCAGCAAGCGTTGTAAATGTGCGGTTTGAATGGGCAGGATGCGTATGCCTTGCTGGAGTAGGGTGTTCTCGACCGTGGCAAGATCGTCCATGAGATCAAGTTTGCCGATGGCAATTTTGATGGTCATTTCCCACAGGCTGACCGCGCTCACCGCGACTTGGTTGCGACGGTCTTCGATTTGCTGGCGTTGCGTTTCCGGGAGATTGGGATGCCCTTCCAGATACCAGAGCAGGATGTGCGTATCCAGCAGCAGTTTCACGGTTGATACTCGGCAAAATCTGCCAGCGGCGCATTGAAATCATCGCTCATTTTGATGCGCCCTTTGAGCGCCCCTGCCTTGCGCGGTTCATTGGTGGCCGCTTCCGCTGCAGGCACATCAGAGACTGCGATTTCGACGGTTTTATTTTTGAATTGTTTTTTTAAGGCCTGCAAAAAACTTTCGTTCAATTCGTCCGGCTTGAGCTGATAGGTTGCGTGCATGATGGCCTCCGCAAAAGGTTGAGTGCTTGTGATTTTATGTCATGAAGTGCTTAAGTGGAACATGGCGGACAAGCTATGTGCTGAATTGGGGTGAGATGGGCAGCATCGAAATACTTTTCAAACCGCCAATTGCTCCGGTGCGATGCCCATCGCCTTGGCGATCTTCTCGCGCGTGGCCTTCCTCACAGGTTCTTTGGCTTCCTGCTGGGCGTAGGCGCTTTGCGAGATGCCGAGGCGGCGCGCGACTTCTGTCTGGGTGAGGCCGAGGTGTTCGCGCCAGGCGCGGATGGGTGTCATGTCTTTGTTGATGACTTTGTTGACCACGGCGTTGGGGATGGTTGGCGCGTTTTGCTTGGTCAGGCTCATGTATTCCGGGTAGGGAATCACGACGAAAGCGGGCTTGCCTTTCGCGTCTTTCAGTATCTGGATGTTAGTAGGTGCGTTCATTTCGTTTCTCCACTTGCATGATGGTGACGATGACCGGGATGCCGCTCTGGTCGATCTCGAATATCACCCGGTGGTCGCCTATGCGTAGGCGGTAGCCATCGCGTCCTTGCAGGCGTTTGATGTCTCCCGTGCAATCGGGCCAATGCGCGAGTTGCTGCACTTCGGCAAAGATGCCTTGCCGCTTGCGCTTATCTGCAATCTTGCGCAGTTGCCGCACTGCTTTGGCTGACCACTCGATGGTGTTCATATATCAAGTATAAGTAAATTATAAGTTTTACAACAGGGGCGAAACATCATTTAATTCCCACCCCCAACCACGCATTCGAAGTCAAGGGCCCCTTCAGCGCAGGCAGTGTCTCTTCCAGCCAAGCCAGCGCAAGCTTTTCCTTCTCGCGCCACAGTGTTTCGCCCAATCCCTTCTTCATCATCTGTATCGGGGCGCTGCCCTTGACCATGCTTTCCCAGAATTCGCTTGTGGTGCCGACGGGGAAGGCTTTGGTGACGCTGCGTATCTCGACGTTGCGGAACCCGGCTTCTTGCATTTCTTGTTTGAAGCGCTCGGGGTTCTCCAGTGTGCCGATGGAGCGTTGCGGTTGCGGCAGGTCGGGCTTGATGGCGCGCAGTGCGCCGAACATGGTTTGCATGGCGGGCGATTGGTCCACGGGTGCCCAACTGGTGACGGCGATGCTGCCGCCCGGTTTGAGCGTGCGGTAGATTTCGACGAAGCCTTGTTGCCTGTCGGGGAAGAACATGAGGCCGAACAGGGAGAAGGCGGCATCGAAGGTGGCGTCGGCGTAGGGCAGGGTCTGCGCATCGCCGCAGTGCAGGGCGATGTTGCGGTATCCGGCTTGTTCGATTTTTTTATTGAACACGGCGAGCATGGCTTCGGAGAAGTCGATGCCGTGTACTTGCCCGGCTTGGTGCGCGAGCCTGAGCGCGAGTGTGCCGGGGCCGCAGGCGACATCGAGCACGGTGGAGTTCGGTTTGAGTTTGCTCGCGGCGATGGCCTCGTCGGCGAATTGCTCGAACACGAGCATGGTGGTCTCGGCGTAGCCATCGGCGACGAGGTTCCAGGGTTCGCTGGCGGAGAGCGGGTTGGTGCTCTGTGTCATGATAGTTTTTTCCTTATCCAGCTTGGATTACGTCGGCAATCGAGTATGGAGAATACGGTGGCTTCGTTGTTAGCGACCCGATAATAAACAGCGAAGGGGAAGCGTTTGGAGAGTAGCCGGTGGTAGCCCAGCACTATGCGGTGTATGCCCGCAAAGTAGGCGAGTGAGTCGATGTCGGAGTAGAGCGTATCCAGAAAATAGGTGCCGAGGCCGTCGGCTTGTGATTCGTAGAAGCGGTAACCTTCTTCGAGATCGTGCTCTGCGGTGCTGAGGATTTTTATCCTCATGAGACGTTTTTCTTGATTCTTTCTTTGGCTTCTTCCCAGCTTGAGACGGTTACCTTGCCTGCATTCAGGGCAGCTTCGCGCTCATTGAGTATTTCGCCATGCCACGCCGGGGATGCGAGCTCTTTTTCGTTGCCAGCCATGTCCGCCCAAAGCATCTCCATCAAATCCAGTTTTTGGGTGAATGAAAGCTGCGCAATGGGAACATCGATTCTGTTCATTTTATTAACTCTCCTATGACGCTGCACACTTGAGGTCTGAGAACGGGAAGTGCAGTACGGCTACTTGCCCGGCTGCAAATGTGCCCATGCTGCATCCTCCTCGGGGTTGAGCCAGTCTTGTGCTAGTGCGGACTCAGCCATCAAGGCGGGTTCGTGTGTGGTGTCGGGTTCCAGCCAAGTCAGTAAAGCGCGCCCCGGCTTGATGGTTTGGCCTGATTCAACAGAGTGCAGATGTCCTGTTTTATCAATCGTTGCTTCTATGGTGGCGAGCATGATGCGTCCTCCCGAGATTGCTGCTGCGCAGTCTAACAAAATTCATCAGCTCACGCCCGCCCGTGCATGTTGAATATCGGGCGGATAGCCGTTGTACACGGTGATGAGGTCGAAGAATAATCGGGTGATGCGTCCGTTGAGTTCATGGAATGGATGCAGGGCGATCAGTTCGGACTGGAAATGAGCGAGGCGTTCGGCGAATTTCTCCACCGTGCCGTCTGTGGCCTGTTGCAGCAGCGTTGTTTCCACTTCGTGCAACACGTCCTGGGTTTCTATTCCCAGACGGTTTCTGGGAATGTCGGTGCCGGGAAGGTAGATGTCATTTTCTGCGAACCGATATTTGGACACGGTGCTGTTCCATCAGGGTTTGTGCCTGTTTTTTGACTGCATTAGATTGGGCTGGCTTGCAGCCTCCGATCCGCATGGATGTCTGGACAGATTGGGCGATCTTCTGGTTCAGGCTGGCGCTGACGTGCATCGTTTTCTCCCCAAAAACAACTCGCCAATGCGGCGAGTATCGTTGCTGCGAATTATATCGGGCCAAATACTCCGGCCACGGCTTTTTGGAAAAAGTCGGCGGCCTAGCTATTGCGGGTCGAATGCGCCGCTTTACAAATCTTTACCTTCCCCACAAATGCGCGCAACGGCACGCCCATAAAGTGCCACCCAGCCGCACGGTGCGGCATCAACCGATCAAGGAGAATGAAATGAGCGAACAAACCACGACCACGCAAGAGACGAACAACGAGAGCAAAGAACGCTGCTGCGGCAGCAACAGGCATGAGCATCGTTGCCACGGCGGGCATCGCGGTCGCTGTTTCGGCAAGTTTTTGGGCGTCATGCTGGTGTTCGGTATCGGTTTCTTTGCGGGCAAATCGTTTGCCTGCGAGCCGGGCTGGGGGCACGGCGGGCCGGAGACGTTCATGTCCGGCAAGCCGATGGATGCCGAGCAGGTGAGCAAGTTCGCCGACAAGCGCATGCAGCACATGCTGGATGCGGTGAAGGCGAGCGATGCGCAGAAGGGGAAGGCGTCCGCCATCGTGAAGGCTTCGGTGGAGAAGGGCGCGCCGCTGGTCGAGAAGATGCGCGACAACCATGTGCAGATGCGCAAGCTGATGTCCGCCGCGACGCTGGACAAAGCGGCCATCGAGACGTTGCGTACCGAGCAGATCAAGCTGGTGGACGAGGCGAGCAAGCTGGCGACGCAGACCATGCAGGATGTGGCCGAGGTGCTGACGCCGGAGCAACGCGCCAAGCTGGCCGAGAAGATGGAGAAGCGCGGCGGCTGGATGCATCACGGTTAAGAAAATCCCCTCATCCCAACCCCTCTGGTGAAACTACAACTAGCCAACCCACTAAGCCAGCAAGCTGGCAAGTGGCTGGTTATCCCGGTGGGAGAAGGGTTTTAACTTCCCTCGCCCGCTGGGACAAGCTCTTAGTCGATTGGCTAGTGGTTTTACCAGAGGGAGCGAGGGTGAGGGCGAATGTGGTTGAGCGGCCTGCCACTTTGTGTTTCGCCCGGCCCAGCTTGGTATGATGCGGGGCGGTTATCCTAAAAAACCTCAGTTGACCGCTCCATATAGCCCGCATGATATTGCCCCACAAAACAATTCGTGATTTATCCACGCAAACCAGCATGGTGGGCCGCTACAGTACGTATTGCGCATTCATCGCGCCCCATGGCGGTGTTGCTCCTCCCCGGAATGGGACGACCATTCCTCGTCGTCCCGCCTTGCCCTGTGACGCGATGAACGCACACTACGTGCTGTCCAACTAAGGTTTCCAGGATATTTGGAGCCTCACATGAACCATCGCATCCTCATCATCGACGACGACGAACGCTTGTGCGGCATGTTGCGGCAGTATCTGGGCAATGCCGGTTATCGCGTGGATGCGCGTTACACGATCGCCAGCGGCTTGCAGGCATTGAAGCATGAAAATTTCGACGCGCTGGTGCTGGACTTGATGCTGCCGGACGGCGACGGGCTGGATGCGTGCCGCCAGTTGCGCGTGTTCTCCACCATTCCGGTGCTGATGCTCACGGCGCGCGGCGAGGCGATGGATCGCATCCTTGGCTTGGAGATGGGTGCGGACGATTACCTGCCCAAGCCGTTCGAGCCGCGCGAGTTGTTGGCGCGGTTGAAGGCGATCCTGCGCCGGGGCAAGGCGGGCAATAGCGATGTGTTGCGCTTCGGCAAACTGGAGATCGACTGCGGCGCGCGGCAGGTGCGCGTGGATGGCGCGGCATGCGAGATGACTGCGTACCAGTTCGATCTGTTGCAGGCGCTGGCGGAGAAGCCGGGGCGGGTGATGAGCCGCGAGCAGTTGCTGGATGCGGTGAAGGGCGAGCCGCTGGAGGCGTTCGACCGCTCCATCGACGTACACATCTCGCGCATCCGCGCGGCCATTGAGGACGATCCGAAACATCCGCGCCGCATCATCACGCTGCGCGGGGCGGGCTATGTGTTCGCGCGCAATCAGGATAGCGGGGATGTCGCGGCATGAAAAAACTGTATTTCCAGATATATCTCGGCGTGATCGCCAGCCTCGCCTTGCTGGTGGCGGCGGCGGGCGTGTTCTTTCATTTTCAGGGCGAGCGTTCGCCGCAGAACCAGATATTCCAGACGGTGCGCGACGTGATCGTGCTGGCCTTGCCCGCGCCGGATGCGCCCGCCGTGCAACAGCAGGCGGTGCTGGAAAAACTGGCGCGGCCTTCGCTGCCGCGCATCTCGCTGTATGCCGCCGACCGTCGTCTGCTGGCGCACGTCGGCCTCGGACTGCCGCCCCCCGCGCCGGACGCGCGCGACAACGACTGGCTGCGCCGCCCGGGCAATGATTCGGCCTGGGCCATGCATCTGCCCGACGGGCGCTGGCTGTTGGCGCAACCGGCGCATGACCATCCGCGCACGCCGCTGCCTTTGATCGTGACCCTGGCGCTGATCGGCTTGGTGGTCGCCGTCGTGGCTTATCCGATGACGCGGCGCATGACCAGGCGGCTGGAGGGGCTGAAGCAGGCGGTGGTGGCGTTGGGCGAGGGCGATTTCAAGACGCGCGTGGAGACGAAAGGTTGCGACGAGGTGTCTTCGCTGGCGCAGAGTTTCAACCTCGCGGCGGAGCGCATCGAGTCGTTGTTGCAGGCGCATAAGCAATTGCTGGCGAATGCTTCGCACGAGCTGCGCTCGCCGCTCACGCGCATCCGCCTCGCGCTGGAGATGCAGGCGGAGCGTCCCGTACCGGAGTTACAGGCGGAGATGCGCCGCGACATCGCCGAGCTGGATCAGCTCATCGGGGAGATTTTGCTGGCGAGCAGGCTGGATGCGATGCGCGAACCGTTGCATGCGGATAGCGTCGATCTGGCTGCGCTGCTGGCGGAAGAGTGCGCGCGCAGTGCGGCGAATTGCGAGGCGGTGGCGCTGAACCTGAAAGGCGACGAGCGCCTGCTGCGCCGTTTGTTGCGCAACCTGCTGGAGAACGCGCGGCGTCACGGCGGCGATGAGGTGCAAGCCAGCCTGACGCAGGAGGCGGGGCAGGCCGTGATCTGCGTGTGCGATAACGGCAAGGGCATCGCGGCGGAAGAGCGCGAGCGCATCTTCGAACCGTTCTATCGTCCGGCGGGCAGCCGCGAAAAGGAAGGCAGCTACGGGCTCGGTCTGTCGCTGGTGCGGCAGATCGCCGAGCGGCACGGCGGCGGTGTGCGTTGCTTGCCGCGCGCGGAAGGCGGTGCGTGCTTCGAGGTGCGCTTGCCGCAGGCCTGATGGGATAAACTCGCGCCATGCAGATCAAATTCATTCCCCCTTCTTCGGCGCATTCTCCGAGCCTGCTGCGCAAGGCGGGGGCCTTCGTCATGTTGGCGGTGCTGGCCGCGCTGGTGCTGATGTTTTCGGCGGTGTTGCTGGTGTTCATCCTGCTCGTGGCCGTGTTCGGCGGCGCTTACCTGTGGTGGAAAACGCGTACCGCCCGCAAGCTGATGCGCGAGATGCAACGCTTTGCGCAGGCAGCGCAAGCGCAGCGCGAGGCGGCGCGGGGCAAAGCTGATGACGGCGAAGTGATTGAGGGCGTCGTCGTCCGCGCGCACGAGGCCGATGTCCGCATCAAATCCTGAGAGGCGTTCCATGTGGCTGCAAAAAGAGATTAAGCCTTAAACCCAAGCCGCGCGGCTTCCATTTGGTCGCCGGCGAAGTGTTGCGCGCAATCCCGGAAATGCGCGATTTCAAGGTGGGCATGATGAACGTCTTCATTATGCACACTTCGGCATCGCTCGCGCTGAACGAGAATGCCGATCCCACGGTGTGGCAGGATTTCGAGAGCTCCTCCAATCGCGCGGTACCCGAGGACAAGCTCTTAATATCCCGGTCGGCAACGGCCAGCCGAAGCTGGGTACCTGGCAGGGCATCTACCTGTGCGAACACCGCAACCACGGCGGCAGCCGGCGCATCGTGGTGACGGTACAGGGGGGTGAGTTCATGAACGATTCCGTGAAAGCGTTGTATCTGGTGATACGTGGGCGTGCCGTTTACGGCATGCCCGCCACGCGGCGCGTCTCGTTCAGTTTCGCCAGCTTGGCTTTGAGTTCCGGCAGGATCGCCGCGACGGCTTTTTCCCCTTCGAGCACGGCTTTATTGCGTCCGCTCGCGTCGGTGGAGGGTAGGCTGGAGGTATCCGGGCGGATGACGATGTCGGCGCTGGAGTGTTCGTGGCGGTTGAGCGTTTGCCCGAAGATGGCGAAGGTCTGCCACATGATATCGACCATGCCTGCGGTCTTACGATCCAGCGGGCGATCTGAAATATCCACGGCGATGACGAAATCGGCACCCATGCTACGCGCCACGCTGGCCGGCACGGGGGCGACCAGTCCGCCATCGACATAATCCACTCCATTGATGCTGACGGGCTGGAAAAATACAGGTACGGATGCGGAGGCGCGCACCGCCATGCCGGTGTTGCCGGAGCGGAACACCACCATTTCGCCGTTGCCCAGATTGGTGGCTACGGCAGCGAAGGTTTTTTTGAGTTTTTCCATAGCGCGACCTCCGACGTTGCGGTTGATGAAGTCTTGCAGCGCTTGGCCTTTGATGCACCCGCGCTTATCCGAGATCACCGTTTCGGCAATGCAGCGGTAGATGCCGGAGCCGTCGAGCACTTGTTCTTCTTCCATGTTCATGGAGAGTTCCTGTATCTGGAAACCGTTGAGTCCCGCCGCATAGAGTGCGCCGACCACCGAACCGGCACTGGTGCCGACCACGATATCGGCAGAGATGCCCTGCGCTTCCAACGCCTTGATGACGCCGATGTGGGCGAAGCCGCGCGCCGCGCCGCCGCCTAGGGCAAGGGCGATTTTTGCGGGCGGGCGCTCCACTACCGGCGGGGGCGGTGCCGGCAGTGGCAGGGGAGGCGGGGGCGCCACTTTGGCGGCGGTGCAGGCGCTAATGCCCAGCAGCAAAAACATTGCGAATAAGATTTTCTTCATGGCTGTACTTAAAGGAATTTAAACGGGCTCGAATTATCTTGCCGCGCAGTATAGCGCCCCCGCGTTTCCGTTTTTAGCGGGCAATTATTTGCGGGTGCCCGTGATAGGTGAGCTGCGTCAGATAACCGAAAGGGAATATCTGTCTGCCGTGGACGTGCCCGGAAAGCTGTAAATCAAACCGCGTATCGCTATCCACTATCGGCTGGTGTTTGAGCAGTACGATGAAGTCGTTCGTGCCGACGGAGACGAGCGCCTTGCCCGTGCCCAGTTTGGCGGGCTGTCCGGTTGCGCTTGCCGTGTGGTCGTCCACGTCTACCAGCACGATGCCGCCTGCCGTAGCCGATTCGCCGCGCAATACGGTAAAGCCTGCGTTGTGCAGGAAGCGCGGCGAGTGTTCCGGCCCGGCATGGTATTCGTGGTTGCCGGTGACGGCGCAGGCGCCGAGCGGCGGCGTGTAGCTGTGGAAGTGTTTTGCCAGTGCGTCGAAGTCGTCGCCTTGCCCATCTACGATGTCGCCACCACGATGCCCGGTTTGAGTTCGCGCAATCGGGCGATGATGCGTTCGAGAAATTTATCGCCCAGCATCATGCCGAGGTGCAGGCCGGAGAGTTGCGCGATGGTGATTTTCTCGGTATGCGTCTGGCGCGCTCCGAGCAGACCGTAACTCGGTGCTGCCAGGGCAAGCAGGCTTACGCCACGCAACGTGAAGGTTTCGTTTGGCGGCCAATGAAAAGGCGGAGGGAACCAGGCCTGTCGAAGGGCGTAGCGCGTTACCGCCGGTCGGGCGATATCGCGCGCCAAGTCATATATTCTTAATTTTTCTTGATTAGACTTGGCAGCGTGTTCTGTGGTTATTGCGGCACCCAATGGTGCTGACACAAAGCGTTGCAACCGTATGCGGTTTGTTTACTACTGTTGAAAGGAAATGTTATGAGCCACAATCTTTCCCAGCCTGAAGAGGTCGATCTCGTTTTTATGGAATTGGCAGAAAACGACATGGGGATGGAGCTGCTGATGATGGACAAGAAGCATTTGAACGATACCGCTGAAGAAAATCAGTATGGCGGCTATATCCCGTTGTATCGCAAAGCGCTGGTTAGCGGAGCGAATGGAGGTTAAGGCGTCGTCGCTTTCCGGCTGTCCTGTTGTAAATACGCTGCCTCGCCGGGCAGATTCAGGGCATGTGTCAGGCGGTTGATGAACTCCGCCGGTGAGGTCGATATGACTTCGCCGGGGACTTCAAATTTCTTGGTCAGGCGCGCGCCGCTCTCGAAGCCGTAGGACACCACAAAGGGGTGCATGCCGGCGCTGATCGCCGCCTGGTAATCGCTGTACTCGTCCCCGCAGGCATAGGCGCGCGCGGGATTGATGGCAAAGGATTGCCGCGCGAATCTCAGGTGCTTGGTCTTGTTTTCTTTCAGGGGGATGCAGGCAAAATAGTCGAACTCGTCGGTGCCGATGCCATGACGCTGAAACAGGCATTGCAGCGTCTTCTCCGGCTCTATCGTCACATTGCGGGTAATCAACCCCACACGGATATCCGGCATATCCAGCAGTTTGCGCAGCAGCAGGTCGATGCCCGGATACAGGCAGGCTTCGTGGCGGTAGACTTCGGTCAGCGTTTCGCGCAGACGCTTGCGGCTTTGTTTGCCGAACTGGTGGCGCAGGTTGGTCGGGAACTCGCGCAGGCCGCCGATAAACTTGAACAGTTTGCGGCGCTTCTGGAAGCGATCGATATCGCCTATGTCCATATCATGGCGCAGGAACGCCATTTCGATTGCATGGAACGCGTCAACGGTGGTGCCGTCCACATCGAATATTACCAGCCGCTCGAGATTTTCATACTGGGTCATCCCCGCATCGTAGGCTAGACATGTGACAGGAATGTGAAGAGGTGGCCCGTAAAACTGGACAGCCCGTTAAGTGCTAGCCTCGCCTGGCCCAAGCCGCCGCAAGCGGCGAAACGGAGGAGCAAGGCAATGAAAAGGACGAGCAGGAATCACGCACAGGGATTCAAGGTCAAGGTGGCCTTGGTGGAGATCAAGGGCGGCAAGACGCTGACCGGGTTGGCCGGACACTTTGGGGTTTACCCCAACCAGGTTTCCGACCAGAAGCAACTGTTGCAGGGATCGGCTACCGGCGTATTTGGCGCGCCGAAGCTGTAGTTTCATCGGTGGAATGGCTAGCGGCTTCATCAACTGGGATGAAATATGGATTTTTAGAAGCGCCCTCTAGCAGCCTGTCGGACTTGAAGAATCGAAGCGAAGTGGTTCAAGCAGGCAAGCCGCGTAGCGGCTGCTCGCAAAATTCGGCTGGGCGAGGGCAGATTTTGTCGATTTTGCAGGTCAATAGTCATTCTATTGACCAAAAAAGCGGCGAAATCTGCACCGGCCAGACGGATTTTCAGCCGATTTCATTTAAGTCCGACTGGTTGCTAGATAGTGTTGTCACAAGATGCTCAAATCCACTTGACTTTACCCCATTGATTCTCGCTGGTGCTCTTGAGTTTACGACAAGACACTCGCAAAGCGAGCTTCTTGCGGTGTAGGCTCACATCAGCGCCCCACTGTTTTTGCATGTTGCGCCCGAGGATATGTAGCCAACGCACGAAAAACCAGCAAGTGTCCAAGCAAGGCCGAACACACCGCCATGCCGGGCAGCAGGATGAACGGGAAATAGGTCACCCAAATATTGGGTGGGTTCGTATGCAAGACCTGCATGGGATGAGGCATGGACATAATGGCGGTGACAATCACGTTCAACAGCAATACCACTCCGAGAATGTTCCAGCCCAGAATCAGCTTGCTGGATACTGCTCCCCTGCGCAGCAACACCACCAACACCAGTGCCAGAATCGCGGTAACGATATCGAAGTTGCGGCCATGGAAAGTCATCTCCATCGGTGCAACACCCGCTTCCGCCGCCTGATAAATCAGCAGTTCCGCCGGCAAACGAAAAGCCTGAAAACCCACCAGCCAGATCAATGGCAAGCCCTCGGCGAGTTTGCGGCCTATCGGCGAAAAAGCGATCACAGCGGTAACGGCCATCAGCGCTAAAAACACGCGCAAGCCGGGCGGCGGAAAGGAAATAAACTCATGCGCCCAGACCTGCTGGCTCACCCCGAAAAGAAACCCGAACCAGAGCAATATCACGCCCAGAGCGATCATGGCTTTAGGCATGTTCCAGCGCGCGCCGCTATCTGGGACGAGATATGCCTTGCCCGTGGCAAATACCCACCAAACCCCCAATAGCAAGGCTAATAAGATAAATTCAGCTTGAAGCACTGCGGACGGAATAACTGGTAGCGGCATAATCCTCTCCTTTATAATGTTTTTAAATAAAGCTATTACTATTTAAAAATATTAGTATTAAAAAGTCAAGTGAAGGATTGCTCAATGGCAAGCAGCAAGCGGTGTTACAAACAATTTTGCGGAGTGGCCCGCGCGCTGGACGTGCTTGGCGAACGCTGGACGCTATTGATTGCGCGCGATCTGTTGCTGGGCTCATGGCGCTATACAGACCTTATGGCGCGTCTGCCAGGCATTACCACTAACCTGCTTGCCGGACGTCTCAGGGAAATGGAGGCCAACGGCCTGATCCAGAAGTATCAACAAGCCAGCGTCGGTTCGCCGCATGTGTATGAATTAACCGATTTGGGCCGGAAATTAGAGCCGGTAATTTTGTCACTTGCGACTTTTGGATTAAGCCTGATGTCCACTGGGCCAAAGAAAGGGGATCAAATAGACATCGGGCGTGCGCTTTTGAGCTTGAAACAGCGCTGTCGCGACAAGGGTGTCGGCTTGATCACGCTGAAATTCGATTCATCCTCGCTGCCTGTTTACTATCAAGTACAGTACTCCGCCGGCTATGCCGACGTGCGTCACGGCAAGCCATGGCAAAGCGAAGTAGAGGTTGCGTTGAGTGTTGCGAATATGCTCGCGATTTTGTTCAGACAGGCCGATGCGCGGTTGCTGGAAAAACGCGGTGAAATAATCCTGTCCGGCGACAGGGAGCATTGGCTTGCATTCCTCGAAAATTTCGGCCTCAAATATTTCGGGAAGCAGGCAAGGGGCAGGTCTTGATTTGGACTTCGGGGTCACACAGGGCTTCGGGGTCAGGTCTTACACCAACACATTTCCTTGCTGCATTCCTCTGTAACTTTGCGCAGCCGGCATATTCGAGAGGTGATTTTCTTTCGTGGACTGATATTTTCTATTTGACCATGTCCAGCGCCACGGCCTCGGCGACTTCGATGCCGTCGATGGCTGCAGACATGATGCCCCCCGCGTAACCCGCACCTTCCCCCGCCGGGTACAGTCCCTTGGCGTTCAAGCTCTGGTAACTCTCGTCGCGTTTGATGCGCACGGGCGAGGAGGTGCGTGTCTCCACGCCCGTGAGCACAGCATCGTGCATTGCGAAGCCTTTGATAGTTTTCTCGAATGCGGGCAGTGCTTCGCGCACGGCTTCGATCACGTAATCCGGCAATGTGGCGGAGAGGTCGCCGAGGGTGACGCCGGGGGTGTAGGAGGGCAGGACTACACCCAGTTTGGTCGAGGGGCGTTGCGCGATGAAGTCGCCGACCAGTTGTCCCGGTGCGTTGTAGTTGCCGCCTCCCAACTCGAAGGCGCGGCTTTCCCACTTGCGCTGGAACGCGATGCCTGCCAGCGGGTCGCCGGGGTAGTCTCCCGGGGTGATGCCGACCACGATGCCGCTGTTAGCGTTGCGTTCGTTGCGCGAATACTGGCTCATGCCGTTGGTGACCACGCGACCCGCTTCCGAGGTGGCGGCGACCACCGTGCCGCCGGGGCACATGCAGAAGCTGTACACCGAGCGGCCATTGCTGGCGTGGTGCACCAGTTTGTAATCCGCCGCGCCCAGCAACGGGTTGCCCGCGTTGGGGCCGAAGCGCGCGCGGTCGATCAGCGCTTGCGGGTGCTCGATGCGGAATCCGACGGAGAACGGTTTGGCTTCCAGATACACGCCGCGCCGGTGCAGCATCTCGAAGGTGTCGCGCGCGCTGTGGCCGATGGCGAGCACCACGTGCCGGGTGGCGATGTGAGCACCGTTCGCCAGCGTCACACCGCGCACCTGGCCGTTGTCGATCTCGATGTCGCTCACGCGGCTCTGGAAGCGTACTTCGCCGCCCAGTTCGATGATGTTGGCGCGCATCACTTCCACCATGCCGACCAGACGGAAGGTGCCGATGTGCGGTTTGCTCACGTACTCGATTTCCGGCGGTGCGCCCGCCTTGATGAACTCGTGCAGCACTTTGCGGCTGTAGTGTTTCGGGTCTTTCACCTGGCTATATAACTTGCCGTCCGAGAATGTGCCCGCGCCGCCTTCGCCGAACTGCACGTTCGACTCGGGGTTCAATTCATGTTTGCGCCACAAGCCCCAAGTGTCCTTGCTGCGTTCGCGCACTTCTTTGCCGCGCTCCAGGATGATGGGGCGGAAGCCCATTTGCGCGAGGATCAATCCGGCGAACAGTCCGCACGGCCCGGTACCGATCACGACGGGGCGCTCAACCAAATTTTCCGGTGCCTGCGCGACGAAATAGTAGCGGGTGTCCGGCGCGGGTTTCACGTGCGGGTCGTTCTTGCAGCGGCGCAGCACTTTTTCCTCGTTCGCTACGTCAACATCCAGCGTGTAGATGAAAGAGATGGCCGAGGGTTTGCGCGCATCGTAACCGCGGCGGAAGAGGGTGAAACCGTGCAACTCGTCCACGCGGATACCGAGACGCCCGACGATCGCGTCGTGGATGGCGTGCCGGGGATGGTCGATGGGGAGTTTGATTTCGGTGAGCCGCAGCATGGTAAAAACCCGTGATTCAACGCCGGCTATTTTACCCGCTTGATGGTCGAAAACAGCGGTTATTCTTTGTCGGCGCGCCAGATCGACAGCAGGATCCAGAGGCTATTGAAGAACGCGATCATGAAGCCCAGCAAGCCGAACAGCGGCAGGCCGAACAGGGTGGGGCCGCCCTGTACCGTCATGACGATGGAGGAGCCGATGATGAGCGATGCGGTGAGGATGCCGATGGTCAGGCGGTTGGTGCTGTGGTCGATCTGGTGGCCGAAGTGGTCGAGGCGTTTGATGTCGAGGTCGATTTTCAGGCGTCCGCGCCGTGCTTCTTTCAGCAGCCGCGCGGCGTCGCGCGGCAAGCCACTGACTAGCGAGAGTATGTCGTGCAGGCCGTGGCGTCCGCGTTTGAGCAGGGTGGACGGATGGTAGCGCTGGCGCACGACGCGCTTCAAGAATGGCTCGATATGGTCGGTAATGTGGAAGTCGGGATCAAGCTTCAAGCCCAGCCCCTCCAGCGTGATGAGCGCTTTGAACAGCAGCGTGAGGTCGGAAGGCAAAATGATCGAATGCGCGCGCATGATGGCGGTGACCTCGCCCAGCAACTCGCCCAGATGGATGTCCTTGAGCGCGCGGAATTCGTAATCCGCCGCCAGTTCGCTGACGTCGCGGTACAGCCTGGCTTCGTCCACATCGCTGTCTTCGGTCCACTCCAGCAGCACTTCCAGCATGCCTTGTTCGTCATGCTGGGCGAGCGCGATGAGCAGGTTGACGATCTGGTTGCGGCGCTGCTCGGACAGGCGTCCCACCATGCCGAAATCGAGCAGCGCCAGACGGTTGCCGCTCAGATAGAACACATTGCCCGGATGCGGGTCGGCATGGAAATGACCATCGATCAGGATCATTTTTAGTACCGCATCGGCACCGCGCGTGGCCAGCAGCTTGCGATCCAGGCCGGAGGCGTCGAGGGCGGACAGATCGTTGCCGGCAATGCCGGCAATATATTGCTGTACGTTCACTTGCTGGCGGGTCCATTCCCAGTAAATGCGCGGGATCACGATGCCGGGATCACGCGCGAAATTTTCCCGGAAACGTTCTTGGGTACGTGCCTCCAGTGCGAGATCGAGTTCGCGCAGCAGGGAGCGGCCAAACTCCTTGACGATCTGCACCGGCTGGTAGCGCCGCGCTTCGGGTATTTCCGACTCGATCAGCGCGGCGATGTATCCGAGGATGCGCAGGTCGGCTTCGATCTTGGGGCGGATGCCCGGGCGGCAGATTTTCAGTACGACCTGCGTGCCGTCGAACAATGCGGCGCGATGCACCTGCGCGATGGAGGCTGAGCCGCAGGGCTCGGTTTGCAAATCGCGGAACAATTCAAACGGCGACTGCCCCAGCGCCGTTTCCAGTGTGGGCAGCATTTTTTCAAACGCTACGGGCGGGGCGCTATCCTGTAGTTTTTCAAACTCGGCTATCCATTCCGGCGGGAATACATCCACCCGCGTGGCCAGCAATTGGCTCAGTTTGACGAAGGTGGGGCCGAGTTCTTCGAAGGCGAGCCGGATACGTTGCGGCGTCTCCAGTGCGGCATGTTTTTCTTCGGCTTGTGCCAGATGCAGCATTTGTCCCGCACGTTCCAGCAGCGAAATCACACCGAGGCGTTGCATCACGTCGCCGAAGCCGTGACGGATCATCACCGTGGTGATTTCGTGCAGGCGCGGCAAATCGCGCATGGCGCTTACTGTTTCGAGCAGCATTTGTTGGTTTGTCCTAAAAAAGCAGTTGTCCGCAGATTAACGCCGATTAAAAACCATTACCCCGATACTTTGGCATCATCTTTATGGGTGTGCAGCCTCTGCGGGCAACAGCATAAAAATCTGCGTTAATCTGCGAAATCTGCGGATAGAACTGAGGTTTTAAGGTTTATTTTTTGTCGCGTAAGGCCTGGGCGATGCCTTCCAGAATTCCGGCGGCGAGCAGGGTGAAGCGCGAACTCAGCGTATGCGCGGCCCCGGCACCCGCCGCTTTGGAGTCGTGCGCCACACCGTGCATCTGCTGCGAAAATGCAGCCAGCGTGGCGGACACCTGGCGACCCGTGTCGGTACCGGTACGGCGGGTATGGGTGACCAGTTCGTCGAGTTCCGCCTTGATATGTGCCGAGCTTTTGCCGGCCACTTCGCTCACGGTGGAGAGGAAATCCTGTTCGACCTTTTTCAGGTTGTCGAGGGCGGCTTTGATATCCTGTTTGCTGAAATCGTTGCTGTGTTCGGTGAGTTGCTGCAAGGCCAGGTGGGTGGCCTCGGCAGATTTCATCAGTGCCGCATCGAGCCCGGAAATAGCCTGCGTCAATGCCTGTTTGGAATCGTGCGCGCGTTTGTCCAGCCCCAGGGTGATGCCCTCGGTCAGCGCTTTTACTACATTTTTGACTTCGCCGGCTTCCATGCGGCGCTGTTTGATGGCGGACAGGGTGAGGTCGCGCACGCGCTCGCGGATATCCTTGCCTTCCGAAACAGCGGCGCTGGCTGCCCGCTTGATTCCTTCGTCAGAAAAATCGCTCATCTCTCGCTCCTTACAGTTGGGTATATGGAGTGCAAATAGTAGCGCGAAGCACGGATGCATGCAGGATTTACTTGTTCGGTTTTACGCTGTCGCGGGTTTTTAGAATTGTCCGGTTCTGTAGCACATGAATTGTCCGCTTTTTCTGCCTTGGTTGGGAAGCGGTGTAGGGCGTAGCCCGAAGCAGCTTCCCAACCAAGGCGGCGCG
>SCUU01000046.1 GCA_004297065.1 Gallionellaceae bacterium
TTAAACCCCATTGATAGTTGCGTCTGGATCATCGCTCTCTCTTCGACACTCAACTGCTTGTATATTTTTCCCATGCAACATTCTCTCCGAAAAATGTTGCACTTGGTTTTTGAGCGCGCCACTGCTATCCTTCGCGCGGTTAACGTGAAACTCGCGCAGCGATTCGTTTGCCCTTTCTCCCGCAGGGATTGAAGATTGCCTTTCTCGTTCGCCTCCTCTCCCGCTTGCGGGATAACCAGCGACTTGCACGGTTTTATCGTGCTTAGTCGAATGGCTAATAGTTTCATCAGAGGATTGAGGAGAGGGCATCGGAGAAAGTTGGATAGGGGGAAACGGGCATGGCGGGTTTTATTATCGGGGGTGACAGCTTGCCATGCCCGTTAGGCGGTTAATGTAATTTCAGAGAGTGTATTTATCGGGGGGGGATAATATGTTTCATCGAAATGTGCTGTTGTTTGCGAATTGTATTTTGTTCATTTCTTCATCGGCATCGGCTGCGGAAAATACTGCCATATCAGGTACGCCTACAGCCGCCGCTCAAGCAAGCGCAGGCAGCGCTTCATCTTCTTTACCAGATGCTCCCGACTTGAAAAAAGCGAGGGCGTTGTTGGCACCTCAAAAGATCGAACTGTTTCGGACAACTGTCAAAGAAACAACCCAGGAGAAGGGGCTATTTGCCCGCTTGTTCGCATCCGGGAGTAATCCGATCGATGCCGAATTGCTCGCAGAAATGCAGCAATTCACAGAGTGGTATGCAAGCTTGCCGCAGACTGATGAAGTCTTTCATCTGAAGGCACAAGTTCATAAGCGCATGAAAAATTATCATGCTGCCGCACTTAATTGGATGTTGCTGAAGGTGATGTATCCGCAATCAACGCTGGTGGCCGCGGCAAATAAGCAGCTTAAGGAACTTGGCGACGATCAATTGGAGAAACAGGCTGCAATTATCGATAAATTAAACAAGAAAATAGCATCCTTAAGCGGGGATATGGATCAACGCACCGGGGTATTTATCGAGTTCCTCGGAACCTTCCGGGATGAAACCTTTGCGGCGTCGATTGCAGCCGAGGGCGCTTCTTTCCTGGCGCGGAACGAAACATTCCAGAGTGAGGACATGGTTGAAAGCGCGATAGCGCACCAGGCTATGCTGTTCGATAACGACGTTGCGCTATACCGTTTCAACAAGTTATTGGCACTTTATCCTGCGAGCAATTTTCGCGCGGACAGTTTGCTGTCTATCGCTTCCATTCAGCGCGGCAAGCTGAAGCTTTACGACAAGGCCGCCAAGACATTTATGGTACTGATCGAGAAACATCCCGATTCGAACGAAGCAAAATCGGGATACGAGGCCCTGGCAACCATGTACAACGAAGATATGCATGACTATCCGAATGCGATCAAGACCTATGACGCAATCATTGCAAAGTACAAGAATGATCCTGTCGTTTTGCGCGCATTGCTTGCCATGGAGCAGGTTTACGAGACCAAAACGGGCCAAGCTGATAAAGCTATCGACACCTACTTAAAGTTGGCGGACATCTTTGATAAGGGGCAGGAAGGCCTGAATGCCTTGATCTCAGCCGAAAAGATCGCGGTGAATTCGACCAAGAACTGGGCTCAAGCAATTGCAATCAATGATCGCATCATCGCGCGCGTCCCCAACACGGAAGATGCGATAAAAGCGATGTACTCAACCGCTGACCTTACCGATACCCGGATGGGAGATAAGGAGAAAGCGAAAGAGTTGTACCAGAACTTTATCAAGGAGCATTCAGATCATCAATTGGCCAAAGAAGCCCAAAAAAGAATTGATGCGATGATGAAAAAATAAGCTTTAAAGCGGCGGATGGAGAGCGGCAAGACGGAAAGCCGCTTTCTCTTCAGTCGGGTCAGTCACACCCGAGTTAGCCCAGCATCGCTTTCAAGCGCGCCAACTTGGCTTTGCCTTCTTCCTTGCTGACTTCCGGTGCGTTACCTGCCGGGACGGCACCCGCATAAATCACATCGCCTTCGGGCAATTCTTTGATAAAGCGGCTGGCTTCGCAGGTAGACCATTCCTTGCCGCGTTTGCGTTTGATGCAATAGCTGATATGCAACGAGCGCTGCGCGCGGGTGATGCCGACATACATAAGTCGGCGCTCTTCCTCGATCTGTTCGGGAGATTCGCTACGCTCGTGCGGCAACACGCCTTCTTCCACGCCGACCAGATACACATGGCCGTATTCCAGCCCCTTGGCGGCGTGCAGCGTGGAGAGAGAGACCGCATCGACTTCTTCTTCGCGCGATTCGAGTAGGTTCATGAGCGCGATGGTCTGCGTCATTGCCAATAGCGTCTTGCCGTCGGCCTCGGATTTGCGGTTCATCCAGGCGACGAAGCTGCTGACGTTCTCCCACTTGGTTTCGGCCTGACGCGGTTCGTGGCTGTCGAACAGCCATGCCTCATAGTCGATGGCGTCCATCAGATCGGTCATCACCTGCGCGCTTTCTTCTTTGGCGGCGCGGGTTTCCATGCGGTTGATGAAGTTGCAGAAAGTGACGAGCTCCTCGTGCTGGCGCGCGGGCAGTTGATCCTCCATCGGGCTTTCGAACGCGGCCTCGAACAGGCTGATGTTGCGTGTGCCCGCGAAACTCGCCAGTTTTTCGAGCGTGCTGTTGCCGATGCCGCGTTTGGGCGTGGTGACGGCGCGTATGAACGCGGGATCGTCGTCCGGGTTGGCGATCAGGCGCAGATAGGCAACCAGATCCTTGATCTCGGCGCGCTCGAAGAACGAGGTGCCGCCGCTCACGGTGTAAGGCACGTTCTGCGCGCGCAGATGCTCTTCGAATATGCGCGACAGATGGTTGCTGCGATACAGGATGGCGTAATCGGAAAACTTGGTGCGATGCTCGAACTTGTGTGCCAGCAGGCGCAGCACGACCGACTCGGCCTCGTTGTCGTCATCCTTTGCGGCGAAGATACGCACCTGATCGCCCAGGCCATGATCGCTCCACAGTTTCTTCTCGAACAGCTTGGGGTTGTTTTGGATCACATGGTTGGCGCTTTGCAAAATGCGCTGCGAGGAGCGGTAGTTCTGTTCCAGTTTGACCACGTGCAGGTTGGGATAGTCCTTTTGCAGGTTTTGCAGATTGGCGGTGCTCGCGCCGCGCCATGCGTAGATGGCCTGGTCGTCGTCGCCCACAGTGGTGAGCGCCGCGCGCTTCCCGGCCAGCAGGCGCATCATCTGGTACTGGCAGTCGTTGGTGTCCTGATATTCGTCCACCAGCAGGTAGCGCAGGCGTTGCTGCCAGCGCTGCAAAGCTTCGGGATGAGCCTGGAACAAATCCACCGGCAGGCGGATCAGATCGTCGAAGTCCACCGCTTGATAAGCGCGCAGAGTTTCCTGATAGCGCGGGTAGAGCAGGGCAATGCGCTGGTCGGCGTCGGTTTCAGCCAGGCTGGCTGCGTGTTCCGGTGCAACGAAGTTGGCTTTCCAGTTTGACATCATGCTTTGCGCCTGGCGGATGTCCTGTTTGTCCGGCGAACCGAGCAATTCGCTGATGATCTTGGCGGTGTCGGCGGAATCGAAAATCGAGAATTGTTTTTTGTAGCCGATCAATCCGGCTTCTTCACGCAGAATTTGCATACCCAGCGCGTGGAAGGTGCTGATGGTCATACCCTTGGCATCGCCGCCGCTGAGCAACTTGCCGACACGCTCGCGCATTTCGTTGGCGGCCTTGTTGGTAAATGTGATCGCCGCCAGATTGCGTGCCGAATAACCGCATTGCTGCACGAGATAGGCCAGCTTATGCACGATTACGCGTGTCTTGCCGCTGCCCGCACCGGCAAGCACCAGCAGGGGCCCGTCCAGATAAGTGATAGCTGCGCGTTGCGCAGGATTAAGGTTGCTTAGCATATTGATTGGCGTTCGGATCCGCCTAGTGTTTCAGATATAAAACAGATTGTTGCAATACTTATCTAAACCAGGTTGGCAACTCGGGGGCCGCGCCAGTTTTAAGGTTTGCATTGTACAGGGGCTCAAGTGGAATCATTAAACAAGCGTACAAACAATTGCTACCGGAAGCGCCCAATAGTTGTTACAAATAGATGGTATTCTCAAGCAAGTGATTTTGGGGCATGTCTGCTTTGAGGCGTGGGCAAAGAATGCCGCATAATGAATCGGTAAGCTGTTAAAAATATCGGGTACGGGATCGCGCATGCATGAAATGTCGCTGGCAGAAGGAATCGTACAACTGGTAGAAGACACCGTGCGTGCCGATGGCTGCGGCAAGGTCAAAGCCGTATGGTTGGAGATTGGCCAGTTGGCAGCGGTGGAGCAAGAAGCGCTGCGTTTTTGTTTTGATGCGGTGGCGAGCGATACGCTTGCGGAAGGCGCACGGCTGGAAATCATCGAAACACCGGGGCGGGGCTGGTGCAAGAAGTGCGAAATTCATATATCTGTCAGCGCGCTCTATGAGCCCTGTCCAATGTGCGGCGATTTCCAGGTACAAGTGACCGGTGGCAACGAAATGCGCGTCAAGGAACTGGAAGTGGAATAGGGGAAAGATCATGTGTACGACATGCGGATGCGGGGCCGGCCAAACGCTGATCGGCGGACATGGGCTCAAGCAGCGCAAACAGGCGGGCGGGCAAGTGCAATACCGGGTGCCGGATAGTTCGGCGCACGAACATTCGCACGACACTATTGATTTTGGCAGCGGCCCCGCAGGTGCTCATGCCCCCGGCCTGACCCAGGCGCGCATGGTCAAAATCGAGCGCGACATCCTGTCCAAAAACGACAGCTACGCCAACGAGAATCGCGGCTACCTCGCCGCGCACGGCATCTTCGCGCTGAACCTGGTATCCAGCCCCGGTTCCGGCAAAACCACGTTGCTGGTGAACAGCATCAGCGCGTTGAACGGCAGCGTGCCGCTCGCCGTGATCGAAGGCGACCAGCAGACCGACAACGATGCCGCGCGCATCCGCGCTACCGGTACCCCCGCGCTGCAAATCAACACCGGCAAGGGCTGCCATCTGGATGCCTGCATGGTGGGTCAGGCCATGCGGCAAATGGGCTTGCAGGACGACAGCCTGTTGCTGATCGAGAACGTCGGCAACCTGGTGTGCCCCGCCAGTTTCGATCTGGGCGAGGCGCACAAAGTCGCCATCCTGTCCGTGACCGAAGGCGAAGACAAGCCGCTCAAATATCCCGACATGTTCCGTGCCTCGGATCTGATGCTGCTGAACAAATGCGACCTGCTGCCGTATCTGACTTTCGATGCGAATCTCGCCATCGAAAACGCGCGCCGCGTGAACCCGGATATAAAAGTGATCCGCATTTCCGCGACCAGCGGCGAAGGCATGGAGGAGTGGCTGGAGTGGATCAGGGCAGGATGCCGTCACGCGAGTGTGACCAAGCCAGCCGTATAACGGAGCCGCGCGCACATGCCGAAGCGCACCGCGATTGTTCCATTGCCATACGCCGGCCCGTCGATACTGGCCTGCGGTGCATGGCTGAAAAACACGATCTGCGTAACATGCAGCAATGAGGCGCATATTTCGCCATTGATCGGCGATCTGGATAGTGTGGACGCAAGGTTGATGCTGGAAGAAACCGTGCTGCGTTTGTGCGCTGAGCTTGAGGTGCGACCGGAAATCGTGGCGCATGATCTGCATCCCGATTTTTTCAGTACGCAGTTCGCGCAGGTATATGCGGTGCAACATGGATTGGCCAGCCTTCCGGTCCAGCATCACCACGCACACATCGCGGCGCTGTGTGCGGAACATGGCATCACGGAAGCGGTGTTGGGCGTTGCTCTGGATGGGGTCGGGCTGGGCGAGGACAACATGCCGTGGGGTGGCGAACTGCTGCGCGTGCAGGGGGCGGCTTTTCAGCGCGTCGGGCATCTTGCCGCGCTGGCGATGCCGGGCGGCGACCGGGCGGCGCGCGAGCCGTGGCGCATGGCCGCCGCCACACTGTTTCAAATGGGGCGCGGCGACGAAATTGCGCAAAGATTTGCGAGCCAGCCGGGAGCGCAGACCGTACTGGCGATGTTGCAACGCGGCTTGAATTGTCCGTCCACTTCCAGCATGGGGCGGCTATTCGATGCCGCAGCCGGTTTGCTGGGCTTGTGCGAGGTGCAGTCTATTGAGGCTCAGGCGGCCATGCAGTTGCAGGCCTTGGCGGAGCAGCATGGCATGTTGGACGCGCTCCCCGACGGCTATCGGATCGGTAGCAGCGGCGAGTTGGACTTTGCGCCATTGCTTGCGGTACTGGCCGATGCTCCCGATGTGGGCTACGGCGCGGCATTGTTTCATGCCACGCTGGCAGCAGGGCTGTCCGAATGGGTGCTGCGCGCTGCGGGCATACACCATATCCGCCATGTCGCATTGGGTGGTGGCTGCTTCCACAACGCATTATTATTGCAAGCATTGTCCGCCAAGCTGGCTGCGCAAGGTTTGCGGGTATTAACCGCGCAGCAATTGCCGCCGGACGACAGCGCGATCTCATTAGGCCAAGCGTGGGTCGCCATGCAATCTTATACTCAAGGAATCTAGCCATGTGTCTCGCCATACCCGCCCGCATCGAAGAGCTGACTGCTCCGGGCAACGCTATCGTCAATCTGGGCGGTGTGCGCAAAGAGATTTCGCTGGCGCTGGTGGATGATGCCGCCGTCGGCGAATACGTCGTCGTGCATGTCGGTTATGCCTTGCAGAAGCTGGATCAGGAAGAGGCGGAGCAGACCTTGGCGCTGTTTGCCGAGATGGGGCAGTTGGATGAGTTGCGCGCCGGGCTTGAAGGCGGTGCGGCATGAAATACTTAGACGAATTCCGCGACGGCGAACTGGCGAAGAACATCGCTGCCAACATCGCGCGCGAAGCTGTTTCTAACCGCACCTACCGGCTGATGGAATTTTGTGGTGGGCATACCCACGCTATTTCGCGTTACGGGCTGGTCGATTTGCTGCCCGCAAGTGTGCGCATGATTCACGGCCCCGGTTGCCCGGTGTGCGTGTTGCCTATCGGTCGCGTGGATCAGGCGATCCGCCTGGCGCGCGAGCGGGGTGTGATTTTGTGTACCTACGCCGACACCATGCGCGTACCCGCTTCCGACAACCTTTCGCTGATGCGCGCCAAAGCTAACGGGGCGGATGTGCGCATGATTTATTCCACTCAGGATGCGCTGAAAATCGCGCGTGAGAATCCGCAGCGCGAGGTGGTGTTCATCGCCATCGGTTTCGAGACCACCACGCCGCCGACTGCGGTGGCAGTCAAGCAGGCCGCTGCCGAAGGTCTAAAGAATTTCAGCATCCTGTGCGACCACGTGCTCACACCCGCCGCGATGCACGCCATTCTGGCGGTGGAGGGCGGCGTGGCGCTGGATGGTTTCGTCGGCCCCGCGCATGTCTCCACCGTCATCGGCAGCAAGCCGTATGAGCCGTTTGCCGACGATTACGGCAAGCCGGTGGTCATCGCCGGGTTCGAGCCGCTGGATGTGATGCAGGCGATTTTGATGCTGGTGCGCCAGATCAACGCGGGACGCGCCGCCGTCGAAAACGAATTCACCCGCGCGGTGACGCGCGAGGGCAATTTGAAGGCGCAGGAATTGGTGGCGGAAGTGTTCGAGTTGCGCGACACGTTCGAGTGGCGGGGCTTGGGCAGCGTGCCGCACAGCGCGTTAAAGCTGCGCCCGAAATTCGCCGCGTTCGATGCCGAGTTGAAATTCAACGTGGATTACGTGGCCGTGCCGGACAATAAAGCCTGCGAATGCGCCGCGATTTTGAGAGGACAAAAACGTCCGCAGGAATGCAAGATATTCGGCACGGTATGTACGCCGGAGAACCCGGTGGGGTCGTGCATGGTGTCATCGGAGGGCGGGTGTGCGGCGCATTACAGTTATGGGCGATTCAGGGAAACGGCATGATGGTCCACGAAATACACGAAAAGCACGAACATGATCCCCAATGTCGTATCGGGTTTTTTCGTGATTTTCGTGTATTTCGTGGACGATTGTTTTGTGAATTTTGAGAGATAAACAATGAGCACAATCAAACCTAACTACACCCGCCCCCTCGACCTCAAAAACGGGCGCGTGGATATGTCGCACGGCTCCGGCGGGCGGGCGATGGCGCAGCTTATTAACGAGCTGTTCGCTGCCGCATTCGATAACGAATATCTGGCGCAGGGCAATGACGGCGCGACTTTGCCTCATGCTGCCGGGCGGCTGGTGATGGCGACCGACAGCCATGTGGTGTCGCCGCTGTTTTTCGCGGGCGGCGACATCGGCTGTTTGTCTGTACACGGCACCATCAACGACGTGGCGGTGATGGGCGCGCAGCCGCTGTATCTGTCCGCCGCGTTCATCTTGGAAGAGGGGTTTCCGCTGGCGGATTTGCAGCGCATCGTCGAGTCGATGGCGCAGGCTGCGCGCGAGGCGGGCGTGCCTATCGTCACGGGTGACACCAAGGTGGTGGAGCAGGGCAAGGGTGATGGCGTGTTCATCACGACCACCGGGGTCGGCGTGGTGCGCGAAGGCGTCAATCTGTCCGGCGACTTGGCGCAGCCGGGCGACAAGATTTTGTTGTCGGGCACGATAGGCGATCACGGCATGGCGATTTTGTCGCAGCGCGAGGGGTTGAGCTTCTCCGCGCCCGTCGTGTCGGACACTGCCGCGTTGCACGGACTTATCGCGACGATGCTGGATAGCGGCGTGAAGTTGCGCGTGCTGCGCGACCCGACGCGCGGCGGGCTGGCGACCACGCTGAACGAAATCGCCAAACAGTCCGGCGTGGGCATGATGCTGCACGAGTCCGCCATCGCGGTGAACCAGCCGATCGAAGCAGCATGCGAGTTCCTCGGTCTCGATCCATTGTATGTGGCAAACGAAGGCAAACTCATCGCGATTTGCGCAGCGGAAGATGCGCCGTGTTTACTGGAGGTGAT
Organism: Gallionellaceae bacterium; assembly: GCA_004297065.1. Lineage (GTDB taxonomy): Bacteria > Pseudomonadota > Gammaproteobacteria > Burkholderiales > Gallionellaceae > PALSA-1006. The sequence goes on from SCUU01000046.1 coordinate 8,921, forward strand.
GCGCGCGCATCCGCTGGCGCGCGAGGCCGCCATCATCGGCGAAGTGCTGGAAGACGCGCATGGTTTCGTGCAGATGATTACTAGATTAGGCGGTCGTCGTGTGGTGGATTGGTTGGCTGGCGAGCAGTTGCCGAGGATATGCTGAGGTCTTTTAGTCGGGGGAATGCATGGAAATACTGCACGAAAGTATTTATCCGCTAGTTACACTGGCTTTTGCATTGGGGCTGAAGCACGGTATGGATGCCGATCATCTGGCGACGATAGACGGATTGATCCGTTTTAACGCCTCTGCAGGAAGGCTGCGTCTGGCGCGCCTGTGCGGATTCCTGTTTTCGCTGGGGCATGGCGCTGTCGTGTGTGTCGTGGCCGCCGCGGCCAGCACGCTGTTTCAGCACGCATCAATCCCGTCCTGGATGGACGACGTGGGCGTTTGGGTGTCGGCATTTTTCCTGGTGTTGCTGGGTGTTCTCAACCTGTATGCAGTGTTTTCTACTCCTTCGCACGAAGTGGTGCAGATGGTGGGAATCAAGGGACGTTGGCTGAGTAGCCTGAAGAATGCCGGGCACCCCGCACTCGTGGCTTTGGTGGGTGCTTTGTTCGCCCTGTCTTTCGATACGCTTTCCCAAGCAGCGCTCTTTTCTGCAACTGCCACGCAATACGGCGGCGTGCTCCATGCTTCGCTACTGGCCGGCTGTTTCATGCTGGGCATGATGGTGACCGATGCCGCTAACGGCTTGTGGATATCCCACCTGCTGCGGCGTGCCGATGCCACGGCACGCACTGCCTCGCGCATCATGGGCGTTACCGTGGCGTTGCTGAGCTTGTCCGTGGCGGCATTGGGTTTGTCGCGCAGGTTTCTCTCGGAGGCCTCTGCTTGGCAAGAGGGGAGGGAGCTGTTTATCGGTATCGCTATCAGCACTGTAGTAGCAGCCTGTTTTTTGTTTGCACACCACTCACAGCAGCGTACCTCCGTTATCGGTTGATTTCGTAAAGCAATGACTCCAATGCTTGTCCCTCGATAATGGTTTTTCAGGTAGCCCTAAGAAAATTCTTTCGTCCCGTCAGTTTAATCCGACAAAAAATCAGCATCCCCTGATAGTGTGCCCATGATCGATTAGACAGAATCGAAAATGTGGAAACGTTACGAGATTTAGCAGCGCCAGCAAGTAGTTACAATATGCAAGTCCTTGGGAGTACCTGAAATTTAACCGCAATTGAAGGGGAATATTATGAGTCACACACTATCCCAGCCTGAGGAGGTTGACCTTGTTTTGATGGAAATGGCATGGAACAACAAGGTGGATGTGCCGGCTATGGCGAAAAGAGAAATAAAAAAATCCAGTTCATGGGAAGGAAGTGGAAGTTACGTTTCTCCTTATCGTGCGATGCATATGAAATGCGATGCATATGAAATCGGTATGCGGATTAAGTGGAGTGGCAATTAAACATGGGGAGTTGTTATGAATCTAGACCAAGTGCGTACTATCGCCAAATCACGTGGCGTCCATCCCGGAAAACTTTCTAAAAGCGACCTGATTAAATCTATTCAGGTGAAGGAGGGGAATTTCGATTGTTTTGCATCCGCCCGCAACGGCGAATGCGATCAGGTGGAGTGTTCTTGGCGTAAAGACTGTTTTGATGTTGCGCAACCAAAAGGGAGGCAATCATGAACTTGATTAAATGGGATCCGTTTAGGGAATTGGAGGAGGTTTCTACGCGCCTGAATCGTATCTTCGGACGAGCGCCGTCCCCCGATTCCAGTCAGGATTTGTTGGCAATAGCGGATTGGTTGCCATCCACCGATGTCAGCGAGACAGACTCAGAATATCTGATTAAGGTCGAGATACCCGGTGTGAATAAAGAAGATGTAAAGGTCTTTGTCCAAGATGGGTTGCTTACCATGCAGGGTGAGCGCAAAATGGATAAGGAGGAAAAGGGCAAAAAATTCCATCGAATCGAACGGTCTTACGGCAGATTCGTACGCAGTTTTCGCATACCTGATGATGCCGATGAGAACACGGTAAAGGCTGAATTCAAGGATGGCATGCTTAACGTCAAGCTAAGTAATGACCTTGCCCCTGTAATCCGTACATCTTAACAAGTTCATTATGCGGCCTTCTTCAACCGTGCCGCAAACCAGTTTTTCTCGAACTGCATCGGACTGATGTAATCCAATGTCGAGTGAA
>SCUU01000047.1 GCA_004297065.1 Gallionellaceae bacterium
TGCAAAAACGAAGGCATATAAGCACCTGCTTCCAGTTGCACCGAGGGGTTTGGCTTGAAAATACTATTGTGCATCACCGCTGGCCCTCGAAATTGAGGTGAATTTCAACAAACTGCTAACCCCCTAAGAAGGCGCTTCAAGTTATTGCTTGAAATTGGGCTGGTTTACATATAATATTAGCAATATCTAATATTGCTTTATTCGGTGCCAGAAAATGAAACTATCCAAATCAGCTCTATTTGTATTGGCCGCTTTCGCAGCCGCCCCGACGCTTGCGGCTGACCTGCTTGATGCCTACCGCTCGGCGCTGGGCCAGGACGCCGCGTTTGCCTCCGCGCGCGCGTCGCAGCAGGCCGGACAGGAAAAGAAATCGCAAGGCCGCTCTTTGTTGATGCCGAATGTCAATTTGACGGCCAGCACGACTTTCAACGATACCAGCAGCCAGTATGCCGGCAAGTCAGTCGATAACCAGTACAACAGCAACGGTTACGGGATTAGCCTGGTGCAGCCGCTGTTCCGGCAACAGACCTGGTTGTCGTATTCCGAGTCGGAAATGCAGGTGGCGATTTCGGAGGCCCAATACAAGCAAGCCGAAAACGACCTGATCTTGCGCGTGGCGCAAAGCTACTTCGATGTGCTGATCGCGCAAGACGGCGTGCAGCTCGCTGTGGCGCAGAAGCAGGCGATCTCCGAACAACTGGAGCAGGCCAAGCGCAATTTCGAAGTGGGGACTTCCACCATCACCGATACCTATGAGGCGCAGGCCCGTTACGATCTGATCAACTCGCAGGAAATCACCGCGCAAAGCAATCTCGAGGTCAAGAGGCGCACCCTGCAACAGATCACCAATAGCGCTCCCGGCGAGCTGCGCCAATTGGGCAAGGAGTTCAAACTGGAAGCGCCGCAACCCGCCGATGTGGAGAAATGGGTAGCCGACGCGCAGCAGAACAATGTGCAGATCACGGTTGCCGAGGCGGTTGCCGAATTGGCCGACAAAGAAGTCTCGCGCAATTTCGGCGGGCATTTGCCGACCCTCGATCTGGTCGCGAATTACGGGAAAAGCTCAACGGTTGCGGTCGGTATCGGTGCCGTGGAGAGCACCAGCAAGTCCGTCGGTTTGCAGTTCAATATGCCGCTGTTTCAGGGCGGCGCAACGCAGTCGAAATACCGCGAAGCCGAGGCCGGGCGCGACAAGGCCAAACAGGATTTGGAAAATGCGCGCCGTACTGTCGCGGTGCAGACGCGTCAAGCTTACCTCGGCGTAGTGAACGGCATCGCCCAAGTGCAGGCCTTGCAACAGGCGTTGAAATCGAGCGAGAGCCTGCTGGAGGCGAGCAAGCTGGGGCAGGGTGTCGGCGTGCGCACCAATCTGGATGTGTTGAATGCCCAGCAGCAACTCTTCTCGACGCGGCGCGACCTGTATCAGGCTGCGTACAGCTACCTGTTGAGCCGTTTGCGCCTCAAGGCGGCGGTGGGCACCTTGTCCGAAGAAGATGTGGGCAGCGTCAACCAGGCCTTGCGTTAACGTGCGCCGAGCGCCTTGCCCACTTGGGCAAGCGCTAGTTCTGTAGCCCCCCGATTGCTTTGCACGAAGTGTAATCCTGCCGCGCCGATTTGCTGAAGTTGTGCGGGCGCGGCAAATAAAATTTGAATTTCATCTGCAATGTCGGTCGCATCTGTCACGCGCCGGGCCGCGCCGCATGCGGTGGCGAGTTCGCTGGCCTGGGCGAAGTTGTAGGTGTGCGGGCCGACGAGAACAGGTTTGCCGACGGCACAGGCTTCAATCAGGTTTTGTCCGCCGAACGGCAGCAAACTGCCGCCGATGAAGGCCAGGTCGCAGGCCGCGTAGTAAGCAAACATCTCCCCCATGGAATCGCCCAGCAGCACTTGCGTATCGGCGCGAATTGCCGCGTTGCTGCTGCGCCGTTGGTACTTGAGGCCAGAGCGCCCGATCAGCGCGGCGACTTCGGCGAAGCGTTGCGGGTGGCGCGGCACGATGACCGTGAGCAAATGCGGCACGCCGATGTTTTTGAGCGCGGCAAGGAGCAGCGCTTCTTCCCCTTCGCGCGTGCTCGCGGCGAGGAATATTTTGCGCTCGATACCGAACGCGACGCGCAACTGTTTGCCCAGTTCCAGCATTGCGGCAGGCGGCTCGATGTCGAATTTCAAATTTCCCATCACCGTGACTTTTTCGCCGCCCAGCGCGCGCAGGCGTTGCGCATCGGCTTCGGTCTGCGCGGCGATAGCGCCGAGTTCATTCAAACCGGGTTGAGTCAACTTGGGGAAACGCGCGTAGCGCCGGAAGGATTTGTCCGACAGGCGCGCATTGAGCAGCAGCAGCGGCATCGTCCTGCGCCGACAGGCATGGATGAGGTTGAACCAGATTTCCGTTTCCAGCAGGATGCCGGCGCGCGGTCGGAAGTGGCGCAGAAAGCGGCGTATGGCAAAGGGATAATCGTAAGGCAGATATACGCGCAGCACCTTGTCGCCGTAAAGCTGTTCGCTGGCGGCGCGTCCGGTAGGCGTGGTGTGCGTGAGCAGCAATTGGTGATCCGGGTAGCTGGCCGCCAAACGCTGGATCAATGATGCGGTCGCGCGGGTTTCGCCGACCGATACGGTGTGCAACCAGATGACGGGTTTGTCTGTACTGATGGCATAAAAGCCGAAACGCTCGGGGATGTGCCGCAAATATTCCGGCTGCTTGCGTGCGCGCCACAGCAAATGCAGGAAAACATAGGGCAGCAGCAACCACAGCAGCAGGGAATATAAAAGACGTGGAAGGTTATTCATCCTAAAAACCTTAGTTCGTCCACGAAAAACACGAAAGGCACGAAAAATAACAGTGGGTTACATTCAGTCGGCGATTCATCCATCGGGTTGCTTGGCGCGACATGTTAATTATTTGGTTTTGTTCGTTTTTTTCGTGCATTTCGTGGACAATTGCTTTTTCTAGGTTCATCTTGCCAGCAAGCGGGCCAGCTGTTGCAGAACATCATCGGTCTCGATGCAACGCATGGCATCGGGGTGATGTACACGGGCGTTCCACTTCACCCGTGCCGCATCTTTGCCGAGAACGCGGCGCAAAGCGTCGGGGTAACGGTTCACAACGTAGCCGCCGCGCTGGTAGGGGCCGCTCAATGCCGGAGGTGCGACCGCATACAGGCCGAGCACGGGCGTGTTCATGGCGCGGGCGAGATGGATGGCGGCGGTGTCCGGCGCGATCAGTCCGTCTACTGCACCCAGCAGGGCCGTAAGCTGTTTCGGCGTGGTGAGTCCGCACAGGTCGCGCGCATTGTCGCCGGCGACGGAGGCCAATCGCCGGCAGGCCTCCCGTTCACGCGGATGGTTGCCGCCGGTAAAGACGAAGCCGCATCCCCACTTGCTTTTTGCTGCGCGAATCACTGTCTCCAGGCGTTCCAGCGGCCAATTGCGTTCCGGCTTGCTGGCGCAGGGATGAATGGCCAGCAGCGGATGCGGCAAAGCGCGAATGGCGGATTGCGCCCACGCTGTGTCTTCAGCCGATAGCGGCAGTGCCCACTCGGCAACCTGCGGCTCGCAACCCAGCAGATGCGTGAAGGCGAGAAAACTGTCCAGCAGATGTTCATTTTTGAACGGGATGGCGCGGTTGCAGAACAGCCATTGCCCTTCGCGCGCGCGGGTGCGGTCGAAGCCGATCTTGATCGGTGCATGCAGGGCGGGGTAGAGCAGGTTGATGCGCAAATTCGCCTGCAGGGCGAGAACTACGTCGAAGCGCCGCCGGCTAAACGCACGGTAAAACGCGCGGTAGTCCGCCAGCGTGGCGGGCTTGTCGTAGACCTCGAACTGAACGCCTTCCATGCCTTGCAGCAGCGCATAGCCCAGGGGGCTGGTGATCCAGGTGAGCGTGGCATCCGGCAGGCAGCGGCGGAGTTGGCGCACGGCCGCCGCCGCAAGCGCAACATCCCCCAGCGCGGAAAAGCGCACGATAGCGATATGGGGGGGGGATACCAAATGAATGGGTGCCGCTTGCATTACTTGATGCGCTGATAGTCGTCGTCGAGACGGACAATGTCGTCTTCGCCCAGATACGAGCCGGACTGCACTTCGATCAGGTGCAGCGGCGTATCGCCGATATTTTCCAGGCGATGCACCACGCCGAGCGGGATGTAAGTGGACTGGTCGGGGTAGAGCACCAGCGAGTCTTCGCCGCGTGTGACCCGCGCTTTACCGGAAACCACTACCCAGTGCTCGGCGCGGTATTGGTGTTTTTGCAGCGAGAGTTTGGCGCCCGGATTCACCGTAATGCGCTTGGCCTGGAAGCGCTCGCCCACGTCGATGCCCTCGTAATAACCCCACGGGCGGTACACGCGGCGGTGTACCAGATGCTCGGTGCGTTCTGCCTGTTTGAGATATTCCACCGTGTGTTTTACGTCCTGCGCGGAATCCTTGTGCATCACCAGCACGGCGTCCGCTGTTTCGACGACGACCATATCTTTTATGCCGATGGCCGCGATCATACGGCTTTCCGCGCGCAGGTAGCAGTTGTCGGATTCGGCGACGTACACATCGCCGCGCACCGCGTTGCCGCGTGCATCATGCGCGCAGGTGCCGGACAGCGACGACCACGAGCCGATGTCGTTCCAGCCGATGTCCACGGTCACCATGGCCGCCGCCTGCGTGCGCTCCATCACGGCGTAGTCGATGGAATCCGACGGGCACTCGGCAAATGCGGCTTCGTCGAGGCGGCAGAAATCGAGGTCGCGCTGGCTGAGTTGCCAGGCGCGCTGTGCGGCGGCATGGATGTCGGGGCGATGCCGCTGCAACTCGGCGAGGTAGGTCGCGGCCTTGAAGACGAACATGCCGCTGTTCCAGAAAAAGTTGCCGGAAGCGAGGAAAGTTTGCGCGGTTGCCAGATCGGGTTTTTCCACGAAGCGTGCGACCGCATAGGCTTGGTCGGTCGCGGATAAAGCCGCACCGCGTTCGATGTAACCGAAGCCGGTGGCCGGTTCATCCGGCGTAATGCCGAAGGTGACCAGCTTGTCCTGTTGCGCCAGCAGCAGCGCGGCCTGGATGGCGCGGTGGAAACCGGCCACATCCTGAATCAGGTGGTCGGCGGGCAAGACCAGCAGGGTGGCATCGGCATCCTGCGCTACGTAGGCGGCGGCGGCCACCGCCGGAGCGGTGTTGCGCCCGAAAGGCTCGAGTATCAACGCCAGCGGTGACACGTCGATGGCGCGCAATTGCTCTGCGGCCAGAAAGCGATGCTCGTTGTTGCACACCACAATGGGGGCGGCCATATCGTTGAGGCCGCGCAGGCGCAGCAGCGTTTCCTGAAACAGGGTTTGCTCGGAAACCAGAGGCAAAAACTGCTTGGGCAACGCGGCGCGCGACAGCGGCCAGAGGCGTGTGCCGGAACCGCCGGAAAGGATGACGGGATAGAGCATAGGAGATTTTTCCACGGTGAACAACGGGGCTGAATTATAATGCGCGCCTTATTTGCGCAAGCTATCTTTAATCTGAATTTTTCTGAATTTTATTGAGAGCGGGTTTAACCATGGCCAAAGTTGCATTGATTACCGGCATCACCGGACAGGATGGCGCCTATCTGGCCGAACTGTTGCTGAAGAAGGGCTACCTCGTACACGGCGTCAAGCGCCGCGCCTCCCTGTTCAACACCGACCGCATCGACCACCTGTATCAGGACCCGCATGTCAGCAACGCGCATTTCAAACTGCACTACGGCGACCTGACCGACTCCACCAACCTCATCCGCATCATCCAGCAAGTACAGCCGGACGAGATCTACAACCTCGCCGCCATGAGCCATGTGGCCGTCTCGTTCGAGACCCCCGAATACACCGCCAATGCCGACGGCATCGGCACCCTGCGCATCCTCGAAGCGATCCGCATCCTCGGCCTGGAAAAGAAAACCCGCTTCTACCAGGCCTCCACCTCCGAACTGTACGGCCTGGTGCAGGAAATCCCGCAAAAAGAAACCACTCCGTTCTACCCGCGCAGCCCGTATGCGGTAGCCAAAATGTACGCCTACTGGATCACCGTGAACTACCGCGAGGCCTACGGCATCTACGCCTGCAACGGCATCCTGTTCAACCACGAGTCTCCCATCCGCGGCGAAACCTTCGTCACCCGCAAAATCACCCGCGCGCTGGCGCGCATCAAACTCGACCTGCAAGACTGCCTGTACCTCGGCAACATGGACTCCTTGCGCGACTGGGGGCACGCCAAAGATTACGTCGAAATGCAATGGCTCATGCTGCAACAAGACCGCCCCGAAGACTTCGTGATCGCCACCGGCGTGCAATACAGCGTGCGCGACTTCGTCAACGCGGCGGCCAAAGAGCTGGGTATCGAAATTCGCTGGGAAGGTGCTGGCGTCGATGAAAAAGGCTACAACGCCGCTACCGGAAAATGCATTGTCCAGGTTGACCCGCGCTATTTCCGCCCCACCGAAGTGGAAACTCTGCTGGGCGACCCGACCAAGGCAAAAAACAAACTCGGCTGGACGCCCAAAACCACTTTTGAGGAACTCGTGTCAGAAATGGTGCGCGAAGACCTCAAGAGTGCGGAGCGCGATGAGCTGGTCAAGAAGCACGGCTTCGCGGCTTACGATTATCACGAGTGATGCAGACCTGACATGAAAAAAGATGCCAAGATATACGTCGCAGGTCACCGGGGTCTAGTCGGGTCGGCTTTGGTGAGGAGGCTTCAGTCCAAAGGCTACGCCAATCTGGTGCTGCGCGCTCATGCCGAGCTGGATTTGACCGATCAGCTCGCCGTACAGAATTTCTTTGCGGCAGAAAAGCCGGAATACGTCTTGCTGGCCGCAGCCAAAGTGGGCGGTATTCAGGCAAATAACACTTACCGCGCCGAGTTTATCCAGCAAAATCTGGCTATCCAGACTAATGTTATTCACGAGGCATGGCGTAACAACGTGCAGCGCCTGCTGTTTTTGGGTTCTTCCTGTATTTATCCAAAAAACTGCCCGCAACCGATCAAGGAAGAATATCTGCTGACCGGCGAACTGGAGCCGACCAATCGCCCCTACGCGTTGGCCAAAATTGCCGGCATCGAAATGTGCTGGTCATATAACCGGCAATATGGCACCCGATATATAGCCGCTATGCCGACCAATCTGTATGGTCCGAACGACAACTATGACCTCAACAATTCGCACGTTTTGCCCGCGCTGATACGCAAGATGCACGAAGCCAAACAGCGCGGCGACAAGGAAGTAATCGTATGGGGCACAGGCACTCCCAAGCGTGAATTTCTGTATAGCGAAGACATGGCCGATGCTTGCATCTTCTTGTTAGAGCAAGACGAAGGCAAGCTGCAAAGCCTGTTCAATGATGAACAGCCGCCGCTGGTCAATATTGGCTGCGGCGAAGACCTCACGATTCGCGAATTGGCAGAGCTAATCGCTGAAACGGTCGGTTTCAAAGGGGGGTTCAGTTTTGACGCAGGCAAGCCGGATGGCACGATGCGCAAGGTAATGGATGTGTCGCGCATCAACGCGCTGGGCTGGAAAAGAAAAGTCCTTCTGAAGGACGGCGTCGTCTTATCCTACCAAGATATGCTGGATAAAATTTGAGACAGTCTGGAATATAGAATATGAAAATCGCCATCGCCGGAACCGGCTACGTCGGACTCTCTAACGCCCTCCTTCTTGCCCAACACAATGAAGTCATTGCGCTCGATATCGCTCCTGAAAAAGTGGCGATGCTCAACCGCATGCAATCGCCCATCGAGGATGCCGAGATTGAAGACTTCCTCGCAAATAAAAAACTTAACTTCAAAGCAACCCTCGATAAGAAAGAGGCCTACGCCGGCGCGGATTACGTCATCATCGCTACCCCTACCGACTATGATCCCGAAACAAACTACTTCAATACCCGCTCGATAGAAGCTGTCATTCGGGATGTGTTGGGCATCAATCCGCAAGCCGTGATGGTCATCAAATCCACTGTGCCGGTCGGCTATACCGCCAAAGCCAGAGTGCAATTCAATTGCGACAACCTGATTTTCTCGCCTGAATTTTTGCGCGAGGGGCGCGCGCTTTACGACAATCTTCATCCTTCCCGCATTGTTGTGGGCGAACGCTCGCAACGCGCCGAGATATTCGCCAACCTGCTCAAGCAAGGAGCCGTCAAGCAAGACATCAAAGTGTTGTTTACCGATTCCACCGAAGCCGAAGCGGTCAAGCTGTTTGCCAACACATATCTTGCCATGCGGGTGGCCTACTTCAATGAACTGGATACCTACGCTGCTACGCACGGACTGGATACCAGGCAGATCATCCAGGGGGTCTGTCTTGACCCACGCATTGGAGATCACTACAACAACCCGTCATTTGGTTACGGTGGCTACTGCCTGCCCAAAGATACCAAGCAACTGCTGGCCAATTACAATACCGTTCCGCAAAATCTCATCCGCGCCATCGTCGAGTCGAACACTACACGCAAGGACTTTATTGCCGAAAGTATCGTTAAGCGTAATCCAAAAGTTGTTGGCATCTACCGGCTTATCATGAAGGCGGGATCGGACAACTTCCGCGCATCCAGCATCCAAGGCATCATGAAGCGCATCAAAGCCAAAGGCATTGAGGTCATCGTGTACGAGCCTGCGCTAAAGGAAACAGAATTCTATCGGTCACGAGTGGTGAACGACTTGGCGCAATTCAAGCAGGATGCCGACGTCATTGTGGCCAACCGGATTACAAACGATATACGCGATGTGGCAGATAAAATTATTAGCCGCGATTTGTTCGGGAACGATTAAATGAAAGTATTGGTTACCGGTTGCGCCGGATTTATCGGCATGCACACCTGCTTGAGGTTGTTGAAGCACGGCGATGTCGTTGTCGGAATAGATAACCTGAACGACTACTACGATGTTCGCCTGAAAGAAAACCGTCTGGCGCAATTAAAAAGCTTTGAGAGATTTTCTTTTTTCAAACTGGACATTACCGATTCGGGTGGCGTGGCAAAACTGTTCGCCAAATACAATTTTCAGCGAGTCGTCCATTTGGCGGCGCAACCCGGTGTGCGCTATTCACTGCAAAACCCCCTTGCGTATATCCAAAGCAACTTGGTCGGCTTTACCAATGTTCTGGAAGGATGCCGCCATCACCAAATCGAGCATCTTGTATTCGCCAGCAGCTCCAGTGTTTATGGCGCGAATACCACAGTCCCCTTCTCGGTGCACCACAACGTCGATCACCCGGTCAGCTTGTATGCGGCCACAAAAAAAGCGGGTGAGTTGATTGCGCATTCCTATAGTCACCTGTATGGAATTCCTGCGACCGGGCTGCGTTTTTTTACCGTGTATGGTTCTTGGGGCAGGCCGGATATGGCACCTTGGTTATTCACTAAAGCGATTCTTGAGGGGAAGCCGATTGATGTTTTCAACCACGGGAAAATGCAGCGAGATTTTACTTATGTGGATGACATTGTCGAAGGTGTAGTGCGCGTATTGGACAAGCCTGCTGCCCCCAATCCTGTTTTCGATACAGCCAATCCTGACCCATCCAGCAGTTATGCCCCCTATCGGGTGTACAACATAGGCAATCACCAGCCGGTCGAATTGATGGCATTCATCGAAACAATAGAAAATAAGTTGGGGAAAAAGGCGGTCAAGAACATGCTGCCCATGCAGGCGGGCGATGTGGTTGCCACCTATGCGGAAACTGGCGAGTTGCGCGATGAGTTTGGCTTTGCGCCATCCACGACGCTGCAAAAAGGCGTAGGCGAGTTCATTGACTGGTATGCCAATTACCATGCTCCAAAATAATTGTGTTCAGTCATGCTAAAGACTGGGCGTTCGCGCAGGCTTTTCAAAGAAGGAAGCTGGATAGTCTTTGGGCAGGTGTTGATGGTGGTGGGCTCTTTGGCGGGAGTGAGGCTGCTAACAGAACTGCTGCCCCCCGATGCTTACGGCGAACTTGCGCTGGGAATGACCGTCGCCACCTTGGTAAACCAAATCATTCTCGGTCCATTGGGCGGCGGGATCATCCGTTTTTATGCGCCGGCAGTCGAGCATGGCGATCTTGCAGGCTATTTGCAGGCAGTAAAAAAATTAGTGCTGCGTGCCACCGCGCTGATTTTTCTGATCACTGTATTTGCTATTGCGGGCTTGATGGTCGCAGGGGAAATGCAGTGGGTCGCCATTACGGCGAGCGCTTTGGCCTTCGCAATCCTGAGCGGCTATAGCGCCAATCTCGCCGGTATTCAAATGGCGGCACGGCAGCGATCCATTGTTGCAATCCATCAGGGCGTCGAGCCGTTATTAAGGTCGTTGGTGGCCGCAGGGTTGATATTGTTGCTGGGTATGGGCAGCACAGTGGCGATGGTTGGTTATATGATTGCCGCCTTGCTCATACTTGGGTCGCAGATATACTTTTTCCAAAATATTATTCGCGGCAGCACATTCGGCGAAAATAAAAGAAATTGGCAGGATGAAATATGGAAATTTTCCTGGCCCATCGGAATTTTTGGCGTTTTTACTTGGCTGCAACTTGCTTCTGACCGCTGGGCGTTGCAGGTTTTTTCCACGATCGGCGATGTGGGCAGTTACGCCGTGCTTTATCAATTGGGGTATTACCCGATTTCGCTGCTCACCGGGATGGCAATGCAATTTCTGGTGCCGATTTTGTACCAGCGTGCGGGTGATGCGCGCGATAGCAAACGCAATGCGGGCGTGAATGGTTTGAGTTGGAAATTAACCTGGTTAAGTTTGGGAGTGACCGGAGTTGCTTTTTTAGGGGCACTTCTCTTGCATCGCCAAATATTCTGGATTTTAGTCGCCGAAAAATATCGCAGTGTTTCTTACCTGCTGCCATGGATCGTTATTTCGGGTGGCGTATTTGCGTCGGGACAGGCCTTGGCTTCCAATTTGCAGGCACAAATGAAAACGCGCGAAATGATGGCTGCCAAAATAATTACCGCCCTATTGGGCATAGCAATCAATTTTATTGGCGCATATTGGTATGGCATAACGGGGGTTATTTGTGCCGGACTTGTGTTTTCGATACTGTATTTTGCTTGGATGGTGATACTGGTTAACAAGGGGGGCGAAAAAGAATGTTTTTGTTAAAGTGGCTAATAATGCTGGTCAAGCCCTTAGTAGGCCGCTTTCCCCGCATCGCGGCTATGTATCGGGGGGTGCGTGATCAACTGGATGGAATGGAAGAGCCGCAGCCAACGCCATGGGGCTTTAAATTGGCGGGCAACGCGGCGATGGCACAAGGGATTTTTGAGCCCATAGAAACTGAATTGGTCAGGAAGCTGCTCAACGAAGTAGATGTTCTCGTCAATGTGGGGGCGAATGTTGGATATTACTGTTGCCACGCATTAAGCATGGGCAAGCCGGTGATTGCCTTCGAGCCGATGCCAAGAAATTTGCGCTTCTTGTGCAAAAATATTACAGCCAACGGATGGAATGGCGCGGAAATATTTCCGATAGCGCTTTCGAATAACGTGGGCATTCTGGAAATATACGGCGGTGATACAGGGGCCTCTCTTGTTAAGGGCTGGGCAGGCATCCCCGAGAGTTATAAGACAATCGTGCCATGCTCGACGATGGATTTAATCCTCAACAAGCGGCTCGAAGGGAAAAGGGCGCTATTGCTTGTTGATATCGAAGGCGCAGAAAGATGGATGCTGGAGGGGGCGGGTAAAATGCTGGCCAATGACCCCAAGCCAATTTGGCTAGTTGAAATCATGACTAAGGATCATCAACCAGAGGGCATCGAGATAAATCCTAATTTGATTAGCGTGTTCCAATTGTTTTTCCAAAACGGCTATCAAGCTTTTAGTGCAGATACAAATGCGCAGCAAATTACTTTGGAAGAAGTCTATTCAGTGGCCAATGGCATTTCATCATTCAAGACACACAATTTCATTTTTCGTGAGCAAGAGTTACTAGGATAATCAAATGAATTCTATTTTAAAGCGAGTTCTTACTCGGGTTCGAATATCGTTGTTCCCAACAGAGCACGACAAAGAAGTTAGACGATGGTTCGCGGAAGACGGGGATGAAAGCCTTAGGTTCGACTACGATTTAAACGGTGACTCATTAGTCATTGATTTAGGGGGATATAAAGGTCAGTGGGCGTCTGATATATATGCCCGATTTAATTGTCGCGTGTTGGTTTTTGAGCCGGTTAAATCATTTGCAGAAAAAATTTCAAAAAGATTCGCAAGAAACCCCAAGATTGAAGTGTTTTGTTTGGCGCTTGGCGCAAGCCACCGCCAAGAAATGATTGCCTTGGGGGACGACGGTACTTCCTTGTATAGGGACTCAGCAAAAAAAGAATCGATTCAGTTTGAGGATGCGGCAGTTTTTTTTGCTGATCACGAAATAAAGAACATTGAGTTGTTGAAAATCAACATTGAGGGGGGCGAATACGAGTTGATGCCAAGACTAATAGAAACTGGATTAATAAATAATATAAAAAATATTCAGATTCAGTTCCACGATATTGGCCCAGATTCGGAAGCGAGAATGGAGGCTATTCGTATTGAATTATCAAAAACGCATAACTCAACCTATCAATTCAACTTTGTCTGGGAAAATTGGGTACGTCGAGATGTTTAGGTTTGAGATTGTCCATTTGGAATCGCAGCGTCAGAAATAGCTATGCGCCTGCCCAAATTGGAATGGCTTTAAAAGCAATAAAAATAAGGTTAACTTATGACGCCGCGTCTCCTAGATTTTATCTGTGAACCCATCACTAAGTCGTCGCTTCAGCTTGTTGATGCTGTTACTGATCCAGATGGAAATATTCTGTCTGGGGAGCTGGTAGCTACTTCTGGCAAGCGCTATCCCATCATTAATGGTATTCCTCGATTTGTGGATTTCGTGCCTAACAAAACAGTAGAGTCATTTGGCGATGAATGGAATCACTTCAACTTTACAGATTTCAAAATTAACTGGATCACACATACGGTAGCCAATACCTTTGGTACGACAGATGCGTTTAAGGGGAAGGTAATTGTTGATGCCGGAGGAGGGAGCGGATCACAAACCAAGTGGTTTGCGGAATATGGTGCAGAGCACGTCATCCTGATGGATTTGTCTCATTCGGTTGATGATGTTGTGAAGCGCAATCTTTCGGGAATAAAAAATGTGGATGTGATTCAGTGCTCTATTGACGCGCCTCCGCTACGTGATCAATGTATTGACGGCATCGTCTATTGTCATAATGTAATTCAACATACCCCCTCGGTAGAAAAAACGGCACATGCACTCTACGCTTTGACAGCGCCCGGAGGAGAATTTGTGTTCAATTGTTATCCCTTAAACGATCAAGGCTGGGTACGTTGGACGCGGTTCCATTTGGTTTATCAGCCGCTCCGTGCAGTACTTTCACGAATGCCTTTTGCGGTGATTATGGCTTACTCGTATCTTATGGGTGCTTTGCGGTTGGTGCCAGGATTGGGTTGGTTGTTGGAAAAATCAGGTTTTTGTGTACGAGGTGATGTTCCCCAGATACAGTCTGAGCCTTTTTTGGTACGCATCAAGCGGCAATTCAAAAGTACCAGCCTAAATACATATGATTGCTTCGGCTCTCATATGTATCAGCACCTCAAATCGGATGACGAAATTCGAAATTTGGCTAAAGCATTGCAGCCGGATTCATCAAAAGCCTTGAACATGGAAAAATATTTTCTCAGGCCTACGCCTATTGGTTGTGCGCTACGCATATTTAGGTGAGATAGGTTGGATGCATGCATGAGCTTTATTTCTGAACTAAAGAAACTTGCGTGGTTGCGCGCATTGAATGCCCGCTACAAATCGGCTGAGGTAAAAAATGCGTATCGCGCAACAGTCGCCCGCTATGCAAAGCTCCCTCTGGGCAACTCGTTTCGGTATTTGTTCAGCGAACGCCTGACCGGGCAAAATCCATTTACCCTGATTGACAGACCGCTACGCATTTTTTTCCTGGGTACGGACGAGCAGCAAGATCGTAGCGGTACTTTGCAGGCATTGGCGAAGATTTCGGAGCTGACTTATTTCACGCGTGCGGACGGAAGCTATGGGCAAAATGATCCCGCACCACCGCCAGCTCGAAAACGCGCGAATACCGGGCGGCTATGGGAGTTGATTCAGGCGCAGGCCGCGCAAGGGAAAGCGCCGGATATTTTGATTGCCCAAACGTGGGGGTGTCTGATCGAGCCTGAAATTTTCAGCCGTATAAGGGAGGCTTGCGGCACGTTCATCGTTAACATCTCGATGGATGATCGTCACCAGTATTGGGGTGAAAAAATTAACGGGGTATGGGGTGGAACATATTCGCTCATTCCGCATATAGATTTGGCGCTGACCGCCGCACCGGAATGCGCCGATTGGTATATGAAGGAAGGTTGTCCCGCATTATTTTTCCCCGAAGCGAGCGATCCGGAAATTTTTCATCCCATGCCGGGCTTGCCCAAAATTCATGATGTCTGCTTTGTTGGGGGACGTTATGGCATACGCGAACAAATTGTGAATGCACTGCGCGGGGCGGGGGTTCGCGTTGCCGCTTTCGGTGGCGGTTGGGAAGGCGGACGCATAGACACCGAGTCAGTCCCCATGCTATTTGCGCAATCCAAGATTGTTTTGGGCGTGGGCACGATAGGTCATTGTTCGGATTTTTATGCCTTGAAGCTGCGCGACTTTGATGCGCCGATGTCGGGAAGCTTTTATCTGACTCACGACAATCCCGATCTGCATACTTTGTTTACTGTTGGCGGAGAGATCGCAACGTATCGCTCGATTGCGGAGTGCGTGGAAAAAACTCGCTATTACCTTGCACACGATGCCGAGCGTGAAGCGATTGCCCATGCCGGACAACAGCGCGCGTTCGCACAACACACTTGGGATGGTCGTTTCGGCTCGCTGCTAAATACGCTTAAGGACTCTGCATCATGTGCGGCATAAACGGCATTGCAAAACGTGATGCGGCGGTTGACCGGAATAGCTTGATTCGCCGGCGTGATGCGCTCACGCATCGTGGCCCCGATGACGCGGGGGTATGGTTAAGCGGCGATGGGCGCGTGGGGTTGGGGCATCGCCGTCTTGCCATCATTGACCTTTCTCCGGCAGGGCATCAGCCTATGGTGGGCGGGGATGGGCGATATGCCATCGTGTTCAATGGCGAGATTTACAATTTCCGCGAGCTCAGGAGTGCATTGCAGCAGCAGGGTTTCAAGTTTCATAGTGACAGCGATACCGAGGTGATGCTGATCGCCTATCAGGCGTGGGGCGAGTCTTGCCTCAACCGTTTCAACGGCATGTTTGCTTTTGTCATTTATGATCGCGGCGACAATCTGACGGCGCCCAGCCTTTTTTTCGCGCGTGACCGCGCCGGGAAAAAGCCGTTTTATTATTTTTACGACCAGCAGAGTTTTGAGTTTGCTTCCGAGCTGAAAGCCATTTCGCATGGAGGGGAAGTTTCGTTGAGCGCGCTCAATTACTACCTGGCGCTGGGCTACATTCCGGGCGAACAGTGTTTTATTGAAGGCGTTAAGAAACTCCCCCCGGCGCATGCCGGACGGTTGAACTTGAAAACGTTTGATTTGCAGGTGAGCCAATATTGGCAATTGCCCGAGAATCGCGCCGATGCTTGCGCAAGCGGCGAAGTGCTGGCCGATGAGGCGGAGGCGCTGCTCAATGATGCAGTTTCATTGCGGATGGTGAGTGATGTGCCGTTGGGCGTATTGCTCAGCGGCGGTTTGGATTCGAGTCTTATTGCCGCCATCGCCGCACGGCAGTCTTCCGCGCCAATCAAGACATTTACTCTTTCTTTGCCCGGCAGCAAGCTGGACGAAGCGTCGTATGCACAGTGCGTGGCGAATCATCTGTCCAGCGACCATCACGTTCTGGAATTGGCAATGCCCTCATTGGGCGATCTTGAGGAAATTGCTTTTTTGATTGACGAGCCGTTGGCGGATTCATCACTGATTCCTTCTTATCTGATTTCGAAACTGACCCGCCAGCACGTCACCGTCGTTTTGGGCGGGGACGGGGGAGATGAATTGTTCGGGGGGTATTCAGACTACCCGCTGGCACTGGCCTCGCAACAACGGCTGGGCTGGATACCTCGACCGTTGCTCGCAGGAACAAGCCATCTGGCCGGACTGCTTCCTGCGGGAGTGCGGGGGCGCAATCGCTTGGCTTCTTTGCGCGGCGGCGCGTTGGAGCAACAAATATGGGGCTCCCCCTATTTTGACATCGCATTGCGCAAGCGGATATTTCTGCCGGAGTATCTGCGACAACTGGAGGGGGAGCATGAGGCTCCCGAGCATTTGTTGCTGGACTTGTTCAATGCGGGCAAGGATGCCGTGGACTGCATGACGCGCTCGCATTTCGGCAGCATCCTGCCGGACGATTTTTTGGTAAAGGTGGATCGGGCCAGTATGGCGGTCAGTTTGGAGGCGCGCACCCCATTTCTCGATTATCGTTTGATGGAATTCGCCTTCTCCAGAATCCCGAGCAATTGGAAAGTGCAGGGCGGCGAGACCAGAAGAGTGGAGCAGATTCTGGCCCGGCGTTTGCTGCCCGCGCAATTGGATACCAGGCGTAAACAGGGATTTTCCATTCCGCTAGACGACTGGATGAGGGCGGACAAATGCGGCATGGTAAGAAACTACATGCAATATCTTCCCGAGTGCATCAATCGCGGCGAAATAGAAAATTTGATTGACGGTTTATTCCGGGGGCGAGCCAATGGCGCAAGACTGTACGCGCTGCTTGTGCTCGGCATTGCCATGAAAAATAAAGGGTCGACACATGCCGCCTAAAATTTCTGTCTGTATTCCCGCTTACAACCGGGCTGGGGTTTTGCCAGAATTGCTGGACTCGATTGTTGCGCAGGATTTCAACGATTTTGAGATTGTTATTTGCGAAGACCGCTCGCCGCAGCGCGAGCAAATCGCTGAAGTGGTTAATCGATATAGCAGCATCCATCCGGGATTGATCCGCTATTTTGAGAATTCGGAAAATCTCGGCTACGACGGCAACCTGCGCAACCTGTTTGAAAAATCGCAGGGTGAATATTGTTTGTTTATGGGCAATGACGATTTAATGTGCGAGGGGGCTTTGGCCAAAGTTGCTGCCGCGTTAAGCCGGCATCCCAATATCGGCGTGCTACTGCGTAGCTATGCCGCTTTTGAGGGCTCGCCGGACAACATCGTGCAAACCTTCCGCTACTTTGACCAAGAGCTATTTTTCCCGGCAGGCGCGCAAACGATCAGCACGATTTACCGGCGCTCGGTGGTTATTCCGGGCATGGTGATTCGGCGGGAAGCTGCGCTGCGTAGCGCGACAACTCGCTTTGATGGCACGTTGTTGTACCAGTTGTATCTGGTCGCAAACATCCTCGTAGAGATGAATGCGGTTTATCTGCCGGATGTGATCGTGCTTTACCGCAATGGCGGCGTGCCGGATTTCGGCAATAGCGCCGCAGAGCAAGGCAAGTTTCAGCCGAAGGAACAAACCCCGGAATCGTCGGTGCATTTTATGCGGGGGATGCTAGCCATCGCTCAATATATCGAGCGGGAACGGCAGGTTAAAATTTTCAGGCCGATTGTGCGCGACATTGCCAATTATTCTTACCCGATTCTGGCAATCCAGGCGCAAAAGCCGTTAGGCATTTTCTTGAAATACGGGTGGTCCCTGGCGCGCTTGGGCTTGGCGCGGTCACCGTTATTCCTCGTTTGGTTTTTTGCCATTTTGATTTTGGGCACCAAGCGCGTGGAGCGGTTGATTGTGTGGATTAAAAAACGTTTGGGGCACACGCCAAGTTTGGGCAATGTTTATCGCGGTGAGTCACGTTGAAAATCCTGGTTGTAGGTGATTGGCATTCCGAGCTGCATGAACAGGCCGTCTTTAATGCGTTCCAATCATTGGGGCATGAAGTATCGAAATTCTCATGGCACGATTATTTCAAGCCAAGTAACCGGATTGATTCTTTCTATAAAAAACTGCAAAACCGATTCATTGTTGGCCCGATTATTTGGCGTCTGAACCGGGATTTGATGAGTGCGGCGGCTGGTTTTGTGCCCGATATGATTTTTGTGTATCGCGGTACGCACATTACCGCCGGCACTTTAAAGAAAATCAAGCAACTCATTCCCGGCGCGACACTGGTGGGTTACAACAACGATGATCCGTTTGCCAAAGGCCATCCGTATTCGCTGTGGCGGCATTTTTTCCATGCGGTGCCGGTGTATGACCTGATGCTTGGGTACCGTCATCACAATCTCGATGATTTTCTGCGGATCGGTGCGAAGCGTGTAGAACTGTTGCGCTCCTGGTATTTCCCGGAGCGCAACCATCCCGTTACGCTTTCTGCCGAAGATACGAGCCGGTATGAATGTGATGTGGTGTTTATCGGGCATTACGAGGCGGATGATAGAAAACAGTATTTGGAGGAGTTGGTGCGGCATGGTTTTAAACTGAAGTTGTTCGGTCCCGAATGGAATTCAAAGCTGAAAGAATCTCCGGAATTAAAGCAAATGCTCCCGGTGGATTCAGTGTTGGGCGAGGAATATAACAAGGCCTTATGTGGTGCCAAAATTGCATTGTGTTTTTTGTCCAAGCTCAATCGTGATACCTACACCAGACGCTGTTTTGAAATTCCCGCGACGGGAACGTTGATGCTTTCAGAATATACCGATGACCTTGCCAGCCTGTACAAGGAGGGCGAAGAGGCCGATTTTTTCAAATCCAGGGAAGAAATGATTGCAAAGTTGAAGTTGTATCTCGGTGATGAGAAACTGCGGCAAGCCGTTGCTGCCAACGGCTATCGGCGCGTTATTGCGGATGGGCACAATGTCGTTGCGCGCATGGAACAGGTGTTGGACTGGGTGGCTTCGGTAAAGTTGAACAGGGAGAAAGTGCGTGATTGAATCAGAGTCGGGCGCAATGCGCTTCTTCAATTATCTGGGCATGGAAAAAATTGCCTGGGCTTTACGTAGGCTGTATTGCCCGGTAGCGGCAAACGCCTTGGTGCTGGAAGTCGGCTCCGGCGGAAATCCTTATGCGCGAGCCAATGTGTTGCTGGATGCCTACGCGGAAACGCGCGAACGCCATTGGGTGCCGCTTAAGTCAGATCGCCCTACCGTATTGGGTTTTGTCGAAAATCTCCCGTTTAAAGATAAGTCATTTGATTTTGTGATTGCCTCTCATGTCTTTGAACACTCGACTGACCCGGAAAAATTCCTGCGCGAATTGCAGCGCGTGGCGCGGGCCGGCTACATCGAGGTGCCGGACGCCTTTATGGAGCGGATTAACCCCTATCGCGATCACCGTCTGGAAATTACTGTGCGCCAAGGCAAGCTGGTGATTCGGAAAAAGCCGCAATCGACGGTGGATGAAACTTTGGTTGAGCTTTATAGCGATCGCGCAAAACCATACATTGCTGGAGAACTTATCCCCGCACATCCTTTTGTTTTCCATGTCCGCTATTACTGGCAGGACAAAATCGATTTTGTAGTAATCAATCCCGATGTTGATGCGACATGGCCGCCGCCCACAGATGTATTTTCCACTCCTAATGTGGCAAGCACGAAGTCAATTCGGCAAAGGCTTTTGGATACCATGAGAGCCTGGTCATCGCAGCGCAGCCGAAACTGTCAAATTGATTGGTTGTCCTTGTTGCGTTGTCCCGATTGCCATTCGGACAGGCTGGTGCGCAGTGAGGGGCAGCTTGTATGTAACGTCTGCGGGGCGAATTATCCAATGCGCAACGGAATACCTGAGTTGTTTTCTCACACGAAAGTTGCGCAACATGACTGATTGGATAAGCTTGTGGCAAGTGACTATTTCGCCGGTTTTTGGGTGGTGTAGAAAATGCGCATCCTGGTAACCGGAGGTGCCGGATATATTGGCCCCCATACCTGTGTGGCTTTGCTGGATGCGGGTCATGCGGTGGCTATTCTGGATAACCTGAGCAATAGCCGCATTGATGTGATTGAGCGAATTACACGAATCGCGCAGCGCGCACCTGATTTTTATAATGCGGATGTCCGCGACTCTGCGGCTGTCGCTCGTTTGTTGGGCTGGCAAGCGCGTTTCGGTTTGGAAGATATGTGCCGCGATGCGTGGCGCTGGCAGTCGATGAACCCGCAAGGTTACGGCGCCTAGCCGCAGCCGCTGAAAATATATTTATGCGAATATTTATCAATGCACTCTCGGCGCGCTTAGGCGGCGGCCAAACCTATTTGCTGAATCTGCTCAAGCATGTGCCACAGGATAGCGGATTGCAGGTTTTTGTGCTGGTGCAACCCTCATTTCATTTGGCCGATTTGCCGCCGAATGTCGTTCGGATTGAGCGGGCGTCGCTTGAAAATCCATTGTTGCGCGCTGCCTGGGAAGAGGTTCGTTTGGTTGCGTTACTGAAGAAATTAAATATTGATTTGTTTTTTTCGCCCGGAGGACTTCTGCCGAGGTCGTTGCCGTCCACCATGTTAACGGCGGTCACTTTTCAAAATATGCTTCCTTTCGATCATGTGCAGCGAGTCAAATATCCTTACGGGTATCGTCGCTTGCGCGATTGGTTGTTAGAGCGCGGCTTGTCTGCATCCATGCGCCGCGCCGATTTGGTGATTTTCATTTCCGAATTCGCTAGGAAATTCATGCAGCAGAAATTAAAGTCGTTGCGCGGATCAAGTGTGGTCGTGCCGCATGGTATTCACCACTCTTTTCGGGCGAGTTTAGAATCACCCTTGCCAAGGCCAAAATGGTTGCCCGATGGGGACTATTTTCTGTACGTATCTTTTGTGGATCACTACAAGGCGCAATTGGAAGTGGTGCGCGGGTTTAAGCTTTACCGTCAGCGGGGCGGCGATGGCCAGCTGCTGCTGGTCGGGCCGGAGTATCGGCCCTATGGCGATAGGGTGCGTCAGGAGATTGCCAATCTTGGCTTGTCGGGTTGGGTAATAATGGTGGGCAACGTGCCTCATAGTGAGTTACCCGCAGCGTATCAGAATGCGCGCATCAATTTGTTTGCGTCATTTACAGAAAATTGCCCGAATATCCTTTTGGAAATGATGGCATCCGGGCGGCCTGCGCTGGTGTCTTGCTACGGGCCGATGGCAGAATTCGGTGGAGATGCGGTAGCGTATTTTGATCCGTCCAAGCCGGAAGATTTTGCATTGCGTCTTGCCGGACTGATGGCTGATGAGGAACGCCAATCACTGCTTGCCAGTGCTGCCGCAAAAGCAGTTGAAAAATATACTTGGGAGCATGCGGCACAAATCACCTGGAAGGCCATCGTTAACGTTGGGGCATAACAATTATGTTTGCAAATAAGAAACTGATCATTACCGGGGGAACCGGTTCTTTTGGCAATGCGGTGTTGAAGCGTTTTTTGCACACCGACATTTCTGAAATACGCATTTTCAGCCGCGATGAGAAAAAGCAAGACGACATGCGCAAGCGCTATGACAACCCCAAACTCAAATTTTATATCGGGGACGTGCGGGAACCGCGTAGCTTGGCCCAGGCTTTTCGTGGCGTGGATTTTTGTTTTCATGCTGCCGCACTCAAGCAGGTTCCTTCCTGCGAGTTTTATCCGATGGAGGCTGTCCGCACCAATGTGTTGGGGACGGAAAACGTACTGGAAGCCGCAATCGTCAGCGGCGTAAAACGAGTGGTTTGCCTGAGCACCGACAAGGCGGTTTACCCCATCAATGCAATGGGGATTTCCAAGGCGATGATGGAGAAGGTGATGGTGGCGGCATCGCGCAATCTGGATCATTGCGATACGGTGATCTGCGGTACCCGCTATGGCAACGTGATGGCGTCGCGCGGTTCGGTAATTCCGCTATTTGTTGACCAGGTCTTGGCGGGCAAGCCCATTTCAATTACCGATCCGAGCATGACCCGGTTTATGATGACGCTGGACGATGCCGTTGATTTAGTGTTGTACGCTTTTGAGCACGGTAAAAATGGTGACATCTTTGTGCAAAAATCACCCGCCGCAACGATTGAGGTCTTGGCAAAAGCATTGTTGCAAATCATGGGTAAACCCGGGCATGTGGTGCGCGTGATTGGCACCCGGCATGGCGAAAAACTTTACGAGGCTTTGCTGAGCCGCGAGGAGAAGGTGGCGGCCCAGGACTTGGGTGGCTACTATCGAGTCCCTCCCGATCTGCGCGACCTGAACTATGGGAAATTTGTGGAACAGGGTGAAGTGCAGATTTCTGAGGCGGTGGATTACAACTCGCACAACACAACACGATTGGACGTGGCAGGCATGAAAGCGTTGCTGCTGAAATTGCCGTTCATGCAAGCGGTTGCCCGTGGCGAACTAGCTCAGGCGGAGGTTTGATGCGGGTGCTGGTCACGGGGGCGAATGGCTTTATAGGGAAAAATCTCCTTGTGCATTTGCGCGAACAAGGTATTGAGGCGGTTTATTTTACCCGTGAAATGGGGCAGGCTGATTTGGCTGCCAAGCTGGGCGGTGTCGATTTCGTATTCCATTTGGCCGGGGTTAATCGACCTAAAGAGATGGGCGAATTTGCCGAAGGGAATACCGCTTTAACTCGGCAGCTTTGCGGTTTAATCCGAGCAAGCGCTCGTCAGATTCCGGTTTTATTCACTTCCTCCATTCAGGCGGAGACTGATAATCCTTATGGGGTGAGTAAGCGTGCGGCCGAAGATGAACTGGTAGCGCTGTCGCAAGAAACTGGCGTTCCCGTTTACCTGTACCGCTTGCCCAATGTGTTCGGCAAGTGGAGCCGTCCGAGCTATAACTCGGTTGTCGCTACCTTTTGCCACAACATCGCCAATGATTTGCCCATTCAAATAAACGATCCGGCGTCAATTATCCGGCTGGTTTACATTGATGATGTAATCGGCGATTTTTTGCGATTGCTGAAGGTGCTTCCCGGTGGTGTGCAGTGGCCGGAAGTGTCCCCGAGCTACACGATCACTGTTGGCGGATTGGCGGAACAAATCAAATTGTTCAAAGCGAGCCGTGAATCGATGGTCACAGAAGCGGTTGGCACAGGCTTGACCCGGGCTCTGTACTCAACTTATTTGAGCTTCCTGCGCCCCGATCAATTTACTTATGGCGTAACGGTTCACGCAGATTCGCGCGGACGCTTTGTGGAGTTGTTAAAAACCAGGGATTCGGGACAATTTTCATTTTTTACCGCGCATCCGGGAATAACGCGCGGCGGACATTATCATCACTCCAAAAATGAAAAATTTCTGGTTGTCCAGGGCACGGCGCGATTCTGTTTTCGCCACGTGGAGACGGGCGCCACGCATGAATTGATGACAGAGGGGGATATTCCAACGATTGTTGAAACAGTTCCGGGATGGTCGCATGACATCACAAACGTAGGGAATAATGAAATGATCGTGATGTTGTGGGCGAATGAAATTTTTGATCGCGAACATCCCGATACGATTGTCTACAAGGTGCATTGATGAAAAAACTTAAAGTGGTTTCTGTTGTGGGGACGAGGCCGGAAATTATTCGGCTATCCCGCGTACTCGCGCGCCTAGATGAGTTTTGCGAGCACATTTTGGTGCACACCGGCCAGAATTATGACTACGAATTAAACCAGGTTTTTTTTAATGATCTCGACGTGCGCAAACCGGATTATTTTTTGGATAGTGCCGCAAATAGCGCAGGTGCCGCACACACGATTGGCAACCTGATTATTGCCGTGGATCGAGTATTGGCCGAAGTGCAGCCCGAAGCGATGCTGGTATTGGGCGATACCAATAGTTGCCTGTCGGTGATTCCGGCCAAGCGCAGAAAAATTCCCATCTTCCACATGGAAGCGGGAAATCGCTGTTTTGACATGCGCGTGCCGGAAGAGACGAATCGGCGCATTGTCGATCACACTGCGGATGTCAATTTGACCTACAGCACCATTGCCCGCGACTACCTGCTCGGGGAAGGCTTGTCGCCGGATATGGTTATTAAGACAGGTAGCCCGATGTTTGAGGTGCTGGCGCACTACCGGCCCCGGATTGATGCTTCTGATGTGTTGGGCCGCTTGGGACTGGTCGAGGGCGATTATTTTGTTGTCAGCGCCCATCGCGAAGAAAATATCGAATCTCCGCAAACATTCGCCAAGCTGGTTGACGTTTTAAACATGATCGCAGAAGACCATAATTTGCCGGTAATCGTATCGACGCATCCGCGCACGCAAAAGCGGATTGATGCCACAAATTCAAAATTTCATGCCCAAGTAAAATTGCTAAAGCCACTTGGCTTTCATGACTATGTCAAATTGCAACTATCGGCACAAGCCGTGCTTTCCGACAGCGGTACGATTAACGAAGAATCGTCGATTCTCAATTTCCCGGCATTGAATTTGCGCGAAGCACACGAACGCCCGGAAGGAATGGAAGAGGCGGTCGTGATGATGGTAGGGCTCGAAGTTGAGCGGGTGCGGCAGGCGTTGTCCATCTTGACCAAACAGCCGCGCGGAACGGAGCGTGCGCTAAGGCAAGTTGCGGATTACAGCATGCCGAATGTTTCGGACAAAGTCGTGCGTATCATCCACAGCTATACCGACTACGTAAATCGCAACGTTTGGAAAAAATATTGATGTTTGGCCGGGACAAACTATTTACGTGTTTGTCGGACGTTACGCGATATTCTCTGCCCGTTTTGAATAAGGCTGAATAAATTGCGCGTCTTGATTGTCAGTTTATATTTCTGGCCGGAAGGTTTTCGTATCAACGAAATATGTAATTCCTTACAGGAAAAAGGTATTGCGTTTGAAGTGTTGACGGGCAAGCCGAATTATCCGCGCGGGGATGTGTTTCCCGGTTACCGCGCATGGGGATGCCAGAAAGAGGTTCATCATGGTTACGGCATCAATCGTGTTCCGCTTTTTGCGCGGGGGCGCGGCGGTTGGCGGTTGGCGCTCAATTATTTTTCTTTCGTCATCTCGGGATTGCTGTTCGCTCCTTGGATGCTTCGCAACAAAAAGTTCGATGTCATTTTTATCTATGCCCCTTCCCCTGTACTTCAAGCCATTCCGGCTATTTTCCTTGGCTGGCTAAAAAAATGTCCCGTCGTATTGTGGGTGCAAGATTTATGGCCTGAGAGTCTGTCGGCAACGGGGCATGTGCATAACCACGCTGTGCTCAAACTGGTTGAGCGGATGGTGCGCTTTATCTATAGGCATAGCGATTTGCTTTTGGTGCCATCGCGGGCTTTTGAAAAACCGATTCGCGCGCTGGTGACTGATACTCCAATCAAGTATTACCCGAACTCGGTGGATGATACGTTTGCGGTGCCGTCCACCGGGGATACTCCCCCAATTGATGGGTTAGGCGAAGGATTTTCAGTCATGTTCGCCGGAAATATCGGTGCGGCTCAAGCCGTGAGCGTGATCGTTGAAGCTGCGTCATTACTAAAAGAATATCCGCACATCCATTTTGTTATATTGGGGGATGGCAGCGCGCGGGAATGGATGATGAAAGAGGTGCAATTGCGCGGGTTAACGAACGTTCATTTGCCCGGAAGGTTTCCTGTGGAGACGATGCCGGGTTTTATGCAGAAGGCGTCGGCTTTGTTGGTGACCTTGGCAGATCGACCGATTTTCGCGGCGACCGTGCCCAACAAAATACAGGCATATATGGCGGCAGGACGACCGATCATTGCTTGTTTGAACGGCGAAGGTGCGCGGTTGGTCGTAGAGGCCAAGGCGGGGTTGGCTACTCCCGCAGAAGATCCGAGAGCTTTGGCTGAGGCGGTCTTGCAGCTATATATGCAGTCATCGGATGAGCGCGCAAGCATGGGTGACAATGGCCGCCGGTATTATCAAGAGCACTTTGATCATGGCCGTCTGATAGACCAGTTGATTGAACATTTACATGGCGTGGCGCAAACGAAAAAGGTTTCCAGATGAAAATATTGGTGACCGGGGCAAGTGGTTTTGTCGGACGCGTACTTTGCGCGGAGTTGGTAAAGCGAGGGCAGGCAGTGCGTGCCGTATCTCGCAATTCTGCAAACCTAACGGGTTGTGAGGCAATCAAAATATCTGGCATTGACGCGGAGACGGATTGGACGGGCACCCTGCAAGGGATAGAGGTCGTCATTCACCTCGCCGCGCGCGTGCATGTCATGCGCGACGAAGCCCCCGACCCCTTAAGCGAATTCCGCCGCACCAACACGGCGGGTACGGAGCATCTGGCGCGTTGTGCGGTCGCTGCGGGCGTGCGGCGCCTAGTGTATGTCAGCTCGATCAAGGTGAACGGCGCAGCGACGCATGCGGGCAGCAAGTTCACCGAGACGGATGCCCCCGTAGCGCAGGATCCCTACGGCATTTCCAAATGGGAAGCCGAGCAGGCTTTGCGGCGCGTGGCACAGGAAACCGGTTTGGAAGTGGTCATCGTGCGCCCGCCGTTAGTTTATGGTGCCGGCGTGAAAGGCAATTTTGCGCAAATGCTGCGCGTGTTAGCCAAAGGCATTCCGCTGCCCCTGGCTTCGGTGCGCAATCTGCGCAGTCTGGTTTATGTCGAAAATCTGGCCGATGCCTTGATCGCTTGCATCGGGCATCCCGCTGCCGCCGGGCAGACTTATCTGGTCGGCGACGGCGAGGATATTTCCACACCAGATTTGCTGCGGCACTTGGGCGCGGCGCTGGCGCATCCGGCGCATTTGTTTCCCTGCCCGCCGGCGCTGTTGCAACTGGCCGGGCGCTTGACCGGCAAAGCGGATCAGGTCGAACGTCTGCTGGGTTCGTTGCAGGTCGATAGTGGTAAAATCCGCCGCGAACTTAACTGGATCCCGCCGTGTACCGTGCAGCAAGGGCTGCAAGCGACTGCCGCGTGGTATCGAACTACTAAGGGCTCGTAAATGAATAACATGGGCTTACGCTGGGGTCGCTTTGGGCGCAGGCCAAGGCGCGAGACGCGCGGTTGTGTCATTCACAACAAGCGGCTCGCAACACCGGGATGCGCCCAAAGCGACCCCAGCCCGGAGGGTTGCAGCATATTCGGGCGATTGCGGCAGCCCTCTCCCAAACCCTCCCCCGGAGGGGGAGGAGACGATCGCCCCTTCTCCCTCTGGGAGAAGGTTGGGTTGAGGGTTGGCAAAGCTTGCGAATGGAACAACCATTCGCTGCGCTTTGCGCCTTGCACTCATCCCGAATACGTTGCAACGTAAGCCCATGTTATTCATTTACGAGCCCTTATCTATGAGCCATTACTCCCCCATCGTCGCGGCACTGGTCACCATGTTGTTGACCACGATTATTCTCTTCAGCAAATTCGGCAAAGAGATACAGGACATTTCCAACGAACGTTCCCTGCATGCGACGCCGGTGCCGCGTATCGGGGGCGTGGGCATGATGGCCGGTTTGCTGTCCGGCTGGGCGTTGATGCTCACTTCGCTGGCATGGTGGCTGGTGCTGCCGCTGATCGGACTGTTCGCGGTCTCGCTGCTCGATGATATTCAGGGCTTGCCGGTGCGCAAGCGTTTGCTGGCGCACACCGTGGCGGCGGCGATCATGGTCGGCGGCGCCGGTTTGCCAACGCAACACGGCGTCCTGATCGCACTTGCGGCACTGTTGCTCGTGATATGGATGACCAATCTCTACAACTTTATGGACGGCTCGGACGGCTTGGCGGGCGGCATGGCACTGTTCGGTTTCAGCATGTATGGCGTCGCGGCGCTGATGGCGCACGACGACATGCAGGCCATGCTGAATTTCACCATCGGCGCGGCAGCGTTGGGGTTCCTCTACCATAACTTTTATCCGGCCAAAGTATTTATGGGCGATGCGGGCTCCATTCCGCTGGGCTTCCTGGCCGCAGGTATGGGGTTATGGGGCTGGCAACAGGGCTACTGGGCGGTATGGTTCCCGCTGCTGGTATTTTCCCCGTTCATCGCCGATGCCAGCGCCACGCTGGCAAAGCGCGCCTTGCGCGGTGCAAAAATCACCGAGGCACATCGCGAGCATTATTATCAACGCCTGATACAAATGGGCTGGGGGCATCGCAATGTGGCGCTGCTCGAATATGCCCTGATGCTGGCGGCGGGCGTGTCGGCGCTGGTATCCGTGCGCGTGGCCTTCCCCGTGCTGACACTCCTTGTTTGGTGCGGTATCTATGCGCTGCTGATGCTGGCAGTCGATATCGCGTGGAAAAGAACGGGGCAAAAGCAGCATGTTTAACTATCATCGTTATGTTGCGCTGGCCATGTTGCACGATTTGCTGGTGGCGTATCTGCTGCGTTTCAATTTCGATCTGCCGCAGAATTATCAAAGCGAAATGTGGCGCACCCTGTTCTGGGTCGCGCCGTTGCAATCGTTGATTTTCTGGTACATGAGCTTGTATCGCGGCATTTGGCGCTACGCCAGCGTGGCCGAAGTGCGCCAGCGCTTGCAACACTGGGTGCCCGAATATATCCCCACCCCGAATTCGCATTAGAAAATGCCCCGCCTTTCCGTCATCCTCATCACAAAAAACGAAGCGGAAAATATTCGCGCATGTCTGGAAAGCGTGTCCTGGGCCGACGAAATTATTGTGGTCGATTCGGGCAGCTCGGATGGCACGGCGGGCATCGCGCGCGAATTTACTTCGCACGTTTACCAGCATGACTGGCCGGGTTTCGGGGCGCAAAAAAATCGCGCGTTAAGTTACGCCACGGGCGACTGGGTATTTTCTATCGACGCCGACGAACGCGTTACGCCCGAGCTTAAAGCAGAGTTGATGGAGGCTATGGGCCAAGCGCGGGCTGACGGTTTCTATTGCCCGCGCCTGTCGCAGTTTTGCGGGCGTTTCATCAGGCATTGCGGCTGGTATCCCGACTATGTATTGCGCCTGTTCAAACGCACGCAAGGGAAGTTTTCCGACAGTCTGGTGCATGAAAGTTTGCTCTTGCAAGGTAGCTCGGCCAGATTGACCCGCCCCCTGCTGCATTACAGCTACCGCACCTCCGATGACGTGCGGCGCAAGGTCGAACAGTATTCTGCGGCGGCGGCGCAGCAGATGTTTAACCGTGGCAAGAATGCGACGCCGCTGGATGCGCCGCTGCGCGCGGCATGGGCCTTCTTCAGGACTTACTGCCTGTGGCTGGGCGTGCTGGACGGTTGGGCGGGTTTTGCTGTGGCGCGCATGAATGCCGCGACGACTTATCTTAAATACCAGCGCTTGCGCGCAATGCGGCAAACTTGAAACACGCGTAGAGATTCGTTTGTTCTTTCCCCAGCAGGAATTGAAGATTGCCTTTGCGAGCATCCGCTTCGCGGATTGCCTGCTTGACCCGTTTCTCGTTCGCCTCCTCTCCCGCTCTTGTACTCTGCCCGCCAACGGCGGGTGGGGTGTGCGGGATAACCAGCGACTTGCACAGTTTCATCGTGCTTAGTCGATTGGCTAGTAGTTTCATCAGAGGATTGAGGAGAGGGCATCGGGAGAAGGTTGGATAGGGAGAACGGTCACGGCAAGGAAACTTGCCATGATTGTTAGCTCAAGCGCCGCTTTAAATCGCTGCGCAACACTTGCCAGCGGAATTCCCGCGTGTCTTCCGGCTCGGGTAACACAAGGCCGGAGGCGACTTCCCCGCGCCGCAAATAGTAGCGGTCGAATACCGATTGGCGGATGCCCCATTTGTGCAGGAATTGCCGGGTGCCTTTGTTCTTCTTGACCTTGCCCGTGGATTTGCATTGGAAGTGATAGACCAGCGAGGTGCCGACGCCGATAAAAATCCGGCAGCCCGCGTGCCACAGCTTCATGGAGAAATCGTTGTCGCTGCTCATGCCCGGCGACAGTTCGCTGCTGTAACCGCCGACCTTGAACCACCAGCGTTTGCTCACCAGCGTGGGCGGCCAGGTTGCACCGTACCAGTCGGGCTTGTGCTGCTGCGGCAGCTCCGCGAGCAGTTTGGCCTCGTCGAAAGAATCGGCCTCGCGCCCATAGTCGCGCACGATCACGCAGGGATTGCCGGAGTCGCGCGGCTCGATCATCGTTCCCGACAGCATGAATAAATCGCTATCGAGTTCCTGCATCTTCGCCACGAGCGCAGTATCCCAACCCGGGCAGCAATACATGTCGTCGTTCAAATACAGGATGTAGTCCTGCGTGGCGTGCATCGCCGCCTCATTTACCGCAAGACAGATGCCGACGTTCTGCGGCGAGTGCGTGTAGGCCAATTGCTGCGCCCGCACCCATGCCAGCGTGCCATCGCTGCCGTCATTGACATGCACGATGATTTGGTGGGGATAGGCGGAGTTTTCGCGGATGCTGCGCACGCACAATTGCAGCAGGGCAAGGTTGTTCCAGGTGGGGATCAGGATGGAGAACATGGTTTATTCATTAAGGGGTTTGCGGGCGCAGATGAGGACATTCTGTCCGGTATGCGGGTAGCTTGCTTGCGCACGGTATTCCTGTAGCTCTCTGCGATAGCTCCAGACCAATAAACCGAGTTCGCCGAGCCAGGATAGATTGCCGGAGGGCTTGAGCTGATTGGTGCGGCTCACGCGGTAGACCACTGCCGCGCCGGCCGAGTAGGTGCGCGCCTCGGTCACTTCGAAACCGGCGTGCCGGGTGAGGCGCTGCAACGAGGCGACCGTAAACAATTGCAGATGGCGCGGCGCTTCCCAGCCGCGCCACAACGCGTCAAATTCACGCGCCCCGATGCTGGCGCAGTTGGGCGTGGTCATCACCAGCAGCCCGCCCGGCTTCAGGATGCGCAGGCACTCGCGCAGCGTCATCTCCGGCGCATACAAATGCTCGATGGTCTGGCTCATGGTGATGACATCGAAACTGTCCGCAGGCAGGGCGCATTGCAGCAGGTCGCCGACATGGGTCTTGATGCCGTAACGCGCCATCACTTTTCTGGCCGCCTGTGCGTCGAAGTCCGATCCTTCTACCTGCCAGCCGCGCTTCTTGATGCGGTTGAGGAAGCGTCCGCCGCCGCAGCCGACATCGAGCAGCTTGCCGGGAGGCACCTGCGCCAGCGTCATGAAGCGCAGGTAATCGGCTTCGCGTTTCAGACCGTTGGCGAGCCACAGCGGTTGCAGGCACAGCTTGATGAGCCGGTGTGCCAGGCTGAGCGTGGCTTTCGCCAAACGTTTGCCCGTCTTGCGCGTGTGCGTGTGGTAGGTGGTGTAGGCCTTCCACATTTCTTCGGGCCGGGGTGCCGGATCCAACCAGACGAGACCGCAGTCGGTGTTGACGCATTGCTTGAACGACCAAGGCTCGGCGATCGCGCCGTCGGGATCATAGACGTTGCTTTGTACAGGCCGACCTGCCGAGCCGCAGGCGGGGCACGCGGGGACGGGAGCGGTTGCGATGTGATCCATGAATGTTTTGCCGGAAAATTTGCGTCGTCTTTTCTATGCGCGAATTGTAAGGGGAATAAGCGCTTCCGTGGGGTTTTCGGGCCATATTCGGGGGCGCAACGGCAGTTCAGGGCAAGGTGTGCCGGAGAAATAGGATAAAATCCGCCCGGATATTTTCGGGCCGGGGAACAAATGAAAGTCAGCGGTTTTACCTTTATTCGCAACGGCAATATATTGGGTTATCCCTTTGTGGAAAGTATCCGTTCGGCTTTGCCGGTTTGCGACGAATTTGTGGTGGCCGTCGGCGCATCGGACGACGATACGTTGCAGGCGCTGCAGGCGATCAACGATCCCAAGCTGCGCATTATTCAAACCACGTGGAATGAAAAGATGGTTGATCGCGGTTTCGTGTACGGCCAGCAGAAAATGATTGCGCAATTCAACTGCACCGGCGACTGGGCGTTTTACCTGGAAGGCGACGAGCTGCTGCACGAAAATGAACTGGACACCCTGCGTGCCGCCATGCGGCGCTATCTGGACGATCCCGAAGTGGAAGCGCTGGCTTTCGACTACTACCATTTTTACGGGTGCGCCGACTGGATTGCGGTGGGTGCCGCCGGTTACCGCCAGGCACCGCGCATCATCCGCAACTCGATCCGCAGCATCGCCCCGGACGGATTGTTCTTTGTGGTCATGGATAAAAACAAAAAAGGCCGCTACCCGCGCGCGGCAATGACGGGCACGCATATTTACCACTACGGCGCGGTGCGCAGCGTGGCGAAAATGAACGAGAAAAATCAGCGCGTCGCCAAGTATTGGGGCAAGCAACCGGCGGTGTTCAGTTACGCCGACGGCGACCCGTTCGAGATGGAACGCTTCACCGGCACGCATCCGGCCGTGATGCGTGACTGGCTGGCCAGCGATGCGGCGGAGCAGCATTACACCCCCGATCCCGACCATGTGCCCGACATGCGCCAGAGACGCCACCGCTGGCGCATGCAACTGGAAAGAATCCTGGGCATGGATTTGAGCAAAAAGCATTTCAAGCGCGTCAAATGACGCTTCCCGGAACGACATGAATCCATTTCAAGCGCGGATGCAAGCCGTCACTCCCACCCTTGCGGTGTTGATGGTGTTTACGCTGATTGCCCCGATTGCCCTGATGAATGTGGTTTCGTTTCTGGCCGTGCTTGCTTATTTCCTTTCCGGTCACTACAGGGAGAAATGGGCAAGCATCAAAACGCACCCGTTGACCTATCCCGCGTTGTTTCTGTTCGGCCTGTTCATGCTTGGCGTGCTCTATTCTTCATCTGACATTGCTTATGCGCTGCATCACTTGGGCAAATATCGCGAACTGTTATTGCTGCCGATAGCGATCTCCATGTTCAGCCGGGCCGAAGTGCGGCAGCGGGCGTATTACGCGTTTCTGCTGGCCATCGGCGTGGCGGTGCTGGTTTCGTTTTCCATGCGCTTGGGCTGGCTTCCCGTGTACGAAAACGCCGGCGAGGAGTTCGCTCCATTCAGGGGGCGCATTTCATTTGGTTTCTACTTGGCCTTCGCGATTTACCTGATGCTGCATCATGCGTTGCTGGCGGAGGGTATGAGAAAAAGGCTGTTGTGGTCGGGCTGCGCCGCGCTGTCCGCCTTCGATCTGCTGTTCCTGATTTCCGGGCGGACGGGCCACTTTGTGCTGGTAGCCTTGATAGGCTTGCTGCTCATCCAGCAGCGCGCGCGGGTGAAGAAATACTGGCTCGTTATCCTGCTGGTTCTCGGCGCGCTCACCAGTGCCGTCGTGCTGACCTCGCCGGCGATAAAAAGCCGTTCCGGCGATATAGACAAGGCCATGAGCAAACCCGAAGAGTCGTCCATCGGCGTGCGCCTGATTTTCTGGCAAACCAGTTTGCGCATCGTCGCCGACCATCCCTTGCTGGGCGCAGGTACCGGCAGCTTTGCCGCCGAGTCCGCCAAGCATGCCGGCGACCATCCCGGTTTGGTAATGGACAACCCGCATAATGAATACTTGTCGATCGCGGGCCAATTGGGCCTAGTCGGCTTGCTCGGTTTTATCTGGTTGCTCTATAGCCAATGGAAAATCGCGGAACAATTGCCGCCGTTGTACGGGGTTGCGGCGCAGGGCCTGGTGGTAGCGTTTGCCGTCGGCTGCCTGTTCAATTCTTTCTTGCGCGATGAAGGGCATTTCTTTGCGATTTACGCGGGCGTGCTTTTTTCCGCTTTCGTTCCAAGCAACAGGGCGACGACCTAATGGCGATCTACGCCGTCGGCGACATACAAGGCTGCTACGCGGAATTCCAGCAACTGCTGGAGCAGATGCATTTCGATCCGGCGCAGGACCAGCTCTGGCTGGTGGGCGATCTGGTCAATCGCGGGCCGGGCTCGCTGCAAGTGCTGCGCCACGTTAAAGCGCTGGGCGACAGCGCAATCACCGTCCTCGGCAATCACGATTTGCACCTGCTCGCGGTCGCCGCAGGCGAAGCCGCGCTGCACCGCAGCGACACGCTGGACGAAGTGCTTGCCGCGCCCGACCGCGACGAACTGCTCGTCTGGCTGCGCCAACAACGCTTGCTGTATGCGGAAGGGGATTACGTTTTGGTGCATGCCGGCCTGCTGCCGCAATGGGGCGTCAAACAGGCCGTCGGCCTTGCGCACGAAGTGGAGCAAGCCTTGCGCGGCGACAGCTATGCCGCTTTCTTTGAGCACATGTACGGCAATTCGCCGCGCGGCTGGAGCGACGATTACAGCGGCTACAAACGCCTGCGCGTCATCACCAACGCGCTCACGCGCATGCGCATCTGCACCCCGCAAGGCGAGATGGAATTCAAGTTCAAAGGCGAAGTGGAAAATATCCCGCAGGGTTACGTGCCGTGGTTTGAAATGCCCCAGCGCAAGAGCCGCGATGCCACGGTGATTTTCGGCCACTGGTCGGCATTGGGCCTGAAGCTTGCGCCCAACATGATTGCGCTGGATACGGGCTGCCTGTGGGGTGGCCCGCTGACGGCCATCCGCTTAGAAGACCGCAAGCTGTTTCAGGTGGAATGCAAAAATCCGGTGGCGCAGGACTGGTAGGAGTTTGGCTTAATCCTTAAAACCTCAGTTCATCCACGAAAAACACGAAAGGCGCTAAAAGAAACAATTGGTTACATTCATTCGGTGTCTCACCCAACGGGTTGCATTGTGCTACATGTGAGTTCTTTGGTTTTGTTCGTGTTTTTCGTGGACAACTGCTTTTTTTAGGTTAATACCTGCGTGCTTGTGGGGTGTGGGCACGAAATCTATCGGTATCCGTCAAACGCGCGACAGCAGTCTTTGCATCATCTGCTCCGCCTGCCTCACATATCCCCCGCCGAACAGGTTCACGTGATTGAGAATGTGGTAGAGGTTGTATAAATCGCGGCGCATCTCATAGCCCGCGTCCAGCGGCCACGCGCTGCGATAGGCGGCGTAGAAACCGGCGGGGTATCCGCCGAAGAGTTCCGTCATCGCGAGGTCGCATTCGCGGTCGCCGTGGTAGGTGGCGGGATCGAAGATGGCGGGTGTGCCGTCGGCCAAATAGGCGTGGTTGCC
The DNA here is from genome assembly GCA_004297065.1 of Gallionellaceae bacterium. GTDB lineage: Bacteria > Pseudomonadota > Gammaproteobacteria > Burkholderiales > Gallionellaceae > PALSA-1006. The sequence goes on from SCUU01000047.1 coordinate 34,827, forward strand.
GCTCCATAGGTCGCCGTGCAGCAGCGCGGGTTGCGGGGTGTAGCCGGCGAAGAAAGCGGGCAGTGTGCCCAGCAATTGTTCGCCCAAGTGCTGTAACTGTCCGCTGTAGCCGTTCTCTACCGCAAGGTGCAGCTGATAACCCAAGCGTTGTTCGCGCCAGAAGTCTATCCAGTTATCTTTCCATGCGTTCCGCTGCGGCGTGGTGCCGATGAAGTTGTCCCGCGCAAAACCGAAGCGGGACAATGTGCGGCGATGCAATGCGGCGAGTTGTGCGCCGAGCAGTTCGGCATCGCCATGCGTATGCAATTCCAGATGTTCGAGGAGCAGATAGCTGTGCCGTTCCGCGATGCCGTGAGCGATGGTGCGCGGTACGCGCAGGGTGTCGGTGGAGGCGATGGCATCGAGCCCGGCGGCTTCGGCGACGAACATCGGGTAACGGCGTGCGTCGTTGAGCTTGAGGAAATAGCGCGTGCCGTCAGCGTCTTCCAGACGGTAGGTCTGATTGATGTCTCCGCCGCCGACGGGTGTTGCGCTGCGTGTTTTGAACGGACGCCGCGTCGCGTCACTGATGGCGGCGGCTATTTGGCCGAGGAGTTTTGCGTTCACGCCTTGAATTGCAAATCGCCGTATTCCGTGAATTCAAACATCGGCCCCCAGGCCACTTCCCAGTAGTGCCCATCGGGATCGGCGAAGTAACCGCTGAATCCGCCCCAGAAAGTTTCCTGCGGCACCTTGGCGATATGTGCGCCTGCCTCGGCGGCGCGGGCGAAGATGCTCACGATCTCGGCTTTGCTGCGCGCGTTGTAGGCGAGGGTGTAGCCGCGGAAGGTGTTGGGTGCGGGCAGGACGACTTCTTCACCGATGTCTTCGGCGAGTTTATCCAGCGGGTAGAGCGAGAGCCACACGCCGGGCAGCGGAATGAAGGTGACGCCCGCATTTTCGGTGACGGGCGGCGTGGAGAATATTTCGCGGTAGAACCCGGTGGAGCGCGCGAGGTCGGCCACGCCCAGGGTGATGACGGTCATGCGCGGGATTTGCATCTGGCCCCCCATTTTCGCCATTCCCGCATGCGCAGGAATGGCAGTTCTTTGTGTTACAGCGTGATAGCGAAACCGAAGTGTTTCTTGAACAGATCGGCGATTTCGGTGAGCGAATGGCGATGGTTCTGTCCGCCACGGCTGGAGATTTTGAGCGAACCCATGAGCGACGCCAGACGTCCTGTCGTTTCCCAATCCCAGCCGCGTTCGATACCGTACAGCAGGCCGGCGCGGTAGGCGTCGCCGCAACCGGTGGGGTCGACCACGGCCACGGGTTTCGGGGTGGGGATGGCGATCTGTTTGCCGTCGACGTAGATCAGCGAACCGTCCGCCCCCAGTGTGACGATGAGAGCGGTGACGCGTTGCGCGATCTCGGCCAGCGTCTTGCCGGTCTTGTCTTGCAGCAGCTTGGCTTCGTAATCGTTCACGGTGATGTAGTTCGCCTGATTGATGAAATCGAGCAGTTCGTTGCCGGAGAACATCGGCATGCCCTGGCCCGGGTCGAACACGAACGGGATATTGGCATCGGCGAATTCCTGCGCATGTTTCAACATGCCGTCGCGACCGTCCGGCGAGACGATACCGAGCGTGACTTCTGTTGCGGCATTCACGTGGTTGAGGTGCGACATCGACATCGCGCCGGGATGGAAGGCGGTGATCTGATTATCGTCGAGGTCGGTGGTGATGAAGGCTTGTCCGGTGAAGTTGCCGGGCACGGCGCGGATATGGGTTTGCGGTAGCCCGAGTTTTTCCAGGCGCGTGGCATAAGGGCCGAAATCGTCGCCGACTGTCGCCATGATGAGCGGACGCCCGCCCAGCAGTTGCAGGTTGTAGGCGACATTGCCCGCGCAGCCGCCGTATTCGCGGCGCATCTCCGGCACCAGGAAGGCGACGTTGAGGATGTGGATTTGTTCGGGGAGGATGTGTTTCTTGAAGTGGTCCTTGAACACCATGATGGTGTCGTAAGCGAGAGAACCGCAGATCAGAGTATTCATGTCGTCTTCGAAAAAATGGTTTAGAGGCGCAGATTATAACTGCGACGGCGCTTATTCTTTATCCAAATTTTGGGCGAAGAAGTTAATCAACTCCGGGAGTTCATCGGGTCTTTGCAGGAGGCGAAAACCCGCGCGATGGGCCAAAGTTCCATCCGCCAGCACGGTCAGCGAAATGTGGCGCAGCAGGAGATCGGCCACGATAGCCTTGCTGCCCGGAATGATGATGCGACAAGCCGTTAACACGGATCCCGGTTCGAGTTTGATGCCGCGATCGTAAATTATCCCGCCCAGACCATCGTGGCTGATGTCGGTGATATGCGACTCGAACGGAACAAACCCTGTGGCATCGGCGATGCAGCGCAGCGAGGCTTCGGCAGGGATCGGAATGCGCGGCGACTCGCGGCGACGGTAGAGAATAAGCGTATTCGGGAGCGCAAACTGAATGGCGGACTGGCCGTCGAACCTGGTTTCGCCGGGGTTGGCCACCTCGAATATAAGATGCGCGTCCCGATAATTTGCCGTGAATTTCAAAGAAGGTGTTTTGAGCAGCTTGCTGTTGAGCGATTTGTTTGCGCAATAGGAGACGACGAAATATCCCGCGCGCGGATCGACGAACAGAATACGGGAAACGAACGTTCTGCCGCCATCAAGCTCCGCAAATAACGAACTATGGCTCTTCGCGATATCCTGCAAGATACGGCAGATTTCGATGCGCGAGCGATACAGCACATTCTCGGGCGGGGCAGATTTAGCGGATGCGGTGCTCATGGTCGGGCGCTCATGAGAACAATATCAGCCCCCAGACGACCAGTGCATTGACGATGCTCAACAAAACCGCCGCACTGCCGATGTCTTTGGCGCGCTTGGCCAGATCGTGATCTTCCAGCGAGATGCGATCCACGGTGGCCTCGATGGCGGAGTTGAGCAGTTCGACGAGCAACACCAGAAATATGCTGCCTATCATCAGTGCCTTGCCGATGTTGCCTGCGGGTAGCCACAGCGCCAACGGAATTGCCAGCGCGGCGGCCAGCAGTTCCATGCGGAAGGCATCCTCATGCCGGTAGGCGGCGCGCAAACCCTCCAGCGCATAACCCAGCGTGTTCCACCAATGCTTCAAGCGGGTTTTGCCTTTGTACGGGCTATGCACGGCATCCCCTGAAACGGTCGAACATCGTATGCATGCCGGATTGTGCCGACATGGCAGTACGGGTTTTATTGCAACGCCGCCAGCGCCGCATCGTAATTGGGCTCGTGGGTGATGTCGTCCACCAGCTCGGCGTGGACGACGCGGTCTTTCTCGTCCAGCACCAGCACGGCGCGCGCGGTCACGCCGGACAGCGCGGTATCGGCGATCTTCACGCCGTAGTTGCGCATGAAATCGCGGCCGCGCATGAGCGACAGCGTGACGACGTTCTCCAGCCCCTCCGCCACGCAGAAGCGGCTCATGGCAAAGGGCAGGTCGGCAGAGATCACCAGCACCACCGTGTTGTCCAGCTTGCTCGCGGCCTCGTTGAACTTGCGCGTGGAGGTGGCGCACACCGCAGTATCCAGGCTGGGCACGATGTTGAGCACCTTGCGCTTACCCGCGTAGCTTTGCAGCGACGCATCCTTCAGATCCTTGTCCACCAATGTGAACGCGGGGGCGACTTGACCGACTTCGGGGAATTTGCCGAACAAAGTGACGGGCGCACCGGCGAGCGTGACGGCTGTTTTGTTGCTGATGTCTTTGAACATGTTTCTATCTCCTCAGATGTATGACGCCACCGGCGGGCAGGAGCACACCAGATTCTTGTCGCCGTACACATTATCCACTCTCGCCACGGCCGGCCAGAACTTATTCTCGCGCACCCAAGGCAACGGGTAGGCGGCCTGCTCGCGCGAGTAAGGGCGTTGCCACTCGTTGGCACAGACCGATTTCGCGGTATGCGGCGCATGTTTGAGGATGTTGTCCTTTTTGTCCACCTTGCCAGTGATGACCTCTCCGATCTCCTTGCGGATGGCGATCATCGCTTCGCAGAAGCGGTCGAGTTCGGCTTTCGATTCGCTCTCGGTCGGCTCCACCATCAAGGTGTCCACCACCGGGAAGGAGGTGGTCGGCGCATGGAAGCCGAAGTCCATCAGGCGCTTGGCGATATCGGCCACTTCCACGCCATCCTTTTTCCACTCGCGGCAGTCGAGGATCATCTCGTGTGCGCAGCGGCCGTTGCTGCCGCTGTACAAGGTGGAGTAGCTATCCTTGAGCGTTTCCTTGATGTAGTTGGCATTCAGGATCGCCATTTTGGTCGCGTCGGTCAGCCCCTTGCCGCCCATCATCTTGATGTAGCCGTAGGAGATCAGCAGGATCAGCGCGCTCCCGTAGGGTGCAGCCGACACCGCGTGGATGCCCTGCGCGCCGCCGACCTTCACCACCGGGTGCGAAGGCAGGAACGGAGCGAGATGCGCCGCCACGCCGATGGGGCCGGCGCCGGGCCCGCCGCCGCCGTGCGGGATGGCGAAGGTCTTGTGCAGGTTGAGGTGGCACACGTCCGCGCCGATGTTGCCGGGGCTGGTCAGGCCCACCTGCGCGTTCATGTTCGCGCCGTCCATGTACACCTGGCCGCCGTAGTCATGGATGATCGCGGTGATGTCGCGGATAGATTCCTCGTACACGCCGTGCGTGCTGGGGTAAGTCACCATCAGGCAGGACAGGTCGGCCTTGTGTTCTTCCGCTTTCGCGCGCAGGTCGTCCACGTCGATGTTGCCTTTGCTGTCGCATTTCACGATGACGATGTTCATGCCGCACATCGCCGCGCTGGCAGGATTGGTGCCGTGCGCCGAAGAGGGGATCAGCACCACGTTGCGCTGACCTTCGCCGCGCGAACGGTGGTAAGCCTGGATCACCAGCAGGCCGGCATATTCGCCGGACGCGCCGCTGTTGGGCTGGAAGCTCATCTGCGCGAAGCCGGTGATCTCTGATAGCGCCGCATCCAAGCCGGCGATGAGTTCCTGATAGCCCTCGGCTTGTGCCAGCGGCACGAAGGGATGCAGGTTGGCGAACGCAGGCCAGGTCAGAGCCAGCATCTCGGAGGCCGCGTTGAGTTTCATGGTGCAGGAGCCGAGCGAGATCATCGAGTGGGTGAGCGAGAGGTCTTTGCTCTCCAGCCGTTTGATATAACGCATCATCTCGGTTTCGGAGTGATAGCTGTTGAACACCGGATGGCTCAGGATGGCCGACTGGCGCGGCTTTACGAGCATTTTCTGTGCGGAGATTTGTGCTTGCGTCAACGTGGGAGGAAGCTCCATTTTCGCAAATGCAAATACTTTCAGAATGGCGTTGAGGTCATCCACCGAAGTGGTTTCATTCAGCGCGATGACTATGCCTTCAGTGCTGTAGCGGAAATTGATTTGCGCGGCTTCGGCCAGCGCGTGAATTTTTACGTTGTCGGTGTGCGTTAATTTCAGCGTGTCGAAGAAAGTATCGTAAGCCACGCTGTAACCGAGTTTCTTCAATTCATTCGCCAACGCCACAGCGCTCGAATGCACTTGCGTGGCGATGCCGCGCAGCCCGTCTGCACCGTGGTACACCGCGTACATCGAAGCCATGATGGCGAGCAGTGCCTGCGCGGTGCAGATGTTGGAGGTGGCCTTCTCGCGGCGGATATGTTGTTCGCGGGTTTGCAGCGCCATACGTAACGCAGCGCCGCCGTCGGCATCCACCGACACGCCGATGATGCGGCCCGGCATAGCCCGTTTGTGCGCGTCGCGGCAGGCGAAGAATGCGGCGTGCGGGCCGCCGTAGCCCATCGGCACACCAAAGCGTTGCGTGGAGCCCAGCACCACGTCCGCGCCCCATTCGCCCGGCGGCGTGAGCAGCACTAAGCTGAGGATGTCTGCCGCGACGGCAATGGTCATGCCGTTCGCCTTGGCGCGCGCCACGAAATCGGCGTAGTCATGCACCACGCCGTTGGCGGCGGGATATTGCAGCAACGCGCCGTACAGCTTGTCGTTCAGCGTGACGGTCTTGAAGTCGCCGATCACCAGATCGATGCCGAGCGGTTTGGCGCGTGTCTTCAGCAGTTCGATGGTCTGCGGGAAACATTCGTGCGACACGAAGAAACTGTTTTTATCTGCCGCCACGTCATCGCGCGGACGCAGGCCGTGCAACATGGTCATCGCTTCGGCGGCGGCGGTGGCCTCGTCCAGCAGCGACGCGTTGGCGATCTCCATGCCGGTGAGGTCGCACACCATCGTTTGAAAATTCAACAACGCCTCCAAACGACCTTGTGCGATCTCCGCCTGATACGGTGTGTAAGCGGTGTACCAACCGGGATTCTCCAGCACGTTGCGCTGAATGACGGGCGGCACGATGGTGTCGTAGTAACCCAGCCCGATGTAACTCTTGAACAACTTGTTCTTCGCCGCGATGTCGCGCAGATGCTGCAAGAACGCGTATTCGCTCATGCCGTCGGGCAGGTTCAATGGCTTCTGCAAACGGATGGCGGCGGGAACGGTCTGGGCTATCAGCGCATCGAGCGAGGGCGCGTTAATCTTCTTCAGCATGGCTTGCACATCTTGCGCGCGCGGGCCGTTGTGGCGATTCACAAATTGTTCGGTGTTGTTCATGGTTTTGTATTGTGATGGATAGGAAAGCGGGGCTTGCATGATGGCATTAAGCGGACACTCCACGCATTTTTTGCTCAATAGTTCGAAGCGTATTTTGAATTTCTTTTTCCTTTAATTCCGGATCTATGTCCTGAATGTATTCAATGGCAGAAAAATCGTCGCCACGTTTTCTATTTTGGGGTGGCTCAAGTGCTTCAATTAACAAAGCCTCAAGTGTTGATACTAGGCTCGCGAGAGAAGTATTGGGCGGGGTTTCACGAAGATTGCCCTCTTGGGTTACATCCAGTAAGCCAAACCACGAGAACCGATTCCAACGACTCCCCAATCGATCAATGGTGTGTTCGAAAAGCCGTTTTCCTAGAGGGCGATCAATGGAGCGTCCTACATACACTACGGTGTGGTGATCATAGAGAATATAAATCCCCTTTTGCTTGCCGAAATCAACGGGTTTGGAAAGTGCTTGTTGTTTTCCGTACATCTTGGGGTCGCTGCGCCATACGACAAGGTCTCGCTGCCAGTACATGCCGAAGGAATGAATGATGGATTCAGATAACTCATCCTCGAATGAAGTCGGAATATCCGATGGGTTTTGTTTGGATGGGGAGGTTGTTTCTTGACCGGCAATCAAAACAAATTTCTTTAGGGCGAAAGTACCTTTTGCAACTCGTACAAACGGAGAACTGTCACCCTCATGTTTAATTGATGAGGCTAGTTGTGCGTTTACTGTTGCAGCGGGAGTTGCGCCATCGGTTTCGTAGTATCCGCGAGATAAAATTTGTTCAGATATTTCTGTGTAGTGCAACGGATTTTCTGATTCCGCGAGCACTCGTTTAATGGCTTCCTTCCAAGATTTTTCCATTGAACCTTCCCTATATCAATCTGAAATTGAGACGCTATCCCGCTTTGCGTTTGGTGCTTACACGTTGCGTCAAACCAGCGGACTTGGCGATATTCAGCAGCCCAAGCAGCGCTTCGTTTACTGCCGCTCCGTTCGGAAAGGCTTTCGCCACTGCAGGTTCAAGTACGACCACATTGGATGCAGCCTTGCATTTTTTTGCATATTTCCCGCGCACCATTTTTCCGAAATCTTCACGGCGATATTCGGGACGCATTTCATCTTTTGCCACTTCAGTCAATTTCCTTTCTGCACGGGTTGCCAGTCTGGCACTGATGATGCGAATTTTCCCGCTGCGTTCGGTGTGGGAAACGGCGAGTAAGCGCCCGGCAAATGATACGCCAAAAGTGATTAGCCTATGCTCGCCGCGAGAATGATCGGGGTCGTTGCCGGTCAGCGAAAGATCATCGGAAAAAACGGTCGTCGCCTCTTCAAAGGCCACGCCATGTTTGCTTAAATTTAGCGTAGCCTTTTCTTCGCCCCATTCAAACTTCATTCCAGTCTCCCGTAAAGTGAGAAGGAATTGGCGTCAAATGTTTAATGCGATTCGCTATCGACCACGGCCTGGTACGCGGCAGCATCCAGCAGGGCGGCGATATCGGCGGCATTGTCGGGCTTCATCTTGAATATCCATGCGCCGTAAGGGTCGCTGTTGATGTTCTCGGGAGCGCTATCCAGATCGCTGTTGGCGGCGATCACTTCACCGGACACGGGTGCGTACACGTCGGCAGCCGCCTTCACCGATTCCACCACGGCGCATTCTTCCTTGGCCTTCAGTTTGCGGCCGGCGGCGGGTGCCTCGACGAACACCATGTCGCCCAGCAGTTCCTGCGCGTGTTGCGTGATGCCGATGGTGATGCTGCCGTCGGCTTCGGTCTTTACCCATTCGTGGGAGGCGGTGTATTTCAGGTTGCTTGGGTTGCTCATGGTGTCCTCCAAATAAATTGATGCCTAAATTAAAAATCAGTCTTGTCCACGAAACACACGAAAATCACGAACCGTAATGCAAATTGCTTTCGTGTTTTTTCGTGCCTTTCGTGGACAGTTGCTTTTGACCTAAATGACTGCCTTGCCGTTGCGGGCGAACGGATATTTCACAACCTGTGCTGCCAACATTTTATCGCGGATAGCGACTTGCACGCTGTCGCCCACCGCAACGCCGTTCGGCACGCGCGCCAGCGCGATGGATTTTTCCAGCGTGGGCGAGAAGCTGCCGCTGGTGATCTCGCCTTCGCCGTGGGCGGTGTGTACTTTCTGGTGGCCGCGCAACACGCCGCGGTCTAGCAGCACCAGGCCGACCAGTTTGCTGCTCGGCGGGTTCGCCAGCAAGGCGGCCTTGCCGATGAAGTCGCGCTCGCTCTTCAGATCAACCGTCCAGCCCAGACCGGACTCCAGCGGGCCGACCGTCTCGTCCATATCCTGACCGTACAGGTTCATGCCGGCTTCGAGACGCAAGGTGTCGCGCGCACCGAGGCCTATGGGTTTGACGCCCGTCTTGTTCAAGTCATACCAGAACGCTTCCACTTTCTCTTTCGGCAGCATCACCTCGAAACCATCCTCGCCGGTGTAGCCGGTGCGCGCCACGAAGTATTCGCCGCAGTCGGCGGCCTGGAAGTTCACGAGGTTTTCGGTCGCCGCCTTGGTCTGCGGCAATACCTGCCACACCTTGGCGCGCGCGTTCGGGCCTTGGATGGCGACCATCGCCAGGTCGTCGCGCGAGGTGATGGTGAGCAACCCCTCCCGGCCTCCCCTTGTCAGGGGAGGAGTATCCGCATTGCTCCCTCCCTGATAAGGGAGGGTTGGGGTGGGTTGGTTTTTTCCGGAGAAAGTTGCGGCCTGTTGTTTCATCCACGCGATGTCTTTGTCCGCCGTGCCCGCGTTGACCACGATGCGGAACCACTGCTCGGTCATAAAGTAGATGATGAGGTCGTCGATCACATGTCCATCGGGGCGCAGCATGGCGGAATACAGCGCCTTGCCGGGGGCGGTGATCTTGTCGGCGTTGTTCGCCAGCAGGTAGCGCAAGAAGGTGCGCACGCCGTCGCCCTTGGCATCCACCACGCGCATGTGGCACACGTCGAACATGCCGGCATCGTTGCGCACCTGATGGTGTTCGTCGATCTGCGAACCGTAGTTGACCGGCATGTCCCAGCCGCCGAAATCCACCATTTTGGCGCCCATGGCGCGGTGGGCTGCATTCAAAGGAGTTTGTTTGAGAGTCGTCATAATCCATTTCCAAGTAATAAAAAAGGCGCGGCACGGTGTCGTGCTGCGCCCCATCTGTCCTTGGTACCTGAGAGATTACGGATAATCCGCGTGCCCCTTCGGTGGTCTGGAATCAGTCGTTAGTTGCTAGTTTTTAGTCATTAGTTAAAGCAAACCCGCGAAGCGGACAGCACCAACTAACGACTAACGGCTAACGGCTAAATAACTGACTCTGACGCTCTCCAGATTCGCCTGTTCCGGTTGGTTCTTGAGCCTGAGCGGTTACGGGTGTTGCGCCTTCGGCGGTGCAAGGAATCTGCACACTCTCCCAGTCGGTTTGAACGGCGGGCGGATTATACCGGAAGTTTTTACTGCGGGTAGAACAGGAACAGTTTATAGCCCGTCGGTTTCAAGTCGGTGGTATCGAGGCGCAGTTTGATGCTCGTTTCGCGGTTGGCCGCCAAACCCAGTTTTTCCTCTGCGCTGGTCTTGAGGTATTCCGCAGGAATGAAGGTGCGGCGCGCCACGACCTTGTCCTGTACGTCGGTGAGGCTCAGTTCCAGATGCGGGTAGGCCTGGGTATGCGTGGCGCGGTTGTGCAATACCGCGCTTAAGGTAATGAGGCTGGTTTGCGGCGGATCGGCTTCCAGATCGGAAGACTCGATGCTCATCAGGTCGGCTTTCGCCGGCAAGGGGATGGTGCATTTAAGCAGGCCGCAATAGCTCGCTAATGCAGGCTTCAAGCCGGGCAACTGGGCGGCCAGTTCGACGCGGTAGAAATACATGGCCTGTGCCAGCAACACCAGCAATGCTGACAAGACACCGACTAGCCACGGCCATTGGCTCCTGCGGGGTGTTGACGGCAAGGCCTCGGGTTCATCCGGGTTGGCGTCTACGCCGGAGGAGGCTACGGTTTCCCGGCCGGCTACCGGCGCGGCGTCGTTTGCTGGGTCTTCCGGTACCGCGATGGGCAGGCTGAGTTGCGGGCTGGGCTCGTCGTCATGCAGGTGCTCGGCGGCATTAAAAACCGCGTTGCAACGCCCGCAACGCACTATACCGTCGTGTGCCGCGAGTTGTTCGGCGCTCACCTTGAAGCGGGTTGAACATTCCGGGCACCGCGTAACTGCCGCATTCATTTTTTCGTACCGGAAAGGCAAGCCCAGCCATCTTCAATAACGGCGGGCTCCATTTCGAACCATTGCGCATAGATGCGCATTACATCTTCCGCCTGCTCGGCGAGAATGCCGGAGAGCACGATGCGCCCGTCGGACTTTGCCGCAGCGGCCAGCAGCGGGGCCAGCGCGCGCAAAGGATTGGTGAGGATGTTGGCGACAACCACATCGTATTGGGCGAGCGATACTGCTTCCGGCAGATAGAACTCGGCATGCACCTGGTTTGCCGCCGCGTTGTCGCGGCTGGCCAGTACGGCCTGCGCATCCACGTCCACGCCGGTGGCGTAGATCGCCCCGAGCTTCATCGCCGCGATGGCGAGAATGCCGGAACCGCAGCCGTAATCTAGCACGCTTTCGCCGCCACGCAGATGGCTGTCCAGCCAGCGCAGGCACAGGCGCGTGGTGGGGTGACTGCCGGTACCGAAAGCCAAGCCGGGATCGAGTGCGATGTTGATGGCTGCGGGATTGGTCGGCGTATGCCAGGTCGGCACGATCCACAGGCGTTCGGAGATGCGGATCGGATCGAACTGCGCCTGGGTCAGGCGCACCCAGTCGCTTTCTTCCAGCGTCTCGATTTTGTGCGGGGGGAGCGGTGCGATGCCGAGGTTGGCGCAGCAAGCTTGTAGGATGTCGGCGACGGGCATGTCGCTTTCAAACAGTGCGTTGACCAGATTGTGTTGCCACACTGCGCTGGCCGGCTCTCCCGGTTCTCCGAAAATGGCCTGCTCGTCGGGTGTGTCGGCATCCGCATCCAGCATATCCACCGACAGCGCGCCGTTCTCCAGCAATGCTTCGCTCAATGCCCCGGCGTAGCCGGCAGAGGCTGACACCGACAACGTAAGCCAGGACATGCGTTACTCGCCTTTCGTTCTTTCCGCCAGCTTGTGTTCCAGATAATGGATGTTGGTACCACCCCGGACAAAAGCGGCATCCTGCATCAGTTCCTGATGCAGCGGAATGTTGGTCTGGATACCTTCCACGGCCATTTCCGACAACGCGGTGCGCATGCGGGCAATGGCCTGGTCGCGCGTGTCGCCGTAAGCGATGATTTTGCCGATCATGGAATCGTAATGCGGCGGAATGAAGTAGTTGGCATACACATGCGAGTCTACGCGGATGCCGGGTCCGCCCGGCACATGCCAGGTATTGATGCGACCTGGCGACGGCACGAAGGTGTAAGGATGCTCGGCGTTAATACGGCATTCGAGCGCATGTCCCTTGAACTGGATGTCGCGTTGCCGGAACGGCAGTTTTTCGCCCGCAGCGATACGGATCTGCTGCTGCACGATGTCGATGCCGGTAATCATTTCGGACACCGGATGCTCGACCTGCACGCGGGTGTTCATCTCGATAAAGTAGAACTCGCCGTTCTCGTACAGGAACTCGAACGTGCCCGCGCCGCGATAATCGATCTTGCGGCAGGCTTCGGCACAACGTTCGCCGATCTTGTCGCGCAGCTTGGGGTTGAGCAAGGGGGCCGGCGCTTCCTCGATGATCTTCTGGTGGCGGCGCTGCATGGAGCAATCGCGTTCGCCCAGATACACCGCGTTTCCGTGCTGGTCGGCCAGTATCTGTATCTCGATATGGCGCGGGTTCTCCAAGAACTTCTCCATGTACACCATGGGATTGTTGAAAGCCGCCTGCGCTTCGGTCTTGGTCATGGTCACCGCGTTCAACAGCGCCGCTTCCGTGTGTACCACGCGCATCCCGCGCCCGCCGCCGCCGCCCGCCGCCTTGATGATGACGGGATAACCGATAAATTTGGCGATACGGATGATCTCTTTGGGATCGTCCGGCAACGCGCCGTCCACGCCGGGTACGCAAGGCACGCCGGCCTTGTTCATCGCGTTTTTGGCGGAAACCTTGTCGCCCATCAGGCGGATGGTTTCCGCGCGCGGGCCGATGAACACGAAACCGCTCTTTTCCACACGCTCGGCGAAATCGGCATTCTCGGACAAAAAGCCGTAACCGGGGTGGATCGCCTGCGCGTCGGTCACTTCGGCCGCGCTGATGATGGCGGGCACGTGCAGGTAACTCTGGCTTGAAGGTGCCGGACCGATACACACCGACTCGTCCGCCAGCTTGACGTATTTGGCCTCGGCATCCGCTTCGGAGTGCACGGCGACGGTCTTGATACCCATCTCACGGCAAGCGCGCTGAATACGCAGCGCGATTTCGCCGCGGTTGGCGATCAGGATTTTTTCAAACATGACGGGAATTTCGGGCTTAGCGGGGGTATCTGTCTTGCGCGGGAACATGGCCATGATGGATTAGCCGATGATGAACAGAGGTTGGCCAAACTCCACGGCTTGCCCGTTTTGGTTCCGGCCAGCGCTACGCGCTTTAACGTTCACTGCGTTCACGTTAGCCTCCGCCGAAACGGGCTGAGCAATCTCAAAATGATGTATACACATA
>SCUU01000202.1 GCA_004297065.1 Gallionellaceae bacterium
GCCCAGTGGTACGAGAACGTCAAGCGCCAGTTCAGCTCTGCGCCGAAGAACAGCGCTCAGGGGCTGGAGTTCCAGAAGGCCGAGGCCGCGATGCGGTTCCGTTCCCTCCTGGCTGACCAGCAGGTCCAGTACTACCACGAGATGGCTGGCGCCAACCAGGCGCCGGGCGAGCTTGCGAACCTCTCCGAGGTCATCAAGTCTGCATCGTCCTTCTCTCAGGTGCGAGCCTTCGTCAACAACAAGTCTCAGCAGCTGGACAAGCGGGCTAAAGAGGTCCTGGCGGGAGCCAGCAACCCTCTGGCGGCCATGCTATACATGACCCAGACGGGCATCGGAACGACCAAGCTCCCCAGCCATGGTGTGCCGGCCCCCAAGCGCGGAATGGCGGCTGTGCCCGCAATGACGCTGAAGGATGTGAACAGCATGACTGGCGTTCCCGCGGCGAAGGTCACCCAGAAGGGCGGCCTGGACTTCAAGTCTGGCCTGGACAACATGTTCCTTCCGCCGCCACCGAAGGCACCCGAGGAGCCCAAGAAGCCGAACGTCGGCCTCGGTGGGTCCACTTACGTCCCCACCCTTGGTACTGACTGATGGGTAAGGTAGCGGAAGCATTTGCTATTGATGCCGCTGGCAACCCGGTCGCTCTCCAGGAGCACCAGGTTGCGGGCGCGCATGAGGCTGGATTTACTCCGGTTTCCGGCAAGTACGCGGGTGAGCTACAGACGGCCCAGGAGAACAAGGACTACGTAGACGAGAATTGGGGAACGGCCGGCAAGGCCGCTATGGGCCTTGGCAGCGGGCTCACGCTCGGCCTGGGCCCTGCAGCCCTGGCACGGCTCGGCCTGCTGGACAGGGGCCACCTGGAAGCCGCAGAGGAGTCTGGGTCGTACCAGGCTGGCGATGTTGCCGGCATGCTACTTCCTGCCTTCCTTTCGGGAGGCGAGACGGTTGCCGCACGCGGGGCCGCAGGGGGCGCCAGGAGCGCCATTGGGCGGGCCCTGGCAGCTACACCGGCCGGTCTCCTCGGAGAGGCTGGCGGGGCTGCAGAGCGGCTGGCGGCCAGGTTCCTGCCCGAGGCTGGAATCATGGGGAAGCTCGGGACCCCCACCCTCAAGATGGCAGCTCGTGGCGCAACCGAGGGCGCCATCGTCAACCTTTCGCACACGGTGGCGGACAACGTCATCCAGAACAAGCCGCTCGCTGCCCAGTCTCTTCTGGCGGCCGGAGTGGACGGAGCCCTCTTTGGTGGACTTACTGGTGGAATACTCGGCGGTGTGTCAGCGGCTGCTGGCGCTGGTATTGACCTGGTTGGGGGTCGTGTTGCTACGAGTACTCTGGGACGCGGCGTTGAGGGCAAAGCAGGGACAGCACTCAAGCGGCTGGGAGCCAGTGAAGGAAAACTTGCGGAGCTGGCGGAGCGGGAGGGGGACCTCGTAACGCCCCTGAAGGGCTACTACAAGATTCTCCAGGATGGCGGCGAGTCGCTAGCCTCGGACACCGGCTCCATTCATGCGGCCGTCAAGGGAATGGAGAAGAAGTACGGAG
>SCUU01000048.1 GCA_004297065.1 Gallionellaceae bacterium
TCCATTCCCAAGTTTCGCCAACCCTCAACCCAACCTTCTCCCAGAGGGAGAAGGGGCGATCGTCTCCTCCCCCTCCGGGGGAGGGTTTGGGAGAGGGCTGCCGCAGACGCGCGGATACGGGGCAACCCGCAGGGCCGGAGCCGATTTGAGCGCATTCCGGCGTCGCGGGCCGCTTGTTGTGAACGACACAACGGCGCGTCCCGCTCCTTGGACTGCATCTCAAATCGGCTCTGGCGCAGGGCTGAATTATTTGCGGACAAGCTCTAAATATTTGGGTGTTTTAGCCGCCGCATTGACGGGCATGTTCTTGTCCGTTCCTGCGGCATCCGCCTCCGTTGCCGGACAAGTTCAATTTGCCAGCGGTAACGTGCAAATTACCACTGTGGCCGGCCAAACCAAGCCCTTGAAGAAGGGCGACAATGTCAATGAGGGCGACTCGATAACGACCGCCCCCGCATCTTCGGCGCAGATCAAGACGGTGGACGGCGGCTTCGTGGCCATTCGTCCCGACACCCAAATGAAGTTCGATAAATTCGTGTTCAGCGGTAAAACCGATGGTAGCGAGCGCGGCTTCTTCTCATTGGTAAAAGGGGGCTTCCGCGCCGTGACTGGTTTAGTGGGACGCGTCAACAAACAAAACTATAAAATTTACACCCCCGCTGCAACCATCGGGATACGCGGTACCGACCATGAAACATTCGTCGTTCCGGTAGGCAATCCGATGGCGGCTGCCGGCGCCTACAGCAAAGTAAACGTCGGTGAAACCACGCTTACTACCAACTTGGGTACGGTCAATGTGTTGCCCAACCAAATGGGCTTTGCCGGCGGCATGAACGAGCCGCCGAAGTTGGCTCCTGTCAACACCAACCTCTTTACCGTTTCCGCCTCGCCGACCAAGACCATTAAGGAAAAAGAACAAGAGAAAAAGGCCGAAGAAAAGCAGGAGCAACAGAAAGCCGAAAAGCAAGAAACCAAAGACGACAAGAAAACTGAAAAAACAGAGCAGGCCGCCTCTGATAAAAAAGGCGATAAGCAGGAAGCCAGACAAGAGACAAAGCAGGAGGCAAAACAAGAAGCCAGGCAGGAATCCGCCCCCGCAGCCAAGCAGGAAGCCAAGCAAGAAGCCGCACCGGCAGCCAAACGAGAATCGGCACCGGTAGCCAGGGCGGATGCGGTCGCCCCGGTTAAAGCTGCCGCCGCTGCGGTAGCCGCTGTGGCCGATGCCGCGCCAGCGCCCGCATCTCCAGCCCCGGCGGCACCACAAGCTGCGGTACCGGCTCACGCAGTTGTGAGTGAAAGTATCGGTGCGGGCACCTCGCTACGTGTCGCGGCAATGGTTGATCCCTCTTCTGCGGGACCAATGGGCGGTGTGGCGTCGCCCGCGCCGGCCCGCGCGCCCGCACCGGTAACCATTTCCCCTATGCCTGCAGTGCGCAACGCTGAGCTTACCCAGATCAAAATGACGGACACTTCCGGCAACGCCGTGAATGTCACGACCCAAAGCGTGAGTACCGCAAATGGCGTTACCCAATCAGTCGGGAATGTGGCGGCAGTGATTTCTACTACGGTCGGTTCCAGCGGAGCCCCGCTCAGTAACGCGGTAAATACAGCGGCAGCATTGCCGCCCATCAGCGTTTGTATATCAGCGCCGACGACGGCTGGCTGCGGCTTGGTGTTGCCCGGCCTCGCCAGTTGTATGTCAGCGCCGAACGCCCAAGGGTGTAGTGTCGTGTTACCCGGTTTTACCGCCTGCCTTGCTGCGCCCAGCACCGCAGGATGTAGCGCGGTGTTGCCAACCCTGGCTACCTGTACCTCGACCCCAACGACAGCGGGATGTAGCGCCGTGCTACCGAGCGCTTCAACCTGTGCCTCGGTTCCGAGCACACCCGGTTGTTCCGCGGTGGTCGCTATTCCAGCTTGCGCATCCACGCCTGCGGGGGCCGGTTGTAGCGCTGCCTACACGGCCAATCGTGTGGCTGTCGAGGAAGCATCGTCGAATTTCAGTGGATGGGGAACAGTCGTCAAGTCTGCCGGCATGGTTTATGTCACCGGTGCGGCTGGAGGCACCTCTGCTAGCGGGGCGTTGAGCGCCTACACCGATCACAACATCGGTGGTGGTTTTAGCCATTCAATCACGATTGCCGGCGGCACGGCCAGCAGTGCCAATGCAACTTCGTTTGCCGCTACCGGCATCCAGTATGGGGCGTGGAGTGGTTATACCTCCATCACACAAAGTGATTCTGGCGCGTTGGGAAATAACAACGGCAACGGAACCAGGAGTTGGATGTACGGCCCGCAGGGTTACTTGGATGCCGCGTATTTTTCAGCCGGAACCAGCCTGCCTACCGGCGCAATGGCGGGAACATTTACCTACCAATTGGACGGTTCCACGGCACCTTTCAACTCAAATACTGGTGTGACCGGAACATTGACCAGCGCGTCGCTCACCGCCAATTTTGTGGCGATGACCCTGAATGCAAATGTTGCACTGACTATGCCGGGCAACCAGAATTGGGGGGCCAGTGCCACCAATCAACCGTTTAGCCAACTCAATGGCGGACAGTTCTGGGCGACGCCAACCGTGACCTACAGCAGCGGGGCCGGCGTCGCCTTGGCACCCTGCACCACGTGTAGCGGCTGGCTGGCAGGAGCTTTTACCGGACAAAACTGGGCCGGTGCGCTGCTCTCGTATCAGCTTGGCAACACTACCTTGGGTACAGGAAATTGGATATTGGGCCAGACGGCCTTATCGCGTAATTACGCCGGCAATGCCAATCCCGCCGTGGCAAATGGCATTGCTGCACCGACAGGCAGTCTCGTCGTGGCAGACAGTTGGTCGAGTGTAGGGGTTTATCCCGTTGCATCCACCACCACTACGGGCAATGTTCTGACGCACTTTGTTAATGCCAACACCGCTACTAGTATTAATTGTCCGACCTGCACGGCAACAGCCGCAGGCCAAGTGGCAACAAGCGGTATTTATTATGGCGATTGGACCAAGGGTACCTACACGCAAAGTTGGATCAGTCCTGCTGCAGGCGCAGCGCCTTACTATTGGATTACCGGGCCGGAAGCCGGGCCGGTGTATTTGGCCCAGTCGCTCACGGGCACGGCCAGTTTTGCCTTCGATTCCGGCAGGGTGAGCAACGCAAACGGGGTGGCGGGCACGGTGCAAGGAACGACCGCGCTGACGGTGAACTTCACCAAACAAACGGTGGGCATCAATCTGGATGTGAGCATTGCGGACACCGCGGCGACACCAGTGGCGCATGCCTGGAAGGCTCAGACATTGCCGGGCAATGAAGCGCCTTTAACCGGCAGCAATGGCATCGGCAGCGATGCGTTCCATGCAAGCGGTGGTATGGCCGCAGCCAATGCGGGTGCGGGCCTGCTGACTGTCACTGTGGACGGGGCGGCACCTGCGACCGCGTTTGCCGACGTCAGCGGTCAACTGACCGGTACCGGGCTGAATGGCGCGATCATGAGTTTTAGCCTGACCGGACAGATTACCGCTGCGGCGCTCACACAAAGCATTCAAGGTGTGGCGGCTTTCTCTTCTGCTGGCAGCCCCATTGCCACACCTCACCAATATGTTGCAGTGGCCTATTTTGATGCGGCAAGCTCCAAGCCGTTGCTGGGGTTCGATGCCAATAATTCGACCCGCGCGACCAGGGATGCCACGGGTAACCTGACACAATTCGATAGCAGTTTTATCAAAAATGGTGCCTCCGGTTCGTATACGGTTGCGGCCAACACCAGCACGTTGACAGGCTCCGGCAGCAATGCCGCCACGGGCATCAGCTGGGGAACATGGAAGGGCGGCGTTATCAATTCGACCAATCGCGCGACCGGTGCGGTCACGGCGATCACCAATCCCGGCAGTCTGCATTGGATCACCGAGCCGGTGACCAGCGCCGCCGTTACCTTGCCGCTGGCGGGAACTTTCTCTTACACCAAAGTCGGCGGGACTTTGCCGACGGACAATTTGGGTTCTGCGGCGGGTACTTTAAACACCGCATCGCTCTCGGCTAACTTTACCGCCCAAATCGTTAAGGTGGCTCTGAACGCTACGGTTAACGGTGCGACGCTGGATGCCGTGGCATTGAGTGCACCGATTATCCAAAACACCGTGTTCTATGCGGATACGCAAACGCCCTCAAGCGGTTTGACCGTGACCTGTACCGGCACAAGCTGCGGCGCGAACCCGGGCGGCATCATTGTCGGTAAATTCACCGGCGCGGGTGCGGCCGGGGTGGCCGTGTCATATGGCTTGCAGCATGGTGCGAACGTGATCTCCGGGGTGGCGGCTTTCGGCGGGCAAACTTTCGTGACGCCGACGCTTTCATCTTGCATGGCGACCCCGACCGATCTGGGTTGCAGTGCGGTGTTGCCGTCGCTGGCCGCGTGTACGGCAACGCCGGCTACACCGGGCTGTGTTGCTGTGTTGCCAACCGTCAATCCTGCGGCGGGCAACTATGTGCGTAGCTTCGTTGCGCCCCGTGCGCTGACAGGTGGAAATGGTTTGTGGCTGGCGGACGCCAATAATGCATCTATCGCCGCAGTTGCAGAAACGGGCATCGTCTTGGACAGTGCCGCCGGCAATGTAACCAGGATGAAGAATATTCCATTCGTGGCCGGTGGCGGTGTTACGCCGATCGCCAATGCTGACGTAAGCTGGAGCGGTGGCGTTGCCAAGGATATTTTCCACTCCGCTGATGGCAGTGTCGCTTTTGGGCGCCGGGAAGGCGGTTCTGTTGTTGTAGTCGATTTGGCGACCCCGGCGACAGTTCAGACTATCAGCCTTGCGCAGGCTGGCACGATGGTCGGCCCCACCAGCAGCTTATGGGCTTATGTACTGCCGCCCGCAAATGGATATGTGCAAAATTTGGGTGGGGCTGCGACCTATACGATGACTGGAAGCAGTACGCCATATGATTCGATGGGCGGAGCCGGTGTATTGAATAGCGCCAGCTTCAGTGCTGACTTTACCGCTCAAACCATTGGCACGGCACTGAATGTCACCATGAGTACGGGTCCTCTGGCGGGCGGTATTTTCGCCGCCTCGGCCGCGAATGTGCCAATTGTGAAGAGCGGGTTCAGTACCCTGAACACTTCGCCGCTGACGGTTAGCTGTACTGTTGCAGCAGCCTGCACTGGAAATGCTTTCGATGGGTATGTTTCCGGCAGTTTTGCCGGAACAGCGGCTTCCAATGTGCTAATGAACTATGGCATCGCGCAGAAGGCCGCTGCTACGGGCAATGCTGCTGCACCCATCGATCTCATTTCCGGCAATGTGGCGTTTAACACCGCTACTTCACCGAGCCCGGCTCCCAACAAGGCAGTCGCGCTCACTCTGCAAGACGGCTACGGATGGGGTCAAATTTGGAATAGCACCTTTACTGCGGCTCCCGCTAACATCAATACCGCAGTGCCTACACCCAGCTTTACCGTCAATTGGGGCGGTGGTGCTACCAGTGCGATGTCCTTTGCGGGGGCGACTGGCGCGGTAAATGGAAGCGCTACTACGGTGGCTGGCACCGGCATCCAGTTCGGTCGCTATGCCAGTGTGTCCTCCCTCACCCAATCTTTCACCGGCACCTTTGGCAATAATTTGAACGGGATTCGTCCCGGGCTGTGGGCTTATGGTGTAAGCGGGTATCTGGATACTCCGACAACACTGTCTGCTGCTACCGGGGCGGGTGTCACCGGCACGTTTGGCTATGTGCTGGATGGCACGCAAGCAGCACCGATAGCTCAAAACGGCAGCAAGGGTGTGTTGAATGCTTTGTCACTCACGGCGAATTTTGCCACCAACACGCTGAATGCGGCGGTCAAGGCGACGACGGGAGCCGCAATCTGGAATGCCAGTGCCACCGGTATGCCGATTTTTGGAACTCGTTTTTCTGTGGGCAATATGGCTGCTCAGACCGGCGTAACTACAGCCATCACCAGAGGGGTATTGGGCACGGAAACCTGCTTGACTTGCAGCTTCAACATCTATGGCGGGTTCACCGGCCAGAATTATGCCGGTGCGGTCGTTGCCTATAATTTGTGGGATAGCACAACAGGCGTGGACGGCGTGGCAGCGATGACGCGCACTGGCGGCACGGTGGGCGGCGTTGCTAACCCGACTGTTGCCAAAGCGGCGGGAACGCTTGCGCCGACCACTTATGAAGTTGCGGCGGCGGGGGCAGGCGTAGGCGGTGGGGGCAACGTCTCCAGCGTGACAGTGACTGCGGCCAATGTGCTGACCAGCTACGGCAGCACCACAACCACAACCGGCGGGGCGTGGAGCAACTCTACCGCTATCACATGCACCACTTGCAGCGGTCAACTGGCAACCGACTTTGCCAATACCGGAATCCGCATGGGTACATGGGATGTCGGTACAAGTGCGATTTCTTATACCAATGCACTTACCACCGGTCCGCAACTGCACTGGATTGCCGGTCCCGCGGCTTCCGGCTTCCTGGTGGAATCGTTGCTGGGCACTGCGACGTATGCATTGGATGGCGGCACAACGCCCACTTCGCAGAAACTGGTGAATGGTGTTCCTGCTGCTGCGGTAACGGGTACGCTTTCAAATGCGAGCTTGGCTGTCGATTTTGCCAAACAGGCTGCGGGCATCAACTTCACCGTGGTGGCGGACGGGCATACTTGGGTAGTGAGCAGTCTCAATACCCCAATTGGCAACGGCAACAGTGGCTCGGGCGCAACAGCATTTAAGGCTTCGTCGCGGGTAACTGGCGCGGGGGCATTGAGCGTGACCTTGGATGGTGTCGCGGCAACCGGCACGAGCGGACAAGGCTCGTTTGTTGCCGGACAACTCACCGGCGCAGCCTTGAATGGCGCACTGTTCCAATATGAGTTGACGGCGATAATCCCTTCCACGTTCAACACTGTTGATGAAGGAACGAGAAAAGCCCCCTCAGCTACTGTGACAGCTCCCGTTATAACGGGGGGAGCTGTCGCCACGTCCTTCCCCGTGGGCGTGAACGGCACTTTGGCACCTTTGGCGGCAACTGCAACCAGTCTCGTGATGAGTGCCGGAAATGCAACGAGCATGACGACAACCGGCGGTATGGCGTTGTCTGTCCCGACTCTTACCGCGACGGCACCGGGTAATTATAGGGGTACTGCTGCGACGGGCGAGTCGGTTTCCTTGCAGCTTTATGGCTCATTGCTAACGGGTAGCGGTGCGCTTGGGGGTGGGCTGCAGTATGCCAATTTTGGTGAATGGCAGGCATTTCCAAACGTGACAGGACTGGTGTCGCCCGCTTCACTGACGGGGCCATTTACGGGTAGTACTTTCGCGGGTGGCCAGTTACTGACTACCGCCGCAGCGATGCCAGTGGGTATCACTGCAACCTACACGGGGATAATGCGTGGCGGCGCTCAAGACTCCACGACCAATGTGCCTTATGGTATGTCGGGTGTGGCTAGCCTGACCGCCAATTTCACGAGCGGTGCAGTAAGCGGAAGCATGACTGCGATCGGTGTGTCTGATAGGACAACAGGAGTGCCGGCAGGCAACTTTAACGATCTCGCTTTGGCGGGCATGATCGCCTCCAATGGCTTTAGCGGTTCTGTGACTGCGGGTGCAGTTCCAGCCGTTACGCCGAGCCCGGTTGCGGTAGCGGCAGCCACGGTGGGTACGACGAGCGGCCATTTTTATGGCCCGAACGCTAACGAGGTGTCGGGTCTTTGGTCCTTGACCAGTGGCACCATTGGGGCCTCGGGCGCTTTTGGTGCCGCGAACGGCACATCTGCAAATCAGGCCTCTCAAGTATCCGTCAACGGTGTGGCGGCGTTGAGACTAACCTCGGTGAACGGCGCTGCGGGAACAATAAATCCTGCAACCGTTTCTTCGCGCTTGGTGGCGATGACGTTCACTGATCCAGTCAAGGGTTATCAGGTCGTTGCTTCGATGAATAACTCGACTCGGGTTGCGGTTGATGCGGTAGCTCCAAGCGCCAACGTGACGGGTTTTGACATCGGCAACAATGGCAACGGTGGCGGCATTAACAATGTCTACGCCTCATCCAAAGCTGTTGCCATTGATGCGGCGGTGGTTAAGAACGATACCGGGGCCGATGCGGTTTCCGGTATCACTTGGGGGCGTTGGACGGGTGGTAATCTGACGTTCACCGACAAGATCACTGCGGTGGCGACAACGATGGTGAATACCAATACCCATTGGATTGCCGGGCCGACGACGGTGGGTCAAGTGGTGTTGCCGGTGACAGGTACTTTCAATTACGTGTTGGCGGGTGGCAGCAAGCCAACCGATAACTTGGGTAACGCGGGTACGCTGAATAGTGCAACACTTGCGGCGAACTTTACTGCGCAAACAGTGAATGTCGGCGTGACTGCAACCGTCAATGCCGTAAATTATGTTTCCACGGGTACGAATTTGCCGATCAATCAGGCGCAGTTCAGTAGTAACGGCAATGGCGGAACCTTTACCGCGACAGCCAATGGTGCGACCGCAGCCGGGTTCGTTGGCGGTGTGTTCACCGGTGCCACGGGTAACGGTGCAGCTGTGGCCTACGGCTTCCAGAATGGTGCGACTACGGTGAACGGCGTGGCTGCGTTCCACCGATAGGCGAGGTTTGCAGACATCGCAACGAACCAGCCCGCGCAAGCGGGCTGGTTTTTAGTGCCGACTGATCGGTGCCTGAGAGAGACGCAACTAAAGCGAGGATCCCGGATTTTTCAGCAATACCCACACCGCGCCACCTCCACCCGCACTCTGTGGCGCTTCGCAGAAAGCCAGCACTTGCGGGTGTTGCATCAGCCAGTGGCGGGTATGCACTTTCAGTATCCCTTCACGGCCTTCGCTGCGCCAGCCTTTGCCGTGTATCACGTTGACGCAGCGCAGCCCATTTTGTGTCGCGTGATGCAGAAATTCCACCAGCAGTTTTCTTGCCGCGTCGCTGTTGAGGCCGTGCAGGTCGATGCTGTCTTGCGGCGGCCATGTGCCGCGCCGCAGTTTGCGCAGGGTCATGCGGTTCAGGCCGTTGCCCAGATATTCGCTGGCGGGCGCTTCGCTTGCACCATGATCGGACAAGGTGTCGGCGACGACGGTCGCGGCAGGATTGAAGCGGGGGACGAGGTTGCGCGGGGCGCGTACCGGGTTGATGCGGTCGGAAGGTTTGAGCGGTGTCACGCCTTCCAGCGACTGCCGGAACAAGTCGATGCCCTGCTCCGGTTTTTCTTTCAAGACTTAACCCAACGATGCGAGGTATTTGTCGGCATCGAGTGCGGCCATGCAGCCGGTGGCCGCGCTGGTGCAGGCTTGGCGGTAGATTTGATCCTGCACGTCGCCCGCTGCGAATATGCCGGAAATACTGGTGGCGGTGGCGTTGCCCTTGTTGCCGCCGCGCGTGGTGATGTAGCCGTTATCCATTTCCAGTTGTCCGGCGAAGATGTCGGTGTTGGGCTTGTGGCCGATGGCGATGAACACGCCGTCCACTTTGATGTCCTGGGTTGCGCCGCCTTGCACCCGTTTCAGGCGCGCGCCGGTCACGCCGCTGGCGTCGCCCAGCACTTCGTCCAGCGTCTGGTTGAGTTGCAGGGTGATCTTGCCTTCGTTTACCTTTTCCATGAGGTGGTCGATCATGATGCGTTCGGCGCGGAAGCTGTCGCGGCGATGCACCAGCGTGACATGGCTGGCGATGTTGGCGAGATACAGGGCTTCCTCGACCGCGGTGTTGCCGCCGCCGATCACGGCCACCGGCTTGTTGCGGTAGAAGAATCCGTCGCAGGTGGCGCAGCCGGAGACGCCTTTGCCCATGAAGGCTTCTTCGGAGGGCAGGCCGATGTATTGCGCCGACGCGCCGGTGCAGATGATGAGCGCATCGCAGGTGTAGGTGGCGGCGTCACCGACCAATACGAACGGTTTCTGTTGCAGTTTGGCGGTGTGGATGTGATCAAAGATGATCTGGGTGTTGAAGCGTTCGGCGTGTTGCTGGAAGCGTTGCATCAACTCGGGGCCCTGCACGCCGCTGGCATCGGCTGGCCAGTTGTCCACTTCGGTGGTGGTCATCAGTTGTCCGCCTTGCGCTAAACCCGTGATGAGCACAGGCTCTAAGTTGGCGCGCGCAGCATAGACGGCAGCAGTATATCCGGCGGGGCCGGAGCCCAAGATGAGCAGGCGGTGGTGTCGGGTCGTTTTTTCCATAAAAAGCTTTCGATTTGAGGTTGCTGGAGTGGGGCGAAATTTAACAGTGCGGGCGGTGGCTGTCGAGTAAAATGCGCGCACTATGATTTCACGCATATTTATATTGCTAGTGTCGCAAACCAGAAATAACGGGACAAATGAAACGGGTGGATTTTTTTGTCAGGCAAGGCGCAGACCCGCAGCCGTATGGGTTATACGGCAAGGGGGTGCAACGCGGCATGGCGAAAAAAGACGCCGTTTCATGTTTCGTTATTTCTGGTTTGTGACACTAGGCTTATCACTTCTATGGTCGCTGGCATATGCTGCCGATCTGCCTGGGATCCCGCAGTTCATCAATGAAATGGTGGAAAAGCACCAGTTCAAACGCGATGAGTTGGTGTTGACGTTCCAGCGTGCAGAGTATCGTCCCGATGTTATTGCCGCCATCACCGCGCCAGCCACCATTAAACCGTGGGTGGAGTATCGCGCTGCGTTCATCAATCCCGTGCGTATTGAGGGCGGAGTAGAGTTCTGGAAGCAATATGCGACGACGCTAAAACGTGCCGAGCAGCAATACGGCGTGCCGCAAGAAATCATTATCGCTGTGATTGGCGTGGAAACTTTGTACGGACGCAGGGCAGGGAAGTTTCGCACGCTGGATGCGCTGACGACGCTGGCATTCGACTATCCGCGCCGCGCGGAATTTTTCCGCAATGAATTGGCGGAATATTTGTTGTTGGCGCGCGAGCAAGAGTTCAATCTGTTGGAGATCAAGGCTTCTTACGCCGGGGCGTTGGGCGTTCCCCAGTTTATGCCGAGCAGCTACCGCAAGTATGCGGTGGATTTCAATGCGAACGGTAAGATCGATTTGTTGCGTGAGCCGGAAGATGCGATTGGCAGTGTCGCTAATTATTTGAAGCAATACGGCTGGAAAACAGGTGAGCCGATCGCGCAGCAGGCCATGTTGAGAAATAAAGATGTGCCGGTGAGCGGTGCCGCGTCGCGCAGCCTCGCCGCATGGGCGGAGGCTGGGGTGATACCTTTGGTAAAACCGCAAGGCACGGTTCCTCCCGCTTGGCTGCTGGATTTTACGGTCGAGCCAGGGAAGGAGTATTGGTTGACGTACAACAACTTTCGCGTGATTACGCTATATAACAACAGCAATTTTTACGCGATGTCGGTATTTCAATTAGCTGCGGCATTGCGTGCAGCTTATCGCGTTAAGGGAGCCTCTATAAATCCAAAATTATAAGCGAGACAAGGCGCGCGTAAAAAATTGCGACGACGCATATGTTTGATATGTTAGGAGTAATTTTTTATGAGCAACGCAGTATCGCGACGAAGTTTGGATTTATAGAGGCCCTCTTAACCCTTGATGCGCCGCGCGCCGCTGTAGCGGCTCCCCCAGTATTTTTCGCTCATTTTTTCCACCCGGATGCGGCTGCCGCTTTTGGGGGAATGCACGAACTTTCCTTCGCCGATAAAGATGCCGACGTGCGAATAGGCGCGTTGGCGCGTGTTGAAAAAAACCAGATCGCCGGGGCGAAGTTGGTCGGCGTTGAGCGCAATACCGATTTTGCTGATCTCATGGCTGGTGCGCGGCAAGGAAATTCCCAGCGAGTGCCGGAAGACATGTCCGACAAAACCGCTGCAATCGAAACCCTCGTCTGGCGAGTTTCCCCCGTAACGATAGGGCGTGTCGGCCAGGCTTACGGCGTACATGACCGCATCGTTCATCTTTTCGTCCGATGAGTTCGGGTTCATGCCTGCGCGCTGCGGTGCTGAACCGCAGGCACTGAGTAGAGCGAGCAAGAAAATGGCGGGCAGTTTTTTCACGGGGCGGAATTTACGTTAATGCGATGCAGTCTGTAAAGGCGTTCTGCTGTCGCGGGTTTTTAGAATTGTCCGGTTCTGTAGCACATGAATTGTCCGCTTTTTCTGCCTTGGTTGGGAAGCGGTGTAGGGCGTAGCCCGAAGCAGCTTCCCAACCAAGGCGGCGCG
>SCUU01000005.1 GCA_004297065.1 Gallionellaceae bacterium
CAACGCCATGATGGTGCCGGCCTTGAACGCGTCCAGCGCCTCGATGCGCTCCTTCTGCGTCTTGTCGCCGTGGATGGCATCGGCGGGAATGCCGGCGCGCTCCAGTTGCTTGGCGACATGTGCCGCGCTCAATTTGGTGCGCGTGAACACCAGCACTTGTTTGACGCCGCGCGAGCGGATCAGCTCGACCAGCGCATGGAACTTGTCCTGATGCTCGACCATGCACACCGATTGCTTGATGTTCTCGCCCGCCGCATTGCGCCGGGCGGTCTCGACCGTGACCGGATCGGCGAGAAATTCCTGCGCGAGTTTTTTGATCTCTTCCGAGAACGTGGCCGAGAACAGCAGCGTCTGTCGTTGTTTGGGCAACAGCGCCACGATGTGCTTGAGGTCGGGCATGAAGCCCATGTCCAGCATGCGGTCGGCCTCGTCGAGGATGAGCACCTGCACCCGATTGAGCTGCAGGTTGCGGCTCTCCACGTGGTCGAGCAGGCGTCCCGGCGTGGCGACCAATATCTCCACGCCGTTCATCAAGATCGGCTTCTGCGCCTTGATGTCGGTACCGCCGTACACCACCGCCGTGCGCAGCGGCACATGTTTGGAATAGTTGACGACGTTCTCGTGTACCTGTATCGCCAGCTCGCGCGTCGGCGCGAGGATCAAAGCGCGGATGGGGTGGCGCGCGGGAGAGGCGCTGGTGCTGGCATGCGGCAGCAGGCGTTGCAGCATGGGCAAGGTGAATGCGGCGGTCTTGCCCGTGCCGGTCTGCGCCATCGCCATGAGGTCGCGCCCCGCGATGACATGCGGAATAGCCTGCGCCTGTATCGGCGTCGGTTCGGTGTAACCCGTTTCTTCGATGGCACGCAGTATTTTGGAGTCTAGCGCGAGAGATGAAAACAGGATTTTTGTTGCTGTGGATTCGTCCATAAGTGCATGCATTATACCGGATTAAGGGCACCTCTAAAAATGCAGATTTCGCCCAAATGCAAGGCGCGGAAAAAATTTCGCAGCGCCGCATATGGGTGATATGTAAGCAAGAAATTTTTTCCGCAACGCCGGAGTTGGGATGAAATATGGATTTTTAGAGGTGCCCTTAAGACTGCTCGGCTGGAATGACAAGAGGCGCTTGCGCGCCCCTTGTTTGCCCCCGTTCGATTCCAGCTCATTGTTTGGCTGTGCTGCCTTTAAGCTCGCGGTAACGCAATTTGTCAGCTTCGAAGCGCGCTTTTACATTGGCCGATTCCTGTTCGTTCTGGCCGAGGTCTTTTTGCAGCTTCGCCACGCGCGCCTCGCCCTCGTCGATGTCTTCCAGCAGCGATTTTGGAATCGGTTTGTTTTGTTTGACGAGCCCGTCCTGTTCCTTGTGCAGCGCATCCAAAGAATCCTGCGCAGATTTCAACATCGTGCCAAAACTCTTGAGACGCGCTTCGATTTGTTGCAAGCCCCGGTCGCGCGCGAGATCGATTTCATTCTCGTTGCTGAACGTGCTCAACAACGCCGTATCCCTGCGTCTTGCTTCGATGGCGGCTTGCTGGGTGGCGTTTTTCTTGGCGGTTTCCGCGTCTCTGGCGCGCTGTTCTTCCGGGGTCAGTTTCTCGATACGCTTTTCCACGCGGCCTTTATCGCTGAAGCGCGTCGCATCTTTGTTCGCGTATTCGGGCGGGATGGTCTCGCCGTAATGCGTCGTGCCGTTATCGTCGACCCATTTGTACAGTTTCGCCTCCGCGTTGGTGCAAAGCGCACCGCACAACACCAGACCCGCACCCAGCCATTTAGCATTAAACATTTTTTACTCCATAACGATCACGATAGGATTGCACCGCGTGCAGATTCTGCACCAACTCCGCCCGCCCCTGCAAATAACCCAGCAAGTCGTCCAGCGCGGCGATGGAAACGACAGGCAAGCCGTAATCGCGCTTCACCTCCTGCACCGCCGACAACTCGCCCTGCCCGCGCTCCATGCGGTCCAGCGCGATCACCACGCCGCACGGCACGGCCCCCGCAGCGCGGATCAGCTCGATGGACTCGCGCACCGAAGTGCCCGCCGAAATCACATCGTCGATGATGAGCACCTTGCCCCGCAACTTCGCCCCCACGGTATTGCCGCCTTCGCCGTGGTCTTTGGCTTCCTTGCGGTTGAAGCAATAGGGCACATTGCGCCCCTGTTCGGCCAGCGCGATGGAAGTGCCCGCCACCAGCGGAATACCCTTGTAGGCCGGGCCGAACAGCATGTCGAACGCCACCTTAGAAGCGAGGATAGCCTGCGCGTAGAACTGGCACAGCTCGCGCAGGGCAGCACCGTCCTGAAACAGCCCCGAGTTGAAAAAATACGGCGACAAGCGCCCGGCTTTGGTTTGAAATTCGCCGAAACGCAACACATTTTGCGCGACGGCGAAGCGGATAAAATCTTGGCGGTAAGCGTGCATGGCATCCTCAATCGTTGCTCGAACCCCCTCTCCTTTGCGGGGAGAGGGCTAGGGTGAGGGCAGAAACGTTAAGCTCATCCCCTGACACCCTTTCCCCTGCAAAAGGGAAGAATGTTGTGGTGTGCGATTATAATGCCAGCCACACACCAACGAGAGATAACATGCGCATCATTTCGCTGAACCTCAACGGCATCCGCTCCGCCTACAACAAAGGCCTGCCGGAATGGCTCGCCCAACAGAACACCGACATCCTCTGCGTGCAGGAGCTCAAAGCCCAAGCACCCGACATGACCCCGGACATGCTCGCCCCCTCGGGCTATCACGGCCACTTCCACTACGCCGAAAAGAAGGGCTACAGCGGCGTCGGCATCTACAGCAAAGCCAAACCGGACAACGTGATCGCCGGCTTGGGCATCCCCGAATTCGATGCCGAAGGGCGCTACATCGAAGCGCAGTTCGGCAACCTCAGCATCGTCTCGCTCTACCTGCCCTCTGGCTCCAGCGGCGAAGAACGCCAGGCGGTGAAATTCAAATTCATGGAAGCCTTCATGCCGCATCTCGTGGCGCTCAAACAAAGCGGGCGCGACATCATCCTCTGCGGCGACTGGAACATCGCCCATACCGAAAAAGATTTGAAAAACTGGAAGGGCAACAAAAAGAACTCCGGCTTCCTGCCCGAAGAACGCGCCTGGCTCACCGAACTATTCAACGAAGTCGGCTTCGTTGACGTGTTCCGCCTTCTGCACCCCGAACTGGAAGCGTATACGTGGTGGTCGAACCGCGGACAGGCTTGGGCGAAAGATGTGGGCTGGCGCATCGACTACCAGATCGCCACGCCCGATATTGCCGGGAAGGCCGCAGCGACGGGCATCTACAAGGAACAGCGTTTTTCCGATCATGCGCCGCTGCTGGTGGACTATGGCTACCCGTTGTAATTCAGTGAGGTAAACCCCCGGCTATGCCGGGGGACTCAAAAAGTTTGACTTAGAGCTTGTCCGTAAATAATTCAGCCCTGCGCCAGAGCCGATTTGAGATGCAGTCCAGGGGGCGGGACGCGCCGTTGTGTCGTTCACAACAAGCGGCCCGCGACACCGGAATGGGCTCAAATCGGCTCTGGCCCTGCGGGTTGCTCCGTATCCGCGCGTCTGCGGCAGCCCTCTCCCAAACCCTCCCCCGGAGTGGGAGGAGACGATCGCCCCTTCTCCCTCTGGGAGAAGGTTGGGTTGAGGGTTGGCGAAACTTGGGAATGGAACAACCATTCCCCGCGTCCCGCGCCTTGCATCCATCCTCGATACGGAGCGAGCTTGGTGCGGCCCTTGAACGGTTGCGTTATGGTCATCCTGCGCTGCAACTTTGAGGGGAGACCCCAGTGTCTGACCCCATTGATTCTGACTGCGCAACGGTTTCAGAGTCGGCTCACCAAATTTTTCTACGATGATGTCGAAAAGCTCGCGGATCGCCTTGGCTTTCTGGTTCGACAAACCGCCGCTCACGATAGGTCGCGCAATATATTCGGCGGGTGCTTCGGCGATTTGGTAATGGGTGGGGAAAGTTTCTTTCAACGAGCGGTATGTGTTGCGGTAGCTCGCCTCGCCCGTCTTGGTGCTGCAAATGATGAACAGCAACTCGTCCAGCGGGTTTTTGAGGTTGTAGTGGTTGAAGTCGCGGTAGCGGTTTTTCAACGCTGCGGCAACTTTCCAAACGGCTGAAGGATATTTTGACGAGGGCATGCCGGAAGCCAAGAATCATCCCTCAAAACTTCACCGGCTCAAACTTTTGATAAAGCTCCGCCAGATGCCGCACCGACATCCTGAATTGGCTGCGCGCTTTCACGGTGGATTTTTCGGTGCTGGCATTCATCACCTTGGAACCCGGATCAAAAATCACCAGACCGGCGCACAGCGCCGCCAGGTAGCGGTTGAAATCCGTTCCTTCACCCAGCAATGCCGGGCTGAGATAGCGATAGGTTGGCGCTACCACCTTCTCGCTCTCATAAGGCACATAAGCCGCCTGCGCGTGTTTCTTGTTCCATTTGACCAGCAGATGGGCGAACGACCAAGCGGCTTCGCAGCGTCCGTCATCCGTGAGCAGCTCCACCGCACCATCCACGTCTTCGATAATTTTTCGTGCCGGGTTAAAGCCGCGCACGACCAACGTAAGTCCGGTTTTATTATTCCGACAAGCCGCGCGATGTGTGCCGGTGAAATACAGCATGTCCTCGCCCGAGGGTTTGCCATATTTGCGGACGAAGGCTTTAACCCCATTTTCGCCATACATCCCGCCATTTGGCTCCGTTGTTATGAGAGAAACCTTGTCCCGACTGTATGCCTTTATTTCCCAGCCCATGAAATCAGGTTCAGAGCTGCTGTTACGAATAATGCCAAGCAATGCCTCTAATGTGTAGCCACCCCCGTTGAGTGCTTTATACGGCACGAAGATTCCGTCTTTCTTTAAACTTATCGAAGGTTGCCAGCCGCCATCCCTGATTTCGGCCAATCTTTCTAAGAGAATTATTTTTGAGCTGCGCCCAAGCATTGGCAAATTAAAGAACACGTTATCTTGGGGGAATTCACCAGCAATCTGGCGCTGTCGAAATTCCTGAGCGATATTGCTTTCTGATGGTGCCAGATAAGCCAGAGTTTGACCGTCGCTAGTAATTCCAAAAAACAGAACACGTCCATCCGGCCCATTATTAAAGCGTCGTTGGGCAGCAGGAACCGGCCTCAATAGTTGGCTTGGAGCGAACTTGCATTTTCGAAGAAATCCAGACAGGCGAACTTCCGGATATTGCGGGTACAGAATAAGTTGCGCGCCAGCAGCCCGTTCGGTCTTATCGTGACTTACCCATATGAAGTTGAGTTTCGCTTTGTAGGTGCTTTCTGTACCTTTCGAGGTTGCTTCAACGGTCTCGAACGGAAACATTTGCACAACCTCAAAATTTCCGCCGAGGTAAATCTGTTGTTTGCTGTTGTCGTTTTCTGCAAGCGGTTTACAAAAGGCTCGAACAGCCCCAAGTTCTGAGAAGCGACGAAATAAACCAGCAAGGTCAGCAAACATATTTCCCCTTTAGCGCAAGGCTTAAATTTCAATGGCAAACATCAAGCATCTAGCTGTTGGCCGAAAGCATTCATGAAAATAGGATATGCGGCTCCAATCACCTTTTCGTGCCCAAGACCTTCCTCAAGTTCGTTTAGCAAGAAGCGCAGTTCTGTTACCTCGACATCTGAGAAGAATCGTTCGCCACTTGAGATATGAACAATGTCCGCAGGATCATCCTCTGGATGAAAGAGCAGCCTGCTACATTGCATCTCCGAGAACCACAACAAAGCGCCATCAAAAGTTGTGTCGTGAAGTTTTGGAATGCGTGATTGGGTATTCATGATTTCTCCTTTAACGGGTTGCATAACGAAGGGGGGCTTCAGTTTCCAGGATACCAGGTTCCAGCATGGGTTGCATCAACTTTGCTACATGAGACATAACATCAACAACAACAGAATTTCCGAATTGCTTGTAAGCGCGCGTATCCGACACCGGAATCCTGAACGTGTCGGGGTAGCCCATCAGCCGCGCGCATTCTCTGGGCGTGAGTCGGCGCGGGTTTTTGCGTGTGCCCTGATACACGAGAATTTCCGAGCCGTCCTTGTAGTAGCGCGCCGACAAGGTGCGGGCAACGTCCGCCGGTTTGACCAAACCAAAGCCGAAGCCGTTGCCTTTGAGGCGGTGCTTCTCGGCGTAGTTTTGCAAATAGCGCCAGAGGTTGTCGGTGAGGGTGTATTTGTCCTGCACTTTCTTTTTCTTGTGGTCGAAGAATCTGCCTTCATCCCACTGCAAGACCGGCTCACTTCCGTCGGTGCGGTGCAGGATGTCCTTGAGCGTATGTGAGCCCTTCGGCGGCAGCGGCAGTGCATCGAAATCGAATGCGACCGGCTCGCGGAAGCCCGCAATGAGGATGCGCTCGCGGTGTTGCGGGACGAAGTGCGCGCCGTCTATGACGCGGTAATGGATGTGGTAGCCGAGGTCGTGGGTCAGGGTGCGGCGAATAACGTCGAAGGTGCGGCCTTGGTCGTGCGAGACGAGGTTTTTGACGTTCTCTAGCAGGAAGGCGCGCGGGCGCTTTGCCTCGATGATGCGAGCCACGTCGAAGAACAGCGTGCCCTGCGTTTCGCAGGCGAAGCCGTGCTTTTTGCCCAGCGCGTTTTTCTTGGATACTCCGGCAATTGAAAATGGCTGGCAGGGGAAACCCGCTAACAGCACATCGTGATCGGGTATGTCGGCGGCATCAACTTGAGTAATGTCTCCGGCAATGGGATGCCTGTCGCGGAAATTTTCGGCGTAGGTTTTTTGTGCGTAGCTATCCCATTCGCTGGTGTACACGCAACGCCCGCCGACTTGCTCGAACGCATTGCGCAGCCCGCCGATGCCCGCGAACAGGTCTATAAAATCGAAAGCGCCTGCTGGGCTGTCATTCCCGAACGGCAATAGTTGCTGTAATGCGTGAGCCAGATAAGCGGGAGGGGGCGTTTGCCTCGTTTCCCACCGTCTGATGGTGCGGACATCAATGTCTAAATATTTGGCAAGAGCCGCTTGGGTATGGTGTTTGCGGGCTTCATCCAGATAGGAAAGCACGGTGTTTTGATCGTTGACTAAAGTAAGAGTGGCATTCATGATTATTCGGTGCCGGGGAATTATCTGGGAATTTTTGCGGACAATATGTCATTGTTTTCTCCCGGTCAAGGCGTCTATGTTGAGGTGTGTCGTGGCGTTGTGCCACGGATTTGCCACTGAGGCTATATGGGAATGCTTCTGCATTCAGAATTGCCCAAAACTGCCGGTCTGTAGTAACCTCAATAACATGCAACCCGATGTGTTCAACGAGCGCAACACATAACTACCGACCGTGGCCGAAACCCCACCGAAACCTTTACGACTAGACAACTTCATCGCCAACCTTCCGTGTATGGCGTTCCAGTTGTTGCTCGACCGGAACAATTCCTTTTCTTTCTCTTATATAGGCGACGGCAGCCAGGCGCTGCTCGGCATCGAACCTGCCGATCTGGCCGCAGACATCAGCCTGTTCCTGAAGCTGATTCACCCGGAAGACAGCCCGGCTTTTACCGAAAGCATGTTCCTTTCCGCAAAGAAGCTGACGTTCTGGAGCTGGGAAGGACGCGTCATCCTGTCCAGCGGGGAACTGAAATGGCTGACGCTGGGATCGTCCCCGCTAAAACGCGAAGACGGCAAGGTGGAATGGGAAGGTTTGGTGGTCAACGTGACCCAGACCAAGCTGGACGAACTTGAACTGATCCGTTCGCAGCAGCAGTTGCGCGAATTCTCGTCCCATATACAAGATGCCAAAGAACAGGAGCGTTTGCGCATCGCGCGCGAAGTGCATGATGAAATCGGCGGCCTGCTCACCGCCATCAAGATGGATCTGGCATGGCTGAAAGAACGCCTGCCCAAAACCAGAAAACTGCTGACCGACAAGACCACCACGATCGAAAACATGGTGGACAAGGCCATGACGGCCGCGCGCAATCTGGCCCACAGCTTGCGTCCCGGCTACCTGGACAGTTTCGGCATTGTCGCGGCCATCGAAATGGAAGCCAGTGAATTCGAGCAGCGCACCGGCATCAAGTGCCTGCTCACCCACAACGACGAAGAAATGGAGATCGATCTCCATCCCGACGTGTCGATTGCCCTGTTCCGCATTTTCCAGGAATCGCTGACCAACATCATGAAGCATGCCCAGGCCAGCGAAGTGCGCATACTCATCCAGAACAACCCGGACTGCATCGAGTTGACCATCAGCGACAACGGTCGCGGCTTCAGCCAGGATGCCCGGCTCAAACCCAGATCGTTCGGCCTGCGCGGCATCCAGGAACGGGTGGCGCATTTCGGCGGGCAAGTCAGCTTCACCAGCGCGCCCGGCGCAGGCACCACGGTTTCCGTCACCGTGCCGCACATCCCGTCGGATGCAACTCCGAGTGATACACTAGCGCAACCGCAACAACCCCTGCTTTAATAGAACATGCGCAACGGAGTTTCACGATGATAAATGTGCTGATAGCCGACGATCACACACTCATCCGCAAAGGATTGAAACAAATTCTGGACGACACCGAGGATATGCGTGTCAGCGGAGAAGCCGAAACAGGCGCGCAAGCCATACAGATGGCGCAAAAAACGCCCTTCGACATGATCCTGCTCGACATCAGTCTGCCGGATAAAAACGGCATCGACGTGCTCAAGCAACTCAAACTCAACAGCCCGGATGTGCCCGTACTGATGCTGAGCATGCACGCGGAAGACCAATATGCCGTACGTTCCATGAAAGCCGGCGCAGCCGGGTATCTCAACAAGCAAAGTGCGCCTTCACAGTTGGTTACCGCCATCCGCACCGTCGCCAGCGGCAAAAAATACATCAGCGGCGAACTCGCCGAGCAACTGGCCAACGGCCTCTCCCAAGGTTATCAGGAGTTGCGCCACCAGACGCTTTCAGACCGCGAATACCAGACCCTGTGCCTGATGGCGTCGGGCAAAAAACTCAGCGAAATGGCCAAAATCATGTCGCTCAGCGCCAAGACCGTCAGCGTGTACCGCGCCCGCCTGCTGGAAAAAATGAACCTGAAAACCAACGCCGAGGCAATCCACTACGCCATCAGCAACCACCTGATCGAATAATCACCTACCCGCAAATAACGGGCGGAAAACGCCGCTATTTTCGACTTTGCACTGCATCGGTTCGCAGATAATTGAGCACAACCATTAAAAAGCGCCCCCCATAGACCACATGAAAAAACAGATCAATCCTTCGGAAGTCGCGCGCGAAACATTGATTATTCTGGCCTCGCGCAAACTCGCCCCCACACCGGAAAACTACTCCAAAGTATTCCAGGAAATCAGCGGCGTTCCCGCGCCAGTTGCAGCGGAAGACCCGCCCCCGAACACAGGAACGCCGAAGCTCGAACTCGCCTGGTCGGATCTCATCCAGGATTTGCTGCGTCAGCTGGAAACGCCGCACAAAGGCATCACCATCACGCGCAAAAAAGACGGTCTGGAAACAGTACTCAATCGCTTTTCCGCCAAACCCGACGAATTGTTCACCAAATTACAGGGGCTATTGCGTTCCTGGTCAACGGCACCCACGGCCAGCATGGATATCCCGCCGCCGCCCGCCGCTTCCGGCGCAGCCACGCCGGTGCCCGGAAGCGCGCCCCAAACTGGCGGCACGGCCAACCCGGCGGCAGGCGTGATCGCCCCTCCGGGCAGCGGGGGAAAAGACAATGCCCAAGGGCATCAGGAACTCATTTCGCAGCTGCGCGAGCTTCTTGCGCAAACGTTAGAGAACTCGCTGACCACGCAACCGGAACTGAGTACGGAGATCAAAGAACTCGCGCAGCAGGTACGCGCAACCGATAACAACCATATCTACGAACTGGCCAATAAATTGCGCCATTTCTGGATCAAGCTGGAATTGCGCGGCGGCGACAAAACCAGGATTCAGGAAGGCTTGGTGCGCCTGCTGCGCCTGCTGGTGGAAAACGTAGGCGAACTGGTCGCGGATGACCAATGGCTGCACGGGCAGATCGTCACCCTGCAAGAAATTATCGCCAACCCCATCGACAAACGAGTTATCGCCGATGCCGAACGCAATTTGCGCGACGCTATCGTCAAACAGGGCTTGCTGCAAAAAAGCCTGAGCGATGCCAAATCCACCTTAAAAGGCTTGATGACCGCGTTCATCGACAGGCTCGGCGACTTGAGCGAAACCACCGGCCTGTACCACACCAAGATCGAAGGCTACGGGCAAAAAATCGGCGGGGCGAGCAACCTGGCCGATCTCGGCCACATACTGGAAGACATCATGCACGATACGCGCATCATTCAGGATAGCGCGCTGCGTTCACATCACGAACTGGTCGATGCCCGCAAACAGGCCGACGAGGCCGAAGCGCGCATCAAACAGCTCGAACAGGAGCTGGAACAGATCAGCGAAATGGTGCATGAAGACCAGCTCACCGGCGTGCTCAACCGTCGCGGCATGGACGAGACTTTTGCCAAAGAGCTGCATCGCGCCGACCGCGGCAAAACGCCGGTATGCGTCGCCCTGCTCGACATCGACAACTTCAAAAAGCTGAACGACACCCTGGGGCATCAGGCCGGAGACCAAGCCTTGATCCACCTCGCCCGCGTGATTAAAGAATGTCTGCGCCCGGCCGATACTGTTGCACGCTACGGCGGCGAAGAGTTCGTCATCATCCTGCCGGATACCCCGTTAAAAGAGGGCGTGGAAGCAGTCGAACGTTTGCAGCGCGAATTAACCAAAAAATTCTTCCTGAACAACAACGAACGCATCCTCGTCACCTTCAGCGCGGGCGTCGCTTTGCGCAACGACGACGAAGATCAGGAAGACATACTGGGGCGCGCCGACAAGGCGATGTACCTCGCCAAGAAGACCGGTAAAAACCGCGTCATCGCAGCAGAATGAAACAAAGTTCCACTTAACGCTAAAGTTTTCTCCAAAGGCTCCGATAACTGGGCTAACGGCGGTTGATGTGCCTCACAAAAAGGCAAACCGAAGTGAACGGCAACAAGAAATACGCCGGATGTGCAAATCGAGTTAATAGGAGAATTTAAAATGCCCTCATATATCAATACCAATCTCGCATCCCTGAACGCACAACGTAACTTGAGCCATTCTCAGGGAGCACTGCAAACCTCCTTGCAACGCTTGTCTTCCGGCTTGCGCGTGAACAGTGCAAAAGATGATGCGGCAGGTATGGCGATTGCTTCCCGTATGGAAAGCCAGATTCGCGGTTTGAACCAAGCGGTACGTAACGCCAGCGACGGCATCTCCCTCGCGCAAACTGCGGAAGGTGCATTGGGCGCAATCCAGGTCAATATGGCGCGTATGCGCGAACTGGCCGTGCAAGGTGCGAACGCCACATCGAACGCGGATGTCGCCACAATCGATGCCGAGTTTACGCAGCTCAATGCGGAAAACCAACGCGTCATTTCGGCCACTACGTTCAACGGCATTGCGCTGCTCTCGGCCGCGGTCAGCCAAACGTTCCAGATTGGCGCAAACAGCACCGCTACCGTGGATGACATTACCGTCACTACCACTGCTGCGATCGCACCGACTTCGACCACTCTGGGCACGACATCGACTACCGCACAAGCTGAAATCGCCAAACTGGACGCGGATATCGCGTCGGTCGCTTCCAGTCGCGCCACTTACGGTTCGGTCCAGTCGCGTTTCGAGTCGATCATTTCCAACTTGCAGATCGCGGCGGAAAACCAGACAGCAGCGCGCAGCCGCATCATGGATGCGGACTTCGCGGCGGAAACTGCCAGCCTGACCCGTGCCCAGATCCTGCAACAAGCCGGTACAGCGATGTTGGCGCAAGCGAACCAATCGCCCAACACCGTGTTGACGCTGTTGCGTTAAGGCTGATGGAGTAGCATGATTGCTCAGCCGATAGCTCAAACTGTCGGCTGAGTGCGTCACAAAGGAAAAAGAGAAGGAGCATTAAAATGCTAATTCAAAATACAACCGGTGCAGTCAGCCAAGCGCGCTTCGCCAGTGACCATACCGCTACGGCAGTTGCCTCCCCCAAAGGGGATGCACCCCCGGTACAACAGTCGCCCACTGTCGATACGTATAAGCCGAGTATCGCGCAATTGGAAAATGCCGTGCGCGACTTGAACCAATCCATGAAAGCCAGCAATTCCAACCTTGCTTTCAGCATTGACCAGGACACGCAGCAAACTATCGTAAAGGTGATGGATTCCAAGACGGGGGAAACAATCAAGCAGTTTCCGTCGAAAGAAGCGATTGCCATAGCCAAAGCGATCGGCGATATTCAGCAGGGGTTATTGCTCAAACAAAAAGCTTAAACGGGGGCGATCATGGCTGTTTCAAGTACGAAGTCGGCAACCACTGGCACGAACATTGATGTTAATGGAATCGTTAGCCAGTTGATGACTATCGAACAAAAGCCGCTGACCGCCCTCAATTCCAAAGAAGCAAGTTACCAGTCCAAGATTTCCGCTTTTGGTCAGGTAAAAAGTGCGTTCTCCGCTTTTCAAACTGCCCTGCAAGGACTCAGCAGCAACACCAAGTTTCAGGCGAACAGCGCCACCTCTTCGGATACCAGCGTCTTTACCGCTTCCGCTCTGGGCTCCGCATCCGTTGGCTCGCATTCCATCAGCATCACCAATTTGGCGCAAAACCAGCGCTTGGCGGCAGCTGGGGTCGCCAGCATCACCACCTCTATCGGCAACGGTACGCTGACGTTCGATTTCGGCACCATCTCCGGCGGCACCTTCAACGCAACGACCGGCAAATACGGCGCAACCGCGCTCACCAATGCAACGGTCACCAACGGCACGGTTGCCGCAACGGCGGCAACCGCTATCGGCCCGGCGCAAACCTCTTTCACGCCGGATGCCACCAGTTCGGGAACCATCCCGGCCGGCACGTTGACCCTCAACGGCGTCAGCGTGGGCGCGATCACCCTGTTCGGCGTGGACAGCGCGACCAACATCGCCGCGGCGTTTGATGCGGCCTACGTTGCTTCGGGCGGTGCGGCAGGTACGTTCACCTCGACACCGGGTGGCCCGGTCACCAAAGCCGCAGGCACCACCGCCACCTTCGGCATTACGGGCACGGCGGCGAACTCGGCCACGGCCGCAAGCAATCTGGCGACACTGGCATTCCAAACCGGATTGTCTTCCGCGCAACTGGGCACCCAGGCATCCAGCAATGCCACCGTGACGGTCGCCAGCACTACCGGCCTTAGCGCCGGTGACGCAATCTCGGGCGGAGGATTCCCTGCCGGCACAACCATCGCGTCGATCACCGATGCCACGCATTTTTTAACCACGGCACCCGGCACAAACGGCACCGGCGTCACCCTCAACGCTACCACCGCATCGAGCGTCACAACCTTTACGCCCAACACCACCGGCAGCAAAACAGTGACGATTGATGCCAGCAACAATTCTCTGCAAGGCATACGTGATGCCATCAACGCGGCGCAGATCGGCGTCACCGCCAGCATCGTCAACGATGGCGGCACCGCGCCCTATCGGCTGGTGCTGAATTCCAATGCAATCGGGGCCAACAACAGCATGAAGGTATCCGTCAGCGGAGATGCGGCCTTATCCTCCCTGCTCAGCAACGACCCCGCCGGAACACAGAACCTGTCCGAAATCGTCACGGCAAAAAATGCCGCGCTGGTGGTGGACGGAGTAGCGGTAAGCAAAGCCAGCAATAGCATCAACGATGTGCTTCAGGGTGTCACCCTCAACCTGCTCAAACCCACCACGTCGCCCGCAACGCTGACTGTCGCGCGCGACACCGCAACGGTACAGACCTCGGTAGAGGGTTTCGTAAAAGCCTATAACGACCTGAATAAAGTCATCAGCGACCTGACCGCTTACAATCCGGCGACAAAGAAAGCGGCCGCATTACAAGGCGACTCTGCCGTGCGCTCCCTGAAATCGCAGATAGACGGCATGTTGAGCGTGGCCGTCAGCACTTCGGCAGGCTCATTAACCACGTTGTCGCAAATCGGCGTAGGCAAACAAACAAACGGCACACTGGCCATAGACAGCACCAAGCTGACCAATGCGCTCAATACCCAATTCAGCGACATTGCAGGCCTGTTCGCCGCCGTCGGTAAATCGACCGACAGCCTGGTGGCATTCAAATCCGCACCCAGTTCCACCCTGCCCGGCAACTATGCCGTCAACGTAACGACGATCGCCACGCAAGGCCAATCGACTGGCAGCGTCAACCTGAATCTGGGTACAACCACCATCGCCTCCGGCACCTCGATCACGGCAACCGTGGACGGTACCAGCGCCGCGGTCGCGCTCACTGCTGGCACCTATACCGCCGCGCAACTGGCGACGATGATCCAATCGGCGATCAACGGCAGCAGCGCTTTTTCCACTTTGGGCAAATCGGTTATCGCGGCCATTGATCTCAACGGCGCCCTGAATGTCACGTCCAATCTCTACGGCTCGACTTCCGGCGCGAGCTTGGCCGATGCCGGCGGCACGCTCGTATCGACCTACATGGGTGCCCCCACCAATACAACCGGCGTCGATGTCGCGGGTACGATCAACGGCCTCGCCGCCACCGGTTCCGGGCAAACGCTGGTTTCCAGCACGGGGAACTCGTCGGGGCTGCAAATCCAGATATTGGGCGGCATGACCGGTGCCCGGGGCACGGTAAATTATTCGCAAGGTTACGCCTTCAAGCTCAACGACTTTGCCAACACCTCACTGGGCAGCACCGGCCTGCTCACCGGGCGCGTGGACGGACTCAACTCATCGGTAAAAGACCTCGCCAAACAGCGCGACGCGATCAATGCCCGCCTCGTTACAATAGAGGCGCGCTACCGCAGGCAATACACGAAACTGGATGCCATGCTCAGCAGCATGAATGCAACCAGCACCTACCTCTCTCAACAAATCGCCAAAATGTAAGCGGAGAACAACATGAACACGAGCGCCGCAGTAAAAGCTTACACCAACGTCGAAATCGAATCGAAAGCGCATTCCTCCGATCCGCATAAACTGATCCTGATGCTCTATCAGGGTGCGCTGTTATCCGTCGCCGCGGCAAAAAATCAGATGCTGCGCAAAGAAATCGCCGCCAAAGGCCATTCCATCAGCCAGGCAATCTCGATTATCAACGAGGGTCTGAAGGCCAGTCTGGATTTAAATGTAGGCGGCCCATTGGCCAAGAATCTGTCGGACTTGTACGACTACATGTGCCAGCGTTTGTTCCAGGCCAACCTGAAGAACGACCCCGCCATATTGGACGAAGTCAGCGCACTGCTGATCGACCTGCGCGGCGCATGGGAAAGCATATGCCAAGCCGCGCCGCGCCCGCAGGTCAATGCCATGCCACCACAAGCCGCGGCCAAAACCCCGCTGGTCTACGGAAGAATATAAACATGAACGCCGTCCTCGAAAAATACGAATCGCTCGCCAGCATCACCGGCAAAATGCGCGAGGCTGCCGCCCAGGGCGAATGGGATATCCTCATCGAATTGGAAGAGCAATCCAGAGCCCGCGTGGCCGAAATGAAAATACTGGATCTGTCGCCTATCGACGAAGCCACGCGCTTGCGCAAAGTCTCCTTGATAAAAAAAATCCTGGCTGACGATGCCGCGATCCGCAGCCAGACCGAACCGTGGATGGCGCAACTGCAGCGCATCATGAACAATGCGCGCAGCGAAGACAAATTGCAGAAAGCTTACGGCAGTTATTAGTCGTTAGACGCTAGGTGCGGCCATCATCTCGCTGTTTTGTTTTAACCAACGCCTAACGTGCATGGCAAGCTGTCACCCCCGATAATGAAACCCGCCATGCCCGTTTCCCCCTATCCAACTTTCTGGTGGAACGACTGATGGAACAACTAGCCATCTCACTAAGCCGCACAAAACGCGGCAAGTGATTGGTTATAGCCAATCGACTAAGCCCGCAAACGGGCAAGTCGCTGGTTACCCCGCAGGCGGGAGAAAGGGCAAACGAACCGCTACGCGAGTTTCACGTTAGGGGGGCTCTATAAATTCAAAATTCTAAGCGAGACAAGGCGCGCGTAAAAAATTGCGACGACGCATATGTTTGATATGTTAGGAGTAATTTTTTATGAGCAACGCAGTATCGCGACGAAGTTTGGA
>SCUU01000257.1 GCA_004297065.1 Gallionellaceae bacterium
CAAGACAAAAGAGTTTGAGATTTCACGTGCGCAGGCAATTCAAGCAGTTGCTGCACGAGCAGAAATCATGCCTGATATCAACCCAATTTTATTAAAACCGCTTGGAAACTATCAAAGCTCAGTCTTTTTGCATGGCAAATTTTACAAAAACATGCATGCAAAAGAATACTATGAAAAGTTTGCACTGACAAAGGGACTTGATGCAGCTACTAGATCACTATACAAACTTCAACGATCTAATGACTTTGTAATTATAGAAGGAGCGGGCTCTCCATCTGAAATAAATTTAGAAAAATTTGACATTGCAAATATGAGGATTGCAAAAAAAGCAAACTCTCCTGTTTTACTTGTAACAGATATTGACAGAGGTGGCTCATTTGCAAGTATAATTGGAACTATGGCATTACTTGATAAAAAATATCGAAGCTTTGTGAGAGGATTTGTGATAAACAAATTTAGAGGCGATCTTAATATTTTAAAACCTGGTTTGCAAAAACTGAAAAAAAAGACTGGCAGACCAGTTCTTGGCGTAATACCTATGGCAAAGTTTGCTCTTCCTGAAGAGGATTCGTTGGGTGTAAAGGCAAAGCACATTGTCTGGAATAAAAAAAACTTGAAAAAGATCAACTCTGAGATTGACAAGCTAAGTAAATTAGTAGAAAAAAGTCTAAACATAAAAGAGATCGAGAGAATGATAAGATGATATTCGAATCTATTCTGGTTGTAGTGTTTGCACTAATTTTGGATTTTACACTAGGTGATCCAAAAAATAAATACCATCCAAC
The DNA here is from genome assembly GCA_004297065.1 of Gallionellaceae bacterium. Classification (GTDB taxonomy): domain Bacteria; phylum Pseudomonadota; class Gammaproteobacteria; order Burkholderiales; family Gallionellaceae; genus PALSA-1006. The sequence continues at coordinate 786 of SCUU01000257.1, forward strand.
TGCATGGACTGGAAAACTCGTTGCAAAATTGGTGCCACTTACAAAAAATGACTCTCAATTGCTAGAAAAACTTGGAGGAATAATTATTGTCTTGATTGTAACATCTATTGTTGCATTGCTTCTTGTATTCTTGAAGCTTGGCCTTGAAAGTCTGTCTGTTACATATTACATTGACTTGCTTGTTACTATAGTAGTATGTGGGCTGTTGCTTAAAACAACACTTGCAATTAAGGGAATGGAAAGACATGCAATTACAGTGTTAAACACACTAGAAAGTGGAAACCTGGATGATGCAAGAACAAAATTAGCATTGATTGTCAAGCGAAATACAAAGCCCCTTGACAAAAACCACATACTATCAGGCGTACTTGAAAGTGTAAGTGAAAATACAGTTGATGGAGTTACTGCTCCTCTGTTTTACTTTGCGTTATTTGGTATACCTGGTGCATTTGTGTACCGTACAGTAAACACCATTGATGCCATGATTGGGT
>SCUU01000049.1 GCA_004297065.1 Gallionellaceae bacterium
AGAAAGTTGTTAACCATTATGAATGCTATGTTGAAAAACAATGCGTCGTGGAATCCAAAATTCGCTTGACCTCGAACACGGTTGCTCTCCCGGAGGGAGAGGGATGCAAAGCCCTTCTCCCTCCGGGAGAAGGGTTGGGATGAGGGAGCGCTCGTGTCATGAATTATGAAAACATCAATAATTGAAGTTGCGACATTTTAAGCCTCTTCCAGCTCGGCACAGGCTTGCGGCAAACGCAGCTGGCCGGAGATCAGGCGGGGGAGCAGCGTGTCGCGGAGGGTGGCCAGGGTTTGGGCTTGATGAACATTCGCCATCATTCGCGAGATGATCGGCTTGATAATTTCACTGTAATTAGCTGCCAACGCTTCAGGTGGAACGCAAATCGGATAAGCCGCCAAGTCTTTCCAGTTTACGCGAGGCATTTTTGCGCCATTCGACAATCGTTCTGCGTAGTCAATCAGTGTCTTGCTAAAAAGGTGCATCGCGGCAAGCCCGTAATAGGCTGGCTTTGTGGACTGGCAAACAAGAATATCTGTTGAACAGACACCATCAAATGGTGCGATTACTACTTTATGAAAATAGGGGCGCAACTTGCCGAACAGAATATCGTCTTTCGCAAATGCAGCCTTAGCACTACCTAAACCCTCCGCATCACCCCAATCAGAAAGACTTAATGACTTGCGGGGAATATGTTCCAACCCGACGTAGTGCAACTCGGAGTGAAGAGCTGATGGCTGCAATTGTTTTTTTACTGTCTTGGCAATATCGCCAAGCGTACCAACCCGCCACCCCCTCGGCACCAAGCCCAACTCCGATTCCTCGAAGCTGTCGGGGAAGAGCGCGGCGGTGGCTTCGCTCATGCTTTGCACCCCCTCTCCCGCCGGGAGAGGGCTGGGGTGAGGGAAGCTCTTTGCTTTGCCTATCTCACCCTCACCCCCAACCCCTCTCCCACGGGGAGAGGGGAGCGAAGCGTTGGCGTGGACGGGATCGAAATCGACAAACCACGATTTGAACATCGCCTGCGCTATGGCTTCCAGCGTGGCGTTGGAAGCACGCAGGAGGGCAATGCGGTCGTCGAGGGCTGATACAAAGTTGGCGATACATTTTTGAATCGCTTTGGATGGCACTCTGATTGGAATGCCATAAAGATTGTTTCTGTTAAGGGATGGTTGCGCACTCCCCGAATTGTAACCAGAAAAATTAAACAGCTTCAAAAAGTAGAAAACGAACTTCGGGTCATTGTCTTTGAAGTCTGTAACGTATAGAGCGGTGTTGAGCGGCCAATAATCTTTTTCGGTGTAAGCCGCAACGCCGAAAGATGCGCCACTGCGTCCAATTGTTACGCCCGGCGCCTTGGCTTTCACTGTATCGTGATACCCAGTCACCCCGAAGGAGCCGAGTATCGGCACCGTTCCCGGTCTTCGTTCTTGGTCAGGTAGATCATGCCCTCGCTGAAGGGCAATGAAATCACCGAAGGCAATATCACACCATTCAGAACTCATACCCCAGCCCTCCCAGCTTTTGCCGGATCAGCAGCTTGAGCGCCATGTTGAAGCACGACATAGCGGGCGGCAATTTCCTGATGAAACGATTTGGGCAAGTGCGCCCAGTCGTGTACATCCACCAAAATGGGCAAGGTGCTTTGTTGTATGGCCTCTTTCAGGTCGTGCCAACCTGCAACGGGTGCGGTGAGGTCGTTCGGATTGCGCACGACTAAATCCAGATCGCTGCCTTGGTGCGCTTGGCCTGTCACGCGACTACCGAATGCCCAGACTTCGGCTTCCGGCACATGGGTCGCCAATAACGCTTGGAGCAAGGCGAGGTAGTGCGCGGGCAGGTCAATGCGATTCGGCATCAAACACTTTCTGCAAGCTGATCGCAAGGGCGCGCGCATCGGTGACGTAGCCGGGTAGCAGGCGCAAGGTTTCGTTGGCGAAGCCTTCGCCGTAGTCGTGGGCGGTGGAGTTGCGATTAGTGCGATATTGAATCCAGCGTTCGACCTCGGCCAGTTCCAGCATGCCGTGTTTGCCCGCGTGGCGCAGAACGTCGTTGAAAATGAGTTTGTCCACTTCGCGTGGACTGCCACCGAAAGCTTTGATGGCTTTGCGCAGGAGTTTGCCGGCGGTTTCCAGCGACAGCTCGAAACTTTTGATGGCGGCATTGCGGTACAGGTCGTGCATCACTTCGTTGTTGCCGCGTTGTTGTAAGGCTTCGAGCGCGGCTTCTAACGTGGACACCGTGCGCAATAAATGTTCGACGTTTAACGGCATGATGTGCGTTCTCCTTAGTGCGGATTGTAATCGTTGTTTTGCCGGTTAGAACTCATACCCCAGCCCTCCCAGCTTCTGCCGGATCAATTGATCGAGTTCTGTTCCTTTCGCCATTTGCTCGCCCAGTTTTTCGGTGAGCTTTTGCATTTTGCCGGCGTAGGCTTCGTCATCATCTTCCACTTCTTCTGCGCCGACGTAGCGGCCGGGGGTGAGGACGTGGCCGTGTTCGGCGATCTCTGCCAGTTTGACGCTGCGGCAGTAGCCGGGGATGTCTTGGTAGGAGGTGGTGGCCTCATCGAGAGCTCCCTCACCCTGGCCCTCTCCCAGCGGGAGAGGGAGTGCATGGTTCCCCTCTCCCGCTGGGAGAGGGGTTAGGGGTGAGGGTAAATTGCCATTCACAGCATTGAAGATAGCTTGCAATACTGCTTCGGGCTGTTGAAATACATCGTTGCTCCAGAAGCGCAGGACTTGAATGCCTTGCTCCGCAAGGAAGCGACTGCGCTGCTCGTCATGGGCACGACCTTCGTCGGTGTTGTGTTGACCGCCATCAAGTTCTATCGCCAAATTTAGTTCGTGGCAATAAAAATCCAGAATGTAGGGCTTGATGGGGTGCTGACGGCGGAACTTCGTGCCAGCCATACGACGGTCACGCAAGGCTGACCATAACCTTTGTTCGGCATCGGTGCTGTGTTGCCTTAATTCCCGGGCGAATTCAAGCAAGTCTTCGGGTAATGGGAGTTTGAATTGTGGCTGAGTTTTATCCTTACTCGCTCCCTCACCCCGGCCCTCTCCCACGGGGAGAGGGAGCGAGTCGCCGCGCCATGCAGCAACCGTGGCGGCGATTCGGTCAATGACTTCATCGGTAAATTCGGTTTGCACGCGGCTGATCATGGTGCCGAGTTTGCGGGCGTCGATGAAGAGGACTTCGCCTTGTCTTGTTTTACCCTCACCGAGTGTTCCCTCACCCCCAGCCCCTCTCCCGGAGGGCGAGGGGAGTTGATTGCTTCCGCTCCCATTGGGAGACTTGCGGAGGAACCACAGGCAGGCGGGTATCTGGGTGTTGAAGAAGAGTTGGCCGGGTAGGGCGATCATCACTTCCACCACGTCGGCTTCGACCATGGCTTTACGTATCTCGCCCTCAGAGTTTTGGCTGGAGCTCATGGAGCCGTTCGCCAGCACGATGCCTGCGCGACCATTGGGTTTGAGGTGGTAGAGCATGTGTTGCAACCATGCGTAGTTGGCGTTGCCCGCAGGCGGGTCGCCATACACCCAGCGCGGATCGCCGGTGAGGCTGCCGTGCCACCAGTCGCTGATGTTGAACGGCGGGTTGGCGAGGATGAAGTCGGCGCGCAGGTCGGCGTGTTGGTTCTTGGTGAAGGTGTCGCCCGGTTCGCGACCCAGGTTGAAGTCGATGCCGCGTATGGCGAGGTTCATCGCGGCCAGTCGCCAAGTAGTGGGGTTCGATTCCTGCCCGAACACGGCGACATCGCCCAGCTTGCCGCCGTGCGATTCGATGAATTTTTCCGACTGCACGAACATGCCGCCACTGCCGCAGCAGGGGTCATACACTTTGCCGTGATGCGGAGCGAGTACGGCGACCAGCGTTTTGACGATGCTGGCGGGGGTGTAGAACTGCCCGCCGCGCTTGCCTTCGGCGCTGGCGAACATGCCCAGAAAATATTCGTACACTTGGCCCAGCACATCGCGCGCGAGGCGCGGATCGTCACCAAAGCCGATGGTGGAGATGAGATCGACCAGCTCGCCCAGCTTGCCATCGGGCAGCGGTGCGCGACCAAAGCGTTTGTCGAGGATGTTTTTGAGCTTGGGGTTTTCGGCTTCGATGACGGAGAGGGCATCGTCGATGCGCTTGCCTATGTCCGGCTGTTTAGCGGCGGCACGCAGCGCTTCCCAGCGCGCAGTTTCCGGCACCCAGAAGACGTTCACTTCTTTGTAGTAGTCGCGGTCCTCCAATTCTTCGGCAAGCAGCCCTGCATCGTCGAGGAAGTAGTCATCTTTGGGGTCGGCAAAGCGGCGGCATAATTCGGCACGGCGCGCGGCGAAGGTGTCGGAGATGTATTTGACGAAGATGAGACCTAAGACGAGGTGCTTGTATTCGGCGGCATCGGTGTTGGCGCGCAGCTTGTCGGCTGCTGCCCAGAGTGTTTTCTTGATGTCTTCGAGCATGGAGGCTAAACCGTTAAGTGTGACGCGGAAATTATAGAAGGGTTGCCGACCAGTCGAGGGGATGATTTTTTGTATTGGCCATCACACTACGGATGCGGTGTAACCCACGACTCGCCCTGCGGTGTGGTCTCTTTTTTCCAGATCGGCACGCGCTGTTTCAGTTCGTCTATCATCCAGCGGCAGGCGTCGAACGCGGCGGCGCGATGCTCGGCGGCGGCGGCGATGAACACGATGTTGTCGCCCGCGCGCACGGTGGTGACGCGATGCACGATGCGGGCATCGAGCAGGCTGAATCTCTCGATGGCTGCGCTGCGCAATCTGTTCATTTCGGCGAGTGCCATGCTGCCGTAGGCTTCGAAGTCGATCTCGCTCACGTCGTGTCCTTCGGAGAAGTCGCGCGCGCAGCCGAGGAAAGTGGCGATGCCGCCGATGCGTTTGGAGCTGGCTTTCAGCGCGGCGATCTCGGCGTCATGGGAGAAGTCTTCTTGTTGGATGCGGACGGGGGCTGTCATTGCAAATGCTCTCTATGACTTATCGGCTTGCCCTTCAATCGCGCGCCGCACGGTTCTCCCCCTGAAAAGGGGGAGTTATAACCAGCGACTTGGCTATCGTCTTTTGATAGTCTAGTCGAATGGCTAGTAGTTTTATCAGAGGGGGTTTGTTTTTTTACCGGAACTCCAACCCCTCCCAGCCTCCCCTTATCAGGGGAGGAGTAGTGCGGGCGATAGTTAAAGAGGTGTGCAACGCTCAACAATTTGGACATTCTAGCCTCCCGAGAACTTTGCCATGAAGGCGATCTCGTCGCCGTCGTGCAGCGGCAACTGCATGTCTTTGACCTGCGTTTGATTCACTGCGGTGAAGCTCACGATATCGAACGCCTTGGGGTGTTGTGCGCTCAGTGCGGCGACGACATCTTGCAATCTCATTCCGGCAGTGCAAGCCATTTGTGTTTCGCGCATCTGTACGCGGTCTGCCACGGGGCCGAAGAACAGGATGTTTATCATGCCGCACCTCTGCGCCACACACCGCTCTTGCCGCCGCGCTTCTCTTCGAGTTGCACGTGCTCGATGCGCATGCTCCTGTCCATCGCCTTGCACATGTCGTACACGGTGAGCAGCGCGGTGCTGGCGGCGCACAGGGCTTCCATCTCCACGCCGGTCTGCCCCACGCATCTGGTGGTGGCGGTGACGCGCAGGCCGACGCGACCGTCACTATCGGCGGCGTTGATCTCGTCGAACGAAATTTCTACGCCGGTGAGCGGCAGGCTGTGGCACATGGGGATCATTTCGGGGGTGCGTTTGGCGGCCATGACGGCGGCGACATCGGCGACGGCCAGCACGTTGCCTTTAGCGACTTGGCCGCTACGAATGCGCTCCAGCGTGGCGGGCCGCATGCGGATCACGCCGCTGGCGATGGCCGCGCGCTGGGTATGGGCTTTGTCCGACACGTCCACCATGCGGGCGCGTCCGTCTGCGGAAAAGTGTGTCAGTTCGTCCATTTTTTCTCATCCAGCCATCGGCAAGTAACACTTGAGGCGCATTGTAATCGCGCGTTTCGGCGGTACAATGACGCCGCCGACATTAACAGATTTCCTCAATTATTTGGCGCGAAAAATAGCACACCATGACCACCCTGCAAGATAGTTTCGGACGCAACATCGAATACCTGCGCCTGTCGGTGACGGATCGGTGCGACCTGCGCTGCTCGTATTGCATCCCGCAGGGTTTCCACGGTTTCGAGACGCCGGAACACTGGCTCACGTTCGACGAGATCGAGCGCGTCGTGGCCGTGTTCGCCCGCTTGGGTGTGGCGCGTATCCGCCTCACCGGCGGCGAGCCGCTGACCCGTCCGCGTATTGCCGACTTGGCGCAGCGCCTGTGCGCCCTGCCCGGCGTGAGCGACCTCTCGCTTTCCACCAACGCCACGCTGCTCTCGCGTTATGCCGACGATCTGTTCGCGGCGGGCGTGTCGCGGCTGAACGTGAGCCTGGATTCGCTCGATGCGCCGCGTCTGGCCGGCATCACCGGACGCGATTGTCTGGCGCATATACTCGACGGCCTGACCGCCGCCAAACAGGCCGGGTTCGCGCCGATCAAAATCAACATGGTGGTGCTCGGCGGCGAGAACGAGCACGAGGTCGAGAGCATGGTCGAGTTCTGCATGGAGCACGGCTTCATCCTGCGCCTGATCGAGACCATGCCCATGGGCGACAGCGGGCGCAATGCCCGCTACGTCAACCTGCAAGCGGTGCGCCAGCGGCTGCAACAGCGCTTCGGCCTGATCGACGGCGTGGTGTCCGGTGGCGGTCCCGCGCGTTATCTGCGCTCGGTCGATGGTGGATTCTCGCTCGGCTTTATCACGCCCATCTCGCAACATTTCTGCGCCACCTGCAACCGCGTGCGCCTTTCCGCCGATGGCACTTTGTATCTGTGTCTCGGACAGGAAGACACGCTCGACCTGCGTTCATTGCTGCGTGCGGGCATAACCGATGCGGGGCTGCAAGCGGCGATCTGCGAGGCCATTGCCAGAAAACCGGAACGTCACGAGTTCAAGGAACAGCCCAACAAGATCGTGCGCATCATGAGCCAGACCGGCGGCTAATTACGCCTCCGGTGCGTTCATCATCCGCGCTGCCTCTGAAGTTGAGCTACTTTCGTCATGGGCACTTCTAAAAATCCAAATTTCGTCGCAATACTGCGTTGCTCACAAAAAATTACTCCTTACATATCAAATATATGCTGCGTCGTAATTTTTTGTTCGCGCCTTGTCTTGCTTAGAAATTTGGATTTTTAGAAGCGCCCTCATGTCTTTTGCGGGTGGAACCACGCCAGTTTTTCCCTGAGTGCGACCACGCCGCCGACGATGATGAGCGTGGGTGCCTGCGGCTTCTCGCGTGCGGCGATGGCGGGCAGCGTGGCCAGTGTGCCAGTGATGACGCGCTGCGTGGGCTGGGTACCGTGCTGCACGATGGCGATGGGGGTGGTATCCGGCAGGCCGTGTTTGACGAGTTCGGCGCACAACGTATCCAGCCCGTGCAACCCCATGTAAACCACCACGGTCTGCTTCGGTCGCGCCAGCGCATCCCAGTCCAGATTCATCGTGCCGTCCTTGAGGTGTCCGGTGACAAACATGCAGGACTGCGCATGATCGCGGTGAGTCAGCGGGATGCCCGCGTAGGACGCCACGCCGGAAGCCGCCGTGATGCCCGGCACCACCTGGAAGGCGATGCCTTCCGCCGCCAAGGTTTCGATCTCCTCACCGCCGCGCCCGAAGATGAACGGGTCGCCGCCCTTGAGGCGCAGCACGCGCTTGCCCTCCTTGGCGAGGCGCACCAGCAGCAGATTGATTTCTTCCTGTTGCAGCGAGTGGTCGGCGCGTTTCTTGCCGACGAAGATGCGCTCGGCATCGCGCCGCGTCATCTCGACGATGGGTTTGGAGACCAGATTGTCGTACAGCACCACATCGGCTTTCTGCATCAGGCGCAATGCGCGGAAAGTGAGCAGATCGGGATCGCCGGGGCCGGCACCGACCAGATACACCTCGCCGTGCTGGATGTTGTCTTCGCTTTGCAGCATTTGTTGCAGCATGGCTTCCGCGCTGGCCTCATCGCCGCTCAATACCTTTTCGGCGACCACGCCTTCGAACACGTTCTCCCAGAAGATGCGGCGTTTGGCCGGGTCGATGACGCGCGTTTTGACCGCTGCGCGGAAGCGTTCTGCAAACGCGGCGAGGCGGCTGTAGTTTTGCGGGATCGCCGTCTCCAGTTTGGCGCGCATCATGCGCGCCAGCACCGGCGAAGCGCCGCCGCTGGAAAACGCCACCATCAGCGGCGACCGGTCGAGGATGGCGGGCATGATGAACGAGCACAGTTCGGGCGCGTCCACCACGTTCACCGGGATGTTGCGCGCCTGCGCCAGCTCGGAGACTTGCCGGTTCGTGTCGCGGTCATCGGTTGCCGCGATGATGAGCGTCACCCCGTCCAGATGTTTTTCCTCGAAACGCGCAACGATGGTTTCGACGCCTTGCTGTTGCGCTAGCTCGGCATCAATCTCCAGTGCCACCACGCGCACCTTGGCACCCGCCTGCAGCAGCACATCAGCCTTGCGTCTGGCGACAGCGCCGCCGCCCACCACGAGGCAGAGTCTGTTGCGAACGTTGGTAAAGATCGGTAAATAATCCATTGAGAAAATCCTCTGTCCGCAGATTCGCGCAGATTTAGTGTGGGGATGTTGTTTGGTTTTTAATCTGTGTAAATCTGCGCGAATCTGCGGACAAGCTTTTAAGATTGCACCGCTTTCAGGATCAGCGGCAGCAGCGCTTCCGGCAGTTTGATCTTGCCCGCGAGCGCGAATTCGTGCGCGCGCGGGGACATTTTGTTCCAGGTCTTTCTGATGATAACGATCCACTTCGCTGCGTCGTAATCGGGGTGCTGCCCGGCGAAAGCCAGCATGTAATGCTCGATGAACACCAGGCCGACGATGTCTTCCATCATCTGCGTCTCCGGGTTGGTCTTGAGGCCTTTCTTGCTCACGATGGTTTCGACGCGGGTGGCCATCTCGTCGGCGTAGCCGGCTTCCCGCATCAGCTTGCCGGCGGTTTGCGCGTGGTATTTATATAGCGTGGTGCGCCACAGCATGTAGCCGGGCTTATCCATGGCGTAGTCGCTGCGCGGGATTTTCCAGCGCCGGATGTGTTGCGCGCGCACCGCGAGCTGCACCGCTTCGGATGCTGCGGGCGCGTAGCGTTCCTGCATCTCGGTCATGCGCTGCGCGTAGAGCAGTTCCTTGGGGTATTCCTTGCCGTTGAATATTTCCTTGTTCGGGTCTTCCGCATTGGCCCGGTCGAAAGCGGCAATGGTGGCCTGATAACATTGTTGAGTCATGGTGTGCGCTCGTTGGTTGGGATGCTGCTCAAATCTTGTGCCGGCTAACGCCGCGATAGAGGTCGACATGGTATTCGAAGCAGGTATCGGACGGAAGATTAGCCGACACGCGGAAAAACCACGTCTAGCAGCAAATGGTCGCGAACTTCCCGTGGCTTGAGCGATTTTGCAGATTTTGGGCGGACTTCCCCCAACCCCCGCAGCGTCATCGTGGCGGGGTCACGCCCGGCGGGGGCTATCCGGACATGATGCGTTTCGCCGCGAGGCGGAAAATGCTTTTGCCCAGCAGGAACTTCATGGCGGCATCATCGGGGAAGCCGCTGTCCGCCGCCGCAACCCAACCGTCTCAATTGCGCAGATGACGCAGTGTGGGTTCGGGAAATTCCGGGATGATGCGCTGCTTGCTGACGTGTGCGGGCAAAGTCCGCCTAGGTCAACTTCGGGGCATCGTCAGAAGTAGCCGGCATTTTTGTAGAATCGGCGCGGGCTACCGGGTGTACTTTGCCAAGCACGAAAGCGTGGTGTAGCCGCTGCTGTGCGGCGGCGACAAGTCCACACAAAAGCGGGACATTGTTCGCGCCAAAGCCATATGCAAGCAATTTGATGAGGAGTGAATCATGACCAAGAAAACTACCGTCACCCGATTCGATGCCGCCGGGCATTTAGTCGCCACATTAAAAGATGACAAAGCTTGCAGTTGAACACTGTGACTAGAGCGCGCCTTGCAAATCTGCTAGGCTAGTGTCGCAAACCAGAAATAACGAAACATTAAACGGCGTCTTTTTTCGCCATGCCGCGTTGCATCCCCTTGCCGTATACCCCATACGGCTGCGGGTCTGCGCCTTGCCTGACAAACAAATCCATCCGTTTCATTTGTCCCCTTAT
>SCUU01000050.1 GCA_004297065.1 Gallionellaceae bacterium
CTCGCATATCGCATCCTGCTTTCGTTTTAATTCGTCTCCACCATTAACGTATGTCCCTTGGTTTTGTGGACACGCTTGGGGGATAAATTCAACAAACTGTTAGAACCTAACCCCTCCCAATCTCCCCTTGTCAGGGGAGGAGCCGAACCTGCTCTCCCCCTGATTTGTTCCCCCCTGACAAGGGGGGTATGGGGGGGTTAGGGGAGTTGGAGGGGGTTTTGAGCCCAATGGGTTATCTGGGTTGAACGCAACGCGCGTCCAGTCTATTTTTCCTGTACTTCATAGTGGTTCGCCCCGCCGATTCTAGCGCAGTAAGAATGTGTGATGTGGCGTCATTTTGGGACGGCGCATACGGCGCTGCGCTTGGGCACGGTGAAGGTATAATGCGCGCCTCGGTTTGCGGCCATGCATCCCCCGTTAATATTTTCTGGAGTCTTCGTGTTTAAGCTTATCGGCATCATCGCGGGTTATTTGTTTCTCGGTTTCTGGGGCGGGCTCCTCGGCTTTCTTGCGGGCGCTTTTTTTGATCGCATGCGGGTTTACGGCTCCGGCGGGATGAACCCGCTACAAAACGCGCTGCGTCAGGCGGTGTTCCTCGAAACGGTTTTCATCTCGATGGGCAAGCTGGCCAAGGCCGACGGGCATGTTTCGCAGGGCGAGATCGAGCATGTCGAGCAGTTCATGCAAAAACTGAACATGACTGCAGAGCACCGTTTGCGGGCGATCGCTTTGTTCAAACAGGGTGCCGACCCCGCGTTCGACATCGAGCCGACCTACAAAAGATTCATGGCCGTGTGCGGGCACACGAAAAACCTCAAACAGGTCGTGCTGGTCTATCTGATCGTGATGGCGCTGGCGGACGGGCATTTCCATCCGGCGGAAGAGGCGTTGCTCGGAGACATCGCCGGTTATCTCGGCTACGACAAAGAAACGTTCAAGCGCATGATGGACATGGTGCTGAACCAGGCGCACTTCGGTAGCGGGCAGATCAATCCGGCGGAGGCGCTGGAAGATGCCTACAAAGCGCTGGGCGTGACCAAGGACAGTACCGATGCCGAGATCAAACGCGCTTACCGCAAACTGATGAGCCAATACCACCCGGATAAATTGATGGGGCAGGGTGTGCCGGAAGACATGATCGCGATGGCTACCGAGCAGGCCAAAGAGATTCAGTTGGCTTACGACTTGGTGAAGAAGAACCGGAATATGTGAAACGGCTGTTTTTTTGTAGGCTGGGGTTCGTACACCCCAGCCTACAGTGTGGCGCTCATTGCTCGAACTTGAATCCCCGCTCCAATCAGCAACGGTTTTAGACTCACCTCGCCGCCGATGGCCGTGGTGCCGGGTAGGGTGTGGTCAGAATTTGCTGTGCGTGGTTCATGCGTTGCTGCGCTCCCCGATAGTCCGGGTGGTGGTACGCCCGGATTGGGCAGTCGTCTCCCCCTGTGGCGAGGGTATAATGCGCGCCTTTGTTTCAGGCCGTTCCTATGCTGTTTAGCTCCAAACATACCCGTCCGCGTTACAGCCAGTTGGTCGGCTCTTCCGATGCGCTGGCGCTGGCACAATACGCCGCGCAGCATTCGCCGCTGGTAATCATCGCCGCCAATGCGCTGGAGGCGCAGCGGCTGGTCGAGGAAATCCCGTTTTTCGATCCCAAGCTGCGCGTGCATCTGTTGCCGGACTGGGAGACGCTGCCCTACGACCATTTTTCGCCGCATCAGGATTTGGTCTCGGAACGCCTCGCCACGCTGCACCACATCCGCAGCATCGGGCAACAATCCGCCCGCCCCCACTCCAACCCTCCCCCGCAAGCGGGAGAGGGGGCGAACGAAAAAAACAAATTTTCAACCTCTGCCTGCGATGTGGTGATCGTGCCCATCACCACCGCGCTGTACCCGCTGCCGCCGGTGGAGCATCTGGCCGCTTACACGTTCTTTTTGCAGCGCGGCGAAAAGCTTGATCTCAATGCGCTGAAAGAGCAGCTCGCGTTCGCCGGATACGCGCATGTGCAGCAGGTGCTGACGCCCGGCGAATACTGCGTGCGCGGCGGCATCATCGACCTGTTCGCGATGGGCAGCGTGCTGCCGTACCGCATCGACCTGTTCGACGACGAGATTGAAACCATCGCCACCTTCGACGTGGACACCCAGCGCACGCTGTATCCCGTGCCGGAAGTGCGCATGCTGCCCGCGCGCGAGTTCCCGATGGACGAAAAAGGCCAGGCGACTTTCCGCCAGAATTTCCGCGAGCGCTTCGAAGGCGACCCGTCGAAATCGCGCATCTACAAAGATGTGAGCAAGGGCATCGCCCCGGCGGGCATCGAGTATTACCTGCCGCTGTTCTTCGACAAGACCGCCACACTGTTCGACTACCTGCCCAAGAGTGCCACGCTGTGTTTACACCACGATGTCGATGCGGCGATACAACAGTTCGCGCAGGACGCCGCCTCGCGCTATAACCTGCTCAGAGGCGATCCGCAGCATCCGTTGCTGGAAACGAAAGAATTGTTTTTGGACGGAGAGCAGTTTTTTATTCGCGCGAAAGAGTTTGCGCGGGTGGATGTGCTTGCTACGAGCGCTCCCTCACCCCTAGCCCCTCTCCCGGGGGGAGAGGGGAACTTTGACCCCCTCTCCCCCCGGGAGAGGGCTGGGGTGAGGGAGGGCTCTAAAAACACCACCCGCTGCTCGACCAGCACCATCCCCCCCATCGCCGTAGACCGCCGCGCCGAAATCCCCACGCAGAAGTTCGCCGACTTTCTGCGCGCTTATCCTGGCCGTACCTTGCTGCTGGCCGACAGCCTCGGTCGCCGCGAAATCATGTCCGGCTACCTCAAGGAATACGGCCTCGCGCCCGCCGTGTGCGAAGACTACGCATCCTTCCTCGCCAGCACAGAAAAATTCATGCTCGGCATCGCTGCCGTGCAGAACGGTTTCATCCTTCCCGATGACCAGCTCGCCATCGTCACCGAAACCGAGCTGTACGCCGCGCAACCGCGTAGCCGCGCCACGCGCGTTGCGAAGAAGAGCAACGTCGAAGGCATGCTGCGCGACTTGTCCGAGCTCAAGCCGGGCGACCCGGTGGTACACGAGCAGCACGGCATCGCACGCTATCACGGGCTGGTGAACCTCGACCTCGGCGAAGGCGAAAACGAATTTCTGCTGCTGGTGTATGCGGGCGACGACAAGCTCTATGTGCCCGTGTCGCAACTGCATGTCATCAGCCGCTACAGCGGCGGTGCGCCGGAAGCGGCACCCCTGCACAAATTGGGCAGCGGCAGCTGGGACAAAGCCAAGCGCCGCGCCATGCAGCAGGTGCGCGATACCGCCGCCGAGTTGCTCAATATCTACGCCCAGCGCGCCACGCGCAAAGGTCACGCCTTCAAACTCACCTACCATGACTACGAAGCCTTCGCTGCCGGGTTCGGCTTTGAAGAAACCGCCGACCAGGCTGCCGCTATCGAGGCCGTGTTGCTCGACCTGCAATCCGGCAAACCGATGGATCGGCTCATCTGCGGCGATGTGGGCTTCGGCAAAACCGAAGTGGCGTTGCGCGCCGCCTTCGTCGCGGTGATGGATGGCAAACAGGTCGCGGTGCTGGTGCCCACCACGCTGCTGGCCGAGCAGCACTTCCAGAATTTCTCCAACCGCTTCGCCGACTGGCCGATCAAGATCGCCGAGTTGTCGCGCTTCCGTTCGACCAAAGAAGTGAATCAGGCGCTGAAAGACTTGGAAGAGGGCAAGCTCGACATCGTGATCGGCACGCACAAGCTGATTCAGAAAGACGTGAGGTTCAGCAACCTCGGTTTGGTGATTCTGGATGAAGAGCACCGCTTCGGCGTGCAGCAGAAAGAAAGGTTGAAGGCACTGCGGGCGGAAGTAGATGTTTTAACTTTAACCGCTACGCCGATCCCGAGAACATTGGCGATGTCGCTGGAAGGGCTGCGCGACTTCTCGGTGATCGCCACCGCGCCGCAGCGCCGCCTGGCTATCAAAACTTTCGTGAGCAGCTTCAGCCAGGGCATCATCCGCGAAGCCGTGCTGCGCGAACTCAAGCGCGGCGGGCAGGTGTACTTCCTGCACAACGAGGTGGACACCATCAACAATATGCTGGAGAAACTGGAGACGCTGCTGCCGGAGGCGCGCATCCGCGTGGCGCACGGACAGTTGGGCGAGCGCGATCTGGAAGCGGTGATGCGCGACTTCACCCACCAGCGCTTCAACGTGCTGCTGTGCTCCACCATTATCGAGACCGGCATCGACGTGCCGACGGCCAACACCATCATCATGAACCGCGCCGACCGCTTCGGTCTCGCGCAGTTGCACCAGTTGCGCGGTCGCGTCGGGCGCTCGCACCATCAAGCCTATGCCTACCTCTTGGTGGACAGCATGGACGGCCTCACCGCCCAAGCCAAGAAACGCCTCGAAGCGATCCAGGCGATGGAGCAATTGGGCAGCGGCTTCTTCCTCGCCATGCACGACCTGGAAATTCGCGGCGCGGGCGAAGTGCTGGGCGAATCGCAGAGCGGCGAAATGCAGGAGATCGGTTTCAGCCTGTACAACGACATGCTCGCCGCCGCCATCGCCTCGCTCAAACAAGGCCACGAGCCGGACATGGCGCACCCGCTGGGCGTCACCACCGAGATCAATTTGCACACACCCGCGTTGCTACCCAGCGACTACTGCGGCGACATCCACCAGCGTCTGGTCATCTACAAACGTCTCGCGAACTGCAACACGCAGGAAGACCTGGACGACATGCAGCAAGAGCTGATCGACCGCTTCGGCCTGTTGCCCGAACCCGCGCAAACCCTGCTCGACAGCCACCACCTGCGCATCGCAGCCAAACCTTTGGGCATCGCCAAGCTGGATGCCTCAAGTGTGGCGATACAAATCCAGTTCGTCCCCAACCCGCCCATCGACCCGATGAAGATCATCACCCTGATCCAGACCCGCCGCCACATCAAAATGACGGGGCAGGACAAGCTGCGCATCGAGTTGAAGCATGAGGATTTGGGGCAGAGGGTGCTGGCGATCAGGAATTTCTTTGGGGAACTGAGGTAAGCGAGTCGCCATTAACCAAAGAGTTTGGGTTTTAGCGACCGCAACAAATACAACGGATGTGCAGGTTCGCCGCTTTTATAGCCTTATAGGTGTGATTTAACTCAAGATCAGCAGATTCCAGCTCTTGATTGGAACATTGAAGATTGTAGTCCCCGCGATTTAGTTTTTCCTGTATGAAAATGGATGCACATACTGGATGTGCAGCTTCTAATGCGCGCTGCTTTATTTTTCCGTATCCATTAATTTCAGACTGCCCTTAAGAAAGGAGACGAGATTACTACCACCGCTAGTTTGTGCCGATAAGTATTGAGAAGGTGGGGTTCCAGGTTTAACAGGCGCACTACCCTTGTTCGATGCGCTTATGCCGCTCGGGGCTTTCGCTGAAATGGCTACCGAATTCTTGTTATCAGGCGCATTGTCTTTCGGTTCCAAAAGCGAAATGCCGGCGATAATGGGCGGGGTGCCAAAACCAAAGGCGACGCCTATTTTCTTCATCCAAAGATCAAAAGGACTACGAGCAAATCTATCGAGATCGGATATGAAGTAGCGCGTGAGTGTCCGGACAAGTGCTGCACCAGCAACAAAAAAACTGCCGACATACCCGCCGACGCACTTTCGTTCATTCCGTTTATACCGGAATGGACAGATTATGTTTGCCGCACAATGCCAACAAATTGCCTTCGTTGGTTTTATTTGATGCTGCAAGTTCGTTAGAGGCAGCCTCCGCTTGGCGCGCTGTATTTTCTAGCCCAGAAATCTTTGTTTGAATGGATGCGATTCTTTGCTCCAGCTCCTGTGCAGCCCGCCTTCCCTTTAGCCCCACCTTGAGCAAGATTGCAATCCATTTTCTAAATCTACCGAATACAAGAAAAAGTAAGGGTATAAATAGCGGGGTGAGAATAATCATCAACCAGAAAATCGCACCACCCCGAGTGGGCAATTGCTTATAGTCATTTTGAAGTTGATTTAGCTCATCAGACAGGGCAGAAATTTCACTTTGTTTTTCTTTGACAGTTGAGACGAATTCGTCAATCTGGATCTGAGCAGCAGGTATCTCGGCCAATAATTGTTCAATCTTTTGCATATCGTTCTTTTCTTCGTCACTAAGAGCACGATATGCTTCCTTAAGAGCACGATATGCTTCCTTGAGAACACAATACGTTTCCTCTAGCGAGCTATAGCAAAAATGCAGGATGTTGCTCGCACGCTCCTTATCTGCAATTTCTTCCAATTGACTGATATAGCCACCAATATCTGTTTTGCAGGTATGGGGAAGTTGCTTTAAATCAAGGTATCGTTTTAACCCTGTTGAGCCTTTCAGGGCATAGTCCAAGTCTTGTTTGAGGGTGAAAACGTTGATGGCGAAAACCAAATTTTTCAGCGCAGTTTTCTGCCGCTTTTCTTCGTCGGCGATTTTTGATCGGAGCGCTTGTTCTTCAAGCAACCTGGCTGTCCTACCAGCGATTTCGTTAGCTTCTTGCAATTCGGCTGTCATCCTATTTTGGGATTTTTCAATACTATCGAGTGCCGATAGCGAAGCCGCAGTATTTGCTCCAATTTTGTCCATTTTTTCTACGGCGGTCATTTTTATCACCTTAATTTATAGAATTTCTGCGATATTCTATAGATATTATAAGTTGATTAACAACTGTTTAAATCGTTCAACATAAAAAGCGTATTAGCGATTATTTGTACCGACTTTCGGGGGGTACGAATGACCAAAGAGAAGAAGCCATCTTCGCCTTTACCCAAGCTACTGGGAAAGAACATCAAGGAACGGCGCAATCAATTGGGATGGACTCAAGCCACACTGGCCGAACTGGTAAGAGTGGATGTGGAAACAATTTCCAGAATCGAGCGGGGCGCAATTCTGCCTTCCATTCTGAAACTTGAGCAGGTGGCGAGTGTGCTTGGCTTGCCTTTGGCGGAATTGCTGCGTTCATCTTCAACGCTCGCACACGATCAGTCGCTGGAAATATTGGACTGGATGCAGAGCTTGTCAGAAACCGACAGGCAGTTTGTTTTAGGGGCGATGCAGCGATTGTGCAAGCACCTGTTAAGCCTGCGCAGGTAAGATAGTCAGAGCTTGCTGAAGCTTGCGGCGCGTCATTGCGCAGCGCTATTTCAATGAAAAAGGATTGAGCAATTCAACGCCGCTGCGTTTGACGTCGCGCACATTGCATGAGACCAGGGTCAGGCCATGTTCCGGCGCGGTGGTGGCCAATAGTCCGTCAATGACAGGTAGGGGATCGGGGGAGTTGAGGCTATGGCCGCGTTCGGAGCTCTTCTCATCCAGCCCAAGATGAGGCACATCGTCTTCGCCGCGACGCAACATGCCTCGTTCCACAGCACCCACCATGATCCCGTTGACGGTGCTCCATGCAAGCCGCGTAAGCTCGCAAACTCCTTTGGTGGTGGGACACGCTTGCAGCAGCTTGACCACAAAGGCTTCCATCAGAAGCGTGACCCGGCTGTAGCGTTCCGCCCAAGGAACGGCCAATTCCTCGACCGTTCCGTTGCTGTATTTGAGTTGGGGTACACGTGCTTTGATGAGGGTCTCAAACTGGCAGGTATCCAAATGCCGCCACTGGCGCTGGGTCCATCCGTTGATGTGGGCTCGTTTTGTGCTGTCCGTAGGATCCGCCCACACCTGGCCTCGCTTGAGAACAACTTCAACCACTACGCGCTGATCCGCCAAGGAGAGGTCAACAGACTTCACCGACCAAGGCGTTTTCAGTCCCAGAAGATGTTCGTAAAGGGCGGTGTCTTTCATGATGGCCTCGGTGTGGTTGAGAAACAGAATTCTCCAGTATCGAGGAAAAAATCACAGTGCAATTGTTGAAGACCTCTAATATTTAACCCAACCTACAAAAGCGCGGGCGTTATTTGCGAACAGCGCGAGGTTTTACATTGGCAGTTTTAGCGATTTCCAATAGACCCAGCAGTGCCTGATTGACGACTGCGCCATTGGGGAATGCCTTGGCGACTTCGGGGTCGAGCACGATGACATTCGATGCGGCTTTGATCTGCTTGGCATATTTGCCGCGCGTCATTTTGCCAAAATCTTCGCGGCGGTATTCGGGTCTCAATTCTTCCCCGATTTTTTCAGGCTTCTTCATAAAACTTCCTTTCGGTTCGTGTTGCAGGTCTGGCGCTGATGATGCGGATATGTCCGGTGCGTTCTACATGAGAGACAGCCAGTAGACGTCCAGCAGAGGATATGCCAAAGGGATAAGCCGATGCTCTCCACGTGAATGGTCTGGGTCAGCGCCAGTGAGCGATAAATCATCGGCAAAGGCGGTGGATGCTTCGGCAAAAGACACGCTATGTTTGCGTAGGTTGGAAGCCGCTTTGTCTTCATCCCATTCAAATTTCATCAGCCATTATTCCTTTGCCACCAACCGATTCATGTTTTGGTTGTGCTAAGCGTTCGGATTAAGACATCACTGCCAAAATATCCTCGCGTTCGAGGTCTTCGTAATCGGCCAGAATGTCTCCGGTGCTCATGCCGTTGGCCAGCCATTCCAGCACGTTTTCTACCGGATAACGCATGCCGCGTATGCAGGGCTTGCCGTGGCACACCAACGGGTCAACTGTAATGCGGCCGCTCATTTGTGATCTCCTGAATCGCTAAATGTATTGCCAGTCTTGTGTTGGGGCGTAGCTTACACCAGCGGGCAGGGAAGTCGAACTGCCAGTGCGATAGGCTCATTCCAAAAACAACTACAGGTGAGAATATCCGCTAAAATGCACTTTCAGTTACATCCAATTGAGGAGTGCCGCCATGAAACAGTTAGACCGCATCACCACCGATCCCGCCATCATGGGCGGCAAGCCGTGTATTCGCGGGCAGCGTGTGACGGTGGGTACGCTCATCGGATTGGTTGCCAGCGGAAAGACGACAGCGCAGATTCTCGATCTTTATCCCTATGTGGAAGCGGAAGATATTACCCAAGCCTTGCGCTATGCGGCCTGGCGCGCGGAAGAAATTGAGTTGCCGTTGATCGCTGCATGACATTGCGCGTGCTCATCGACATGAATCTCTCGCCCTCTTGGGTAGAGGTTCTGCGCGAAGCCGGATTTGAGGCGAAACATTGGTCTCAGCTTGGTGCGCACAATGCCCCGGATAGCGAACTTTTCGCTTGGGCGAGGGAGAATGAATACATCGTTTTTACACACGACCTCGATTTCGGCGCAATGCTGAATGCCACTCAAGCAGAATCCCCCAGCGTTTTTCAGATACGCACTGACGATGTCAGTCCTGCCGCACTTGCGCCTCGCACCATTGAGCTGTTGCAGCGCTTCACGCCTCAACTTTTATCGGGGGCATTGATTGTTGTGGATGAGATGCGTGAGCGCGTCAGGATATTGCCGCTGGGAAGCGGGCTGCGTTAGTGTAACTTTGGTTCTTTGTTTGGGTTTGGCGTGGAAGCCAGCTCAGCCTCGTTCACCTCTAGTTCAACTTTCCATGTAATGACGCGCTTAGTGGCGACTGCGGTCGCTTCGTTGAGTATGGCGTTTTCGGACAAGAATTCGTCAAAGCTGCTGCCGATATTTTTCTTGCTCATGTTCGGTCATTCCAGTAATTCGGACGCCGCCGCTGGTGAGCTACGGCAATGAGGTAGAGACGTTCACCTTGGACGCGATATACGACCGAATACGGAAATCGTCGAACCATCAGACGACGAAAACCATCTGCGACTGGCGCTCCCGCTTCTGGATGGGCGTATGCAAACGCGACTGCAGTTTGCACCTCGGTAGCGAACTCCATGCCCAGACCCGGAAACTTCCCGTCGTAAAAAAGCGCCGATCTTTCGAATTCGGCGCGCGCCTTGGGATGGAACTGCGGTTGGTTCACGAAAGCTTGCGGTGAATATCTGCGAATACTTCCGTTGCGGGAATCAATTGAACATCACCTCGTTCAATCTCTGCCCAACGGACTTTGGTTTCAACTTCCCATGCTTGGGCAACATCGCCGCTGTCGCTTGGTTCTAAAGTCTCCAGCAAAAAGCTGGCGAGTTGCGCGCGCTCTTCTGAACCTAATTGTTTGGCCTGTGTTTGAATTTCCGCGAGTTTGGCTGACATGGCGTAATCCTTTGTTAAATTGACGGTCAAACGATAGGGTGATTCAAACATCTAGTCAAGGTTTAGGCTTCCCCCGCGCGCCTCTCTGTTCCTTGCTCATGAACGTCCAAGCAACGAAGCGACTCTTCTTCTGACCTTGCGACATCTCGAAGGTGCGGTTGTCTACGGCACCTATGTTCTTTATCAAACGATAGATGTGCGGCAGGCTGGATGATTTGGAGATGAGGGTGGTGAACCACATACAGTGGTCGCGTCCCGAGACGCTCTCTTCGATCATGCGCGTGACGAAGGCTTCCTCGCCGCCCTCGCAGCACAATTCCATGCTTTGCCCGCCGAAGTTCAGCACGGGATTTTTGTGTTTGTTGCTCTCTTTGCCGAGGTTCTGCCATTTGCGTTGCGTGCCTTGTCTGGCTTCGGCCAATGAGGCATGGAACGGTGGGTTGCACAGCGTGAGGTCGAAGTATTCGTCAGCATAGGTGACGCCTTCGAAGATGGATGTGGGTGATCCTTGGAAACGCAACTCGACGGCATCGCCCAACTGGTTCGCCTCCACAATTTGCTGCGCATTTTGCAGCGCGGTTTTATCGATTTCCGTGCCGACAAACTGCCAGCCGTAAACGGCATGGCCGATGAGCGGGTAGATGCAGTTCGCGCCCGTGCCGATGTCGAGGGCGCGCACGGCTTTGCCGCGCGGAATAATGCCGCCGTTGCTTTCGCCCAGCAGGTCGGCGAGGTAGTGCAGATAGTCCGCGCGACCGGGGATGGGCGGGCACAGGTATTGGGCGGGGATGTCCCAGTCCTTGATGTGGTAGTCGTGCAGTAACAGCGCGCGGTTCAGCGCTTTCACCGCCGCCGGATCGGCGAAGTTGATCGTCTCGTTGCCGTATTCATTTTTCGCCACGAACGCCGCCAATTCCGGGCTGCTCGCGATGAGTTGCGCGAAGTCATAGCGGCCGCGGTGCAGATTGCGCGGATGCAGATTGATTTTTGTTGCGGCGGCTTCGGTCATGTTGCGTTGCGTTGCAGGGGAATGCGCGGATTGTAACAAGCGGGCATCTCTCGCATTGCCCTATAATTTGCGGCATGAGTCGCATCGTTTTAATTTTCCGCTTGACCCTCACGTTACGTCAGGCTCCAACATGGCGGCACGTATGAAGAAAGGGGTATCCGATGTTGCTTAAAGTGGGGGAGTTGGCAAAACGCTGCGGGTTGACTGTGCGCACGCTGCACCACTACGACACCATCGGGCTGCTCACGCCTTCTGCGCGTTCCGACAGCGGCTACCGGCTATACAACCGTAACGACATCGCCCGTTTGCACCAGATACAGGCATTGCGGCGTTTCGGTCTGGCCTTGGCCGACATCGGGGCGGTGCTGGCGAATCCCGGCTCACACCTCGCGGCTATCGTGGATCAGCAGATCCGCATGCTGGAGCAACAGATCGCGCAAAGCACCGCGTTGCGCGACCGTCTGTCCCAGTTGCAAGGCCAGTTGCAGCGGGGGGAGGAGCCGGAGCTTGCCGATTGGCTAACGACTCTGGAGATGATGACCATGTACGACAAATACTTTACCAAGGAAGAACAAAAAAGTTTTCCGCTATTGAGCACGGCTGAAAACACGACCACGGCGGAGTGGGCCGAGCTGGTGCAGGCTGTGCGCGAGGCGATGGAGATGAAAGTGCCGCCGCAAAGCCCCGGTGCGCAGACATTGGCGAAACGCTGGATGACGATGCTGATGCGGGACTCGAAGGGCGATCCGCGCTTGCTGGCCAAGCTGAACAGGATGCACTTCAACGAGCCCAGCGTGCAGGCGCAGACCGGCATCACGCTGGACATGATCGCCTTCGTGCAGCAGGCATATGCCGAGACGAAATTCGCAATCTACGAGAAATACCTCTCGCCCGAAGAGATGGCGTTTATGCGCGCGAACTACGTCAGCGGCACCAGCGAATTCCCCGCGCTGGTCGCGGAGGTGTACCAGCATCTGGAGGACGGCATCGCGCCGGACGACCCACGTATGCGCCAACTCACTTTGCGTTGGATGGGATTGGTGCGTGCTTATGCGGGTGATGACCCCGCGACGCAGGCGAAGCTACGCGAGGCGATGGCGCAGCATCCCGAGTTGCTGGAAGGCTCTGGGATTGATGCGCGTTTACTCGGTTATGTCCGGCAGGCGATGGCGAGTCTGAGGCCGCACTAGCGGGGGCAATGCAACTAAATTTCCGCGCCTGGCGGCCTTGCATTAAAATGCGACGCCTTCGATATCGGCTTACCCCGCCAGCGCGGAAACCATCGCCAGAATTATGAATCTCATCATCCAAGCCCTGCACGACATTCCCGCCTCACATCTCGACCGTATCGCCGGCCTGTCGCTGGCGTCGCGCATCGAACAGGTCGCTACGCATGCTTACCGTTTGCGCGACGCCAAGCCGCACGACGGCGTGCCGATGTTCTGTTACGAGCATCGGCTCGATTACGGCTTTGTGCGCGCGAACCAGCATCTGTCCGATTTCGGGCTGGTGGTGATGGATATGGATTCGACGCTCATCAGCATCGAGTGCATCGACGAGATCGCCGACATGCAGGGCTTGAAGCCTCAGGTGGCGGCCATCACCGAGGCGGCCATGCGCGGCGAGATCGACTTTGCCGAGAGCCTGCGCCGCCGTGTGGCGCTGCTGGAAGGGTTGGATGAAGGGGGCTTGCAGCGTGTGTATGACGAACGCTTGCAACTCAATCCTGGAGCCGAACTGATGCTGGCGGAGCTGAAAAAACACGGCATCAAGACGCTGCTGGTGTCGGGCGGATTTGTATTTTTCACCGAACGCTTGAAGGCGCGCCTCGGTCTCGATTTTGCGCAGGCCAATACGCTGGAGATCGTGGGCGGCAAGCTGACCGGCAAGGTGCTGGGCGATGTGCTCGACGCGCAAGCCAAAGCCGACTGGCTGACCCGTATCCGCGATGAATTGGAGCTGCGTCCCGAGCAGGTGATCGCGATGGGCGACGGCGCGAACGATTTGAAGATGATGGCGCAGGCCGGTACCAGCATCGCCTATCACGCCAAGCCGGTGGTGCGCGCGCAGGCCAGCTACGCCTTGAACTTTGTCGGACTGGATGGGCTGGTCAACCTGCTCACCCGCTAGGGAGACGCTGATTTATTCGACTCTCGGAATCGAAGTAGTGTTCTCCCCCTGACAAGGGGGAGTTAGAGGGGGTTTTGATTTTGACTGTAAGCCTTGCTGTACTTGGCTTTGGACAAAAACTAACCCCTCCCGGCCTCCCCTTGTCAGGGGAGGAGACTAGCGGTGTTCTGCTAGTTTTTGAATAAATCAGCGTCTCCCTAGGGGTAAACCATGACGCAAGAAATCAGCACCGAAGTCCTGCTGGAAAAATACGCGGAAGCGGACGAGACGTCGGTGCAGGATGTGCGCCGCCGCGTGGCGCGCGGGTTGGCGCAAGCCGAGCCGCCGGAACAGCGTGCCAAGTGGGAGCGGCTGTTCTTTGAAGCGCAGGAAAACGGTTTTATTCCGGCGGGGCGCATCAACTCCGCCGCCGGGTTGAAGATGCAGGCGACGCTGATCAACTGTTTCGTGCAGCCTGTGGGCGATGCGATCTCCGGCACCAGCGACGGCAAGCCCGGCATCTACGATGCCTTGCAGCAGGCCGCCGAGACCATGCGCCGCGGCGGCGGGGTAGGGTACGACTTCTCATCCATCCGCCCCGAAGGCGCTTACGTCAAAGGCACGCACTCGCGCGCCAGCGGCCCCATCTCCTATATGCGCGTGTTCGACCGCTCCTGCGAGACGGTGGAATCCGCCGGAGCGCGGCGCGGCGCGCAGATGGGCGTGCTGCGCTGCGACCATCCCGACATCGAAAAATTTATCGGAGCCAAAGACAAAGGCGATCTGCGCAACTTCAATATCTCCGTCGGCGTGACCGACGCGCTGATGCAGGCGGTGGAGGCGGATGGCGAGTTCGAGCTGGTGCATGCCGCCGCACCGGCTGACGCGCCCAAGGAAGCGGGCGCGACACAACGCGCCGACGGCAAGTGGATATATCGCAAAGTGCGCGCCGCCGATCTGTGGAAGCAGATCATCGCCAGCACCTACGACCACGCCGAGCCGGGCGTGCTGTTCATCGACCTGATGAACCGCGACAACAACCTGTCCTATTGCGAAGTCATAGCGGCGACCAATCCTTGTGCCGAACAACCTCTGCCGCCCTATGGCTGCTGTTGCCTGGGCTCCATCGACCTCACGCGCATGGTGAAAAATCCGTTCAGCAATCATGCGGGGTTCGATTACGAGCCGTTCAAGAAACTGGTGCGTGTGGCGGTGCGCATGCTCGACAACGTGCTGGACGTGAGCGCGTGGCCGTTGCCGGAGCAGCAGCAGGAGGCGCAAAGCAAACGCCGCATCGGGTTGGGATTCACCGGGCTGGGCGATGCGCTGGTGATGCTGGGCAAACGTTACGACACCGAGGAGGCGCGCGCCTTTGCCGCCGACATCGCGCGCATCATGCGCGACGAGGCCTATCTCGCCTCGGTGGAACTGGCGATAGAGCGCGGTGCGTTCCCGCTGCTGGATGCGGAAAAGTATCTGGCCGCGCCGCGCTTCGCCTCGCGCTTGCCCGACGAACTGAAAAACAAAATCCGTCAGCATGGCTTGCGCAACAGCCACCTGCTGTCCATCGCGCCCACCGGCACGATTTCGCTGGCCTTTGCCGACAACGCCTCCAACGGTATCGAACCCGCGTTCTCGTGGTTCTACACGCGCAAGAAACGCATGCCGGACGGCAGCACCAAGGGCTACACGGTGGAGGATCACGCCTGGCGCGTGTTCAAGAAGCAGGGCGGCGATGTGAGCAAGCTACCGCCTGAATTTGTTTCCGCGCTGGAGATATCGGCTATCGACCACATGAAGATGGTGGCGGCTGTCGCGCCGTTCATCGACACCTCGATCAGCAAAACCGTCAACGTGCCCGCCGACTACCCCTATGAGGATTTCAAAGACCTCTACACCGAAGCATGGAAGGCCGGGCTGAAGGGCTTAGCGACTTATAGGCCGAACAGCGTGCTGGGCTCGGTGCTATCCGTCACGCCCGAACCCAACGCCCCCCTATCCAACTTTCCCCCGATGCCCTCTCCTCAATCCTCTGGTGGAACAACTGATGGAACAACTAGCCATCTCACTAAGCCGCACAAAACGCGGCAAGTGATTGGTTATAGCCAATCGACTAAGCACGATGAAACCGTGCAAGTCGCTGGTTATCCCGCACACCCCACCCGCCGTTGGCGGGCAGAGTACAAGAGCGGGAGAGGAGACGAACGAGAAGCGGGTCAAGCAGGCAATCCGCGAAGCGGATGCTCGCAAAGGCAATCTTCGATCCCTGCGGGAGAAAGGGCAAACGCATCCCTACGCGATGATCCCAATTGTTCCGAACAGCCGCAGGACTTCGTGTTCGATCAAGACAGGCGCATCGTGCTGGAAGCCGCGCCCACGCCCGCGCTCGCCTCGTTGCGCTGGCCGGGACGTCCGCCATTGCCCGCCGGTAGCGAGGGCTGGGTGTCGCAGGTGGTGAAGCATCCGCTCGGTAGTTTCGTGGCGTTCGTGTCGCACACCACAACCCTCCCTCACCCGAGCGTGGCTGTTGCCGACTTGTCGGCTTTACAGCCACGGCCTACCCCTAGCGGGTGCAACCCTCCCCCGGTGGGAGAGGGGGCAAACGCCTCGCTGCGCGACTCTTCAACTCCGGGGCGTAACCATCCGTTCGAGGTATGGGTGAACGGCTCGGAACAGCCGCGCGGTCTGGGCGCGCTGGCGAAGTCGCTGTCGATGGATATGCGCACGCGCGATCCGGTATGGATACGCATGAAGCTGGAGATGCTGATGAAGACGGCGGGCGACGATGCCTTCGACATGCCGATGCCGCCCGACGGTGAGGTGATGCGTATGCCGAGCTTGGTGGCTGCGTTCGCACATTTGCTGAAATACCGCATCGAACAACTAGGCGCGCTGGAAATCAGCGAGGGTGTCACCACGCCGATGATGGATGCGCTGTTCGCTAAAAAAGAACCCAAGACCGGCACCGACGGCACCATGAGCTGGACGGTGGACATCTCCAACGCGGGCAGCGGCGACGATTTCGTGCTGGGCTTGAAAGAGCTGGTGCTGCCGGATGGGCAACGCCGCCCGTATTCGATGTGGCTCTCCGGCGTGTATCCGCGCGCACTCGACGGGCTGTGCAAAGTGTTGAGTCTGGACATGCGCGTGATTGACCCTGCGTGGATAGGCATGAAGCTGCGCAAGCTGCTCAACTTCGGCGAGCCGCTGGGCGATTTCATGGCGCGCGTGCCGGGCGGCAGCAAGATGGAGAGCTATCCCTCGACCGTCTCCTACGTCGCCAAACTCATCATCCACCGCTACGCCATGCTCGGCATACTCGATGAACACGGCTACCCGGTGCAGCAAATGGGCGTGCTGGAAATACCCGCAGGCCAGATCAAGCCCACTAGCAGCAAACCCTTAATCGGCAAGGTGTGCAAGGAGTGCGGCAACGCGACGCTGATCAAAAAAGATGGCTGCGAGTTTTGCACCAGTTGCGGTGCGATAGGGGCGTGCGGCTAGGCGTTTCGTTTGGCGGAGCGGCGCAAGGACGGCGATGAATAAAAAGCGGCCTGCGGGCCGCTTTTTTATGCCGTGATTTTGCTCAGTCGATTTTGGCGTTTGCGCGCAGGCCTTTGATGGCGTCCTGGATAAGTTGTTGTTGCAGGCGTTTTTCCAGATTGGGCTTCACTTCTTCGTAAGCGGGTACTTTCAAATCGCGGGTATCGTCCAGCTTGAGGATGTGCCAGCCGAACTGGGTTTGTACCGGTGCGCTGATTTGGCCTTTGCTCAGCTTGGTGATGGCTTCGGCAAACGGGGGGACAAAGTTGGAAGGAACGGTCCAGCCCAGGTCGCCGCCATTGTCCTTGGAGCCGGGATCTTTGGATTTCGCTTTGGCGATTTTGTCGAATTTGCCTTTTTTCTTCAACTCGACCGCGATAGCGTTGGCTTCTTTCTCGGTTTCTACCAGGATGTGGGCAACTTTGTATTCTTTGCTGCCAACGCGTTTTTTCATGTTTTCATACTCTTGCTTGATCGCATCTTCGGCAACGGGATGGTTCTTGGCAAAGTCTTGCACGAATGCCCCTGCCAATGCGCTCTGTTTGGTGAGTTCGATTTGTTGAATGATGTCAGGCTGTTTGTCCAAACCTTTTTTCAACGCTTCTTGCGAGATGACTTCGAGGTTGATGAGGTCGTCGCGGATCGCTTTGCGCAACTCGGGGCTGTCGGGTTGGCCTTGTTGCGCGGCGACCTTGACGCGCAAGTCGATACGCGCTTGCGGAATAGCCACGCCATTAACGGTGGCGGCATTTTTTTCTTGCTCGGCCACTTTTTCGGCTGCGTAGACTGTGTTGGCGGCGATGGTTGCCAGTAATGCCAAAGCGGCGATGTTGGAAGGTTTTAGCATCGTATTCGTCCTCGTAAAATTTAAAGTTAAATCGGTTCCGGTATTCGAGCTTGAATGTGCAACGCGCGCGTCTCGCGTCGAACCCACTCCCCAAGCGCGAAATATATCACACCATATCGTGCCAAGGTGCCGGGAGAGAAGGGGGCATCGCCGATAATGCCTGACGTCCATACGCCTGGAGTTTCATGCCGGGAAAACTTTCTTGAACGGTTGCACCGAGACTTGTGCATAAACTCCTCCGCTCACATAAGGGTCGGCATCGGCCCAGATTTTCGCCTCGTCCAGCGTGACAAATTCCGCCACGATCAGGCTTCCGCTAAAGCCGGCAGCACCGGGATCGTTCGCATCCACGGACGGAAAAGGGCCCGCCAGCAGCAGTCGCCCTTCGTCCTGCAAGGTTTGCAGTCGCGCCAGATGCGCGGGGCGTGAGGCTTTGCGTTTTTCCAGGCTGTCGGCAATATCGTGCCCGACGATGGCGTACCACATCATTGATCTTCCTTGTGGTCTTCTTGTATGTATTTGGATAACACGAGGGCTTGCAGAATAATGAACGCCAGCATCAGGCCGGTCGCGCCGAACAGCTTGAAATTGACCCAGGTATCCAGTGTGTAGTTGAACGCAACGTATAGATTGACCAAGCCCAGCACGGCGAAAAATCCGCTCCAGGCAAGGTTGAGGTTGTGCCATACCGGGTCGGGCAGAGTCATTTTTTCTTCCAACAGCGCACGCATCAGGTTCTTGCCGAACAGGACGCGCGAAAACAATAACGCGGCGGCGAGAAACCAGTACAGCACAGTCGGTTTCCATTTGATGAAGGTCTCGTCGTGCAGCAGCAAGGTGGCGCCGCCGAAGAACACGATGATGCCCAGGCTCACCCACAGCATGGTGTCTACTTTGCCGTGGCGGTATTTCACCCAACCGACTTGCGCGAAGGTCGCGATGATGGCGGCTCCCGTTGCGGCATATACGCCGAACAGTTTGAACACGAGGAAAAAAAGAATAACGGGAAAAAGGTCGAACAGGATTTTCATAGGGGGCGGATTATCCGTATGGGGGATACGGATGTCTAATTTCTGTCGAGTGCGAGGGCGGCGGAGTTGATGCAGTAGCGCAAACCGGTGGGATCGGGGCCGTCTTCGAACACATGGCCGAGATGCGCGTCGCATCTGGCGCAGCAGACTTCGACTCTATCCATGCCGAGCGGGTCTTCTTCCTTGTAGGCAACAGCTTCTTCGCTGACCGGTTGCCAGAAGCTGGGCCAGCCGGTGCCGGATTCGTATTTGGTTTCCGAATCGAACAGCGGCTCGCCGCAGCATACGCAACGGTAGATGCCGATATCGTGGCAGTCCCAATACTCTCCGGAGAAAGCCGGCTCGGTGCCGCATTCGCGGCATATTTCAAACTGATCGGGCGTGAGTTCTTCGCGCCATTCGGCATCGGTCTTGTCGATCGGGCTTTTGGTCATGCTCACAGGACTTCAGCCGCGTGATCCGCCAGACGCGAACGCTCGCCGCGCTGCAGCGTGACGTGGCCGCTGTGCGCCCAGCCTTTGAACCTGTCCACCACGTAAGTCAGGCCGGAGCTGCCTTCGGTGAGGTAGGGCGTGTCGATCTGCGCGATGTTGCCCATGCACACCACCTTGGTGCCGGGGCCGGCGCGCGTGATGAGCGTCTTCATCTGTTTGGGCGTCAGGTTCTGCGCTTCGTCGATGATGAGGTACTTGTTCAGGAAGGTGCGGCCGCGCATGAAATTCAGCGATTTGATCTTGATACGGGAGCGGATAAGGTCGCGCGTGGCGGCGCGGCCCCAGTCGCCGCCTTCTTCGTCGACTTTGTTCAGCACGTCGAGGTTGTCGTCCAGCGCGCCCATCCACGGCGACATTTTTTCTTCTTCGGTGCCGGGCAAAAAGCCGATGTCTTCGCCCACCGGCACGGTGACGCGGGTCATGATGATCTCGGAATAGATCTTCTGTTCCAGCACCTGCATCAACCCGGCAGCCAGAGTGAGCAGGGTCTTGCCGGTACCGGCCTGGCCCAGCAGCGTGACGAAGTCGATCTCCGGGTTCATCAGCAGGTTGAGCACGAAATTCTGTTCGCGGTTGCGCGCGGTGATGCCCCAGATGGCGTTCTTGCTGTGGGTGTAGTCGGTGAGTGTGCGCAGGGTGGCGGCATTGCTCTCCTGCGCGGCGACCACGGCGTAGAAAGGCGAGTCGCCATTCTCCTGATACACGAACTCGTTAACCAGCATGTCGCGGCACAACGGCCCATTCAGGTGATAGAAGGTATGGCCGCCGGAAAGCCCGGACTGCATGTCTTTGCCGTGCTTGTCCCAGAAGTCGTCCGGCAAGGTCTTCATGCCGGTATAGAGTAGGTCGGTGTCTTCCAGTACCTTGTCGTTGAAATAGTCCTGCGCGTTCAGGCCCAGCGCGCGCGCCTTGATGCGCATGTTGATGTCTTTGCTGACCAGCGTGACTTCGCGCTTGGGTTGTTGCTTGTGCAGGAATGCCACCACGCCGAGGATGGCGTTATCGGCTTTGCCGTTGGCCAGATTCTCCGGCAGTTGGTGTACGATGAATTCGGTTTGCAGGAACAGTCGCCCGGTGGCGTTCTTGTTGCCTTGCGATTGCAGCGAGACGCCGTCCCCGATATTGACGCCTTCGCTGACCAATCCGTCCAGAAAGCGGCTGGCCTGACGCGCGTTGCGCGCCACTTCGGTCATGCCTTTCTTGTTGTTGTCCAGTTCTTCCAGCACGAACATCGGCAGGTAAATGTCATGTTCCTCGAAACGGAACAAGCTGGTCGGGTCGTGCATCAGTACGTTGGTGTCCAGTACGAACAGTTTGGTGTCTTTGTTCGGCGTTGCTTTACGTGCGTTCATGTTGTCCTTTACAGAGTTTGAACAAAGGCGAGAACTTCCTGGGCGTGGCCGTCCGCTTTGAGGCCGCGCCATTCCTTGCGGATGATGCCGTTATGATCGAGCACGAAGGTGCTGCGCTCGATGCCGCGTACCTGTTTGCCGTACATCATTTTCTGTTTCATCACGCCGAACAGGGTGCAGACCGTTTCTTCCGCATCGGAGAGCAGCGCGAACGGCAAAGTGAATTTGCTCTTGAAGTTCTCGTGCGACTTGATGCTGTCGCGCGAGATGCCGACGATCTCGCTGCCGGCCTTCTGGAATGCGGCGTGCAGATCGCGGAACTGCTGCGCCTCGGCGGTGCAACCCGGCGTATTGTCCTTGGGGTAAAAATAAATCACCAAAGATTGGTTGCGGATGGGGTAAAGCGTGAAAACGGCAGTGCCCGTGGCGGGCAGGGTGAAATCCGGTACGGCCTGATTCGACATCAAATGAACTCCTGTTAAGTGCCGCCATTGTTGACAAAATAGCCGTGCATGGCAAGCGCTTCATCGTCACACAAAATGACAATACTTGTGCTACGGTTGTGCCCCCTGAAAATATTCTGATCCGTCTCCGAATTGGTTGGCGCGGCATGTGCAAACCATGGATTTTGTCACGGCCATGTGCTTGTCCAGAACGGGCTAGTCCGTACATCCGCAATCAGGTAATTACCGTCGGCTTGTCGCGTCCCGTGCGCGACTGCAATTCCGACACCCGCAATGCGATAGAGATCAGTTCTTTCAAGGCCGCTTGCGCGTCGAGATGATGGCGCGCGGTATCCGCTTCGAAGGCTTCCAGATACACACGCAGTGTCGCGCCCTCGGTGCCCGTACCGGACAGGCGGAAGATGATGCGCGAGCCGTCGCTGAACAGGATGCGGATACCTTGATTCTTGCTCACGCTGCCGTCTACCGGGTCGGTGTAGCTAAAATCGTCGCAAGTCTTGATCGTGTATTTGCCGAACTGTTTTCCGGCGAGCGCGCCGAAGCTATCGCGTAGATGGCTCATCACGCCATTGGCCGCTTCGGTGGGTAGGCCTTCATAGTCGTAGCGCGAATAGAAATTGCGGCCATATTTTGCCCAGTGTTCGCGGGTGATGGATTCGACAGATTGCTTGCGTGCCGCAACGATGTTCAGCCAGAACAGCACGGCCCACAGGCCGTCTTTCTCTCGCACATGATTCGAACCCGTGCCGAAACTCTCTTCACCGCACAGCGTCACTTTGCCAGCATCCATCAGATTGCCGAAGAACTTCCAGCCGGTCGGGGTTTCGTAGCAGGGGATATTCAGCGCCAGCGCCACGCGATCCGCCGCCGCGCTGGTAGGCATCGAGCGCGCGATGCCCGCCAGACCTTGTTTGTAGCCGGGCACCAAGGTCGCGTTGGCGGCCAGCAGGGCCAGGCTGTCGGACGGGGTCACGAAAAAATGTTTGCCCAGAATCATGTTGCGGTCGCCGTCGCCGTCCGATGCGGCACCGAAGTCGGGCGCATCGTCGCCGTACATGATCTCTACCAAGTCGTGCGCGTAAGTCAGGTTGGGGTCGGGATGTCCACCGCCGAAATCTTCCAGCGGTACGGCATTCATCACGCTGCCCGTCGTCGCACCCAGACGGTTTTCGATGATGTCCTTGGCATAAGGGCCGTTCACGGCGTGCATCGCGTCGAACTTGATCTTGAAACCGCTCTTCAACAGCGCGCGGATCGCGGCGAAATCGAACAGCGACTCCATCAGCTCGGCGTAGTCGCTCACCGGATCGATTACCTGCACCTGCATGTCGCCCAGTGCCGATATGCCCAGCATATCGAGTGCCACATCCGCCGCGTCGAGTATCTTGTAACTGGAGAGAGCCTTGCTTTTGGCAAAGATCGCCTCGGTCACCGTTTCGGTGGCGGGCCCGCCGTTGCCGCTGTTGTACTTGATGCCGAAATCCTCTTTCGGGCCACCGGGGTTGTGGCTGGCGGAGAGAATGATGCCGCCGAACGTTTTATGTTTGCGGATCACGCACGATGCTGCGGGCGTGGAGAGGATGCCGCCGCGCCCGACCAATACTTTGCCGAAGCCGTTCGCCGCGGCCATTTTCAGAATGATCTGGATCGCGGTGCGGTTGTAAAAACGCCCGTCGCCGCCCAGCACCAGCGTCGCGCCCTGCGGGGCATTGATGCTGTCGAAAATGGATTGCACGAAATTTTCCAGATAGTGCGGCTGCTGGAATACCGGCACTTTTTTGCGCAAGCCGGAAGTGCCCGGCTTCTGGTCGGCGTAGGGTTGTGTGGAAACGGTGCGGATGCTCATGTCATTTCTTGCTTGAATTGTGCTGTGTGCATCATACCATCGCATCACGATAGATTTTGTTGCCAGCATGTTGCAACTGCTGCGGATGCCGGTGGCGATGCTCGCGCGTCAGTCCTCAGCAGTAGTTATTAAGTCGTTGCGCCATTTTGGCGACACTGCTAGGTTTTCCTCCTATAGAAATCCTATTGATGCGAGGCGGTCATGGAAACAGTTGCAGCCAAACATCGCTTACGCCGGAGAATAAAAAACTCATTGGTGTGTTTGTGCCAGATGCCTCAAAATGGCGATCAACCTGAATTAAAAACCATGCAACAACTCGATATTTTCTCTGACTCGATTCCTGTTCAGCGCGCCAATGCTTTGATTGCCGCGCTGGCTGATTTCGATTGTGCCGCCGCGCGGCAGGCTTTGAGCCAACTGGCCGAAGTTGCCCCAAACCATACGGAGTTGCCCCAATATCGGCAGTTGTGCGATTTCGTCGGGCATTGGGCCGAGGTGCGCAATAAGACAGACTGGACGGACACGCCGGAGACCATCGCCGCAGAAGAGCAGTTGATCCGAGAGCAGATTATTCCTGCGGCAATTGTGATGGGTAGCGCGGGGGGATTTCTGGTGCGCAAGTGTTGGGGCGGGCTGGCCCAGGCATCCGAGAAAGTCGGCATTCCTCCCGAGCATCGAGATTGTTTTGCCGCCGAACTTTATTTGCGCTCGCACCGGTTCGCGGATGCGGTGCGCACAGCGCAAAGTGCGCCGGGTGGGGCAATGCGCGCGGCGGTGCAGCGCTGGCTGGGCTTGGGGTTCTACGGTTGCGGGGAAACGGCGCAGGCGGAGAGCGCGGTGTTGCGCTATGCCTGGCTTGCGCCGCAACGGTTTAATTTTTTCGTCGCGGAAACGGGTGACGCGAAACTGGCGCGCGACTGGCTGGCTTTTCAGGCTGATCTGGGCGACCTCGACGCAACGTGGTTTCCCGCTTGGTGCGCGCATGAAGGGAAAGCGGGGCTTTCCATTTTGGATAACGTGCCCGCCAGTGATGGGGGCATGGCGTACCGACTGGTCACCGGCCTGCTCATACGCGAGCGTAGCGGGCTTGGTTCCGACCTGTTTCAGGATCGGGCAAGCCTGCAACGGCTGAACGAAAGTTTTTTCGATTTTTACATGAGGCGCCGTTGCTGACGCCAAGCATGGTGTAGCGCTGCTGTGCTACAGTTCGCATATTAGGGTATCTCTAAAAATCCAGATTTCGCCCAAATGCAAGGCGCGGAAAAAATTTCGCGGCGCCGCATATGGATGATATGCGAGCAAGAAATTTTTTCCGCAACGCAGCAGTTGGGATGAAATATGGATTTTTAGAGGTGCCCTATACTTAATTTTGAGAGACAGCCATGCCCACAACGACCATACGCCTGCCGGAAGACCTGAAAGCCCGCGTTGCCGCGGCGGCGAAACGCGGCGGCACGAGCACGCACGGTTTCATACTCGAAGCCATTGCGGAAAAGGCTGCGCGGAACGAGTTGCGCGCCGATTTCGACGCGGTTGCCGAGGCGCGTTATGCCGCTATCGTTTCCTCGGGGAAAACGATAGCGTGGGAGGAAATGCGCGCTTATCTGGAAGAACGTCTCGCCGGAAAAAAAGCCAAGCGCCCGCAGGCCCGCAAACTGGCGCGCTGAAAATGTCGCGCATCGAATTGGCGGTAGAGGTGGGGGATGATTTCGAGCGCATCCTCGATCACCTCGCCCAATATCAGGTCGAAAATCCCGCGTTGCGTATCCGGGAAATCATCGAGGCCATCAACGTGCTGGCGCACAATCCCCTGATTGGCCGCCCCGCGAATAACGACAAACGCGAGTTGGTGATCGGGCGCAGTTCGCACGGCTATGTGGCCTTGTACCGTTACGTTGTCGAAATCGACACCGTTTTTGTTCTTGCCGTGCGCGGACAGCAGGAAGCGGGTTACGTGCAATGAGCAATCTTTCCCCGCAGCAAATCCTGCGCGACACCTTCGGCTACGCCTCATTTCGCGGCGCGCAGCAGGCCATCGTCGAGCATGTGGGTGCAGGCGGCGATGCGCTGGTGCTGATGCCCACGGGCGGCGGCAAGTCCTTGTGTTACCAGATTCCCGCGCTGGTGCGCGACGGTCTCGGCATTGTGGTGTCGCCGCTGATCGCGCTGATGCAGGACCAGGTCGATGCGCTGAAACAGCTTGGTGTGCCCGCCGCGTTTTTGAATTCCAGCCTGGATGCCGATGCGGCGCGCGAGGTTTATCGGCAAGTGCTGCGCGGCGAGTTGAAGCTGTTGTATGTCGCGCCGGAACGCTTGATGACGGAGGGGTTTCTTGGGTTGTTGGCCAAGCTTAACGGGGGTTCCCTCACCCCAACCCCTCCCTCAGCGGGGGAGGGGCTTGACTTCCCTCTCCCTCCGGGAGAGGGACTGAGGGTGAGGGAGCGCTCAGGCATCGCGCTATTCGCCATTGACGAAGCCCACTGCGTCTCCCAATGGGGGCACGACTTCCGCCCCGAGTATCGCGCGCTGACCGTGCTGCACGAGCGCTTCCCAGCAGTGCCGCGCATCGCGCTCACTGCCACGGCGGATGCGCCGACGCGGCGCGAAATTATCGAGCGGCTGGCATTGGAACAGGCGCAGCAATTCGTTTCCAGTTTCGACCGCCCCAACATCCGCTACCGCATCACACTCAAAGACAACGCGCGCAAACAGTTGCAGACTTTCCTCGAAATCGAGCACCCCGACGATGCGGGCATCGTGTATTGCCTGTCGCGCAAAAAAGTCGATGAGACCGCCGCGTGGCTGAAAGAGCAGGGCTGGGATGCGCTGCCGTACCACGCCGGGTTGGACGCTGCCGTGCGCAACAAAAACCAGCGCCGCTTTCTGCGCGAAGAAGGTGTCGTCATGGTGGCCACCGTCGCGTTCGGCATGGGCATCGACAAGCCCAACGTGCGCTTCGTCGCCCACCTCGACTTGCCCAAGAGCATGGAAGGTTATTATCAAGAAACAGGCCGCGCCGGGCGCGACGGTTTGCCCGCGAATGCGTGGATGGCTTACGGCTTGGGCGATGTGGTGTCGATGCGGCAGATGCTGATGTCCGGTGATGCACCGGAAGAACGCAAGCGCGTCGAACTGCAAAAGCTCGATGCGCTGTTGGGCTTCTGCGAATCCACCGCATGCCGTCACCAGACCATCCTGCGCTACTTCGGCGAAGAACATCCCGGCGATTGCGGCCAGTGCGACAACTGCCTGTCGCCCGTGGATACCTGGAATGCCACGCAGGCCGCGCAAATGGCGCTGTCTTGCGTGTACCGCACCGGGCAGCGCTTCGGCGTCGCGCACCTCATCGACGTGTTGCTCGGCAAAGCCACACCCAAGATCGAGCAATTCAACCACCGGCAACTTTCCACCTTCGGCATCGGCAAGGAATTGGCGCAGCAGCAATGGAGCAGCGTGTATCGCCAACTGGTCGCCGCCGGATTCATCAGCGTGGACATGGAAGCCTACGGCGGCTTGAAACTCACCGAAACATCCCGCCCCGTGCTGCGCGGCGAACAAGAGGTGTGGCTGCGCCGCGATGCCGAGCCCGCCAAACGCAAGACCAGCAAAGCCGAACGCGGCGTGCGCGTGCGCGAAGCTTTTGCGGGTGCCAACGAAGATCTGCTGTGGCAAGCGCTCAAAGCCAAACGCATGGAACTCGCGCGCGAACAAGGCGTACCGCCTTATGTCATCTTCCACGACAGCACCCTGCTGGAAATCCTCAACCGCAAACCGCAAACGCTGGACGAGATGGGGTGCATCAGCGGCGTGGGGCAGGCCAAGCTGGCGAAGTACGGCGATGCGTTTTTGCAGATGGTGGAGGATGTGGCGAACGGTGGGGCTTGAATTTGACGGCGCAGCCGCGCGCGCCGACTTTCTCTCTCTTGGGCTATATTTTCCGCTGCCTATCCGGCATCCCCGAAACCGAAGCCCACGCAGGGTGAAAATTGCTCCATTCATTTTCAACAGATTGCACGCGGACTCGGATGGACGGTTTGACGAAAAAATTTCCCAAAACGGCAGTCTTCATATTTTCAGGCTAGACACTGCGCGCAATCCGCACCCCCACCCGCGCCAGATCACCCAGCGCCCCCGGCTTCTCGATACCCATCACGACGCGGCGGCAAGGCCATTCCCGCAGCATGTGCCGGACAAGATGTTCGGCCAGCGCTTCCAGCAAACGGTAGCGGCAGGGTTGGAGCCAGACTGTCATCTGTGCTGCAAGCTCGGCGCGAGAAAGTTTGAACGAATCGGGTGTAGTCAGATGCACATCGAAAACGAGCGGTCGCAACACCTCCCTTTCCCACTCATAGACACCGATCAGGGCATGCAACTCGATGCCCGTGTAACTTTCAGTGCGCTCCCCGATTGATGCGCCACAACCGTCACATTGCACCGGCGTCACGGATCAACGATAAACCGGAAATATCCCGGTCAGCTTTGCCACGCGCCCGCGCACTTGTGTGATGCGGCTGGCATGCTGCGGGGCATCGAGCACGTCGGCGACCAGGTTGCCGACGCGACGCGCCT
Organism: Gallionellaceae bacterium; assembly: GCA_004297065.1. Taxonomy (GTDB): domain Bacteria; phylum Pseudomonadota; class Gammaproteobacteria; order Burkholderiales; family Gallionellaceae; genus PALSA-1006. The sequence continues at coordinate 27,410 of SCUU01000050.1, forward strand.
CCTCTTCCCTGAAGCCGCGTGTGGTCATGGCTGGTGTGCCGAGACGGATGCCGGAAGTCACGAAGGGCTTTTCTGGATCGTTGGGAATGGCGTTCTTGTTGACCGTGATATGCGCCTCGCCCAGCACGCGTTCGGCCTCCTTGCCGGTGATCCGCTTGGCGCGCAGATCGACGAGCATGACATGGCTCTCGGTGCGTCCAGATACGATACGCAGGCCGCGTTCGATCAGCGTTTCAGCCAGCACGGCAGCGTTCTTGACCACCTGTTGCTGGTAGGACTTGAACTCCGGCGACATGGCCTCTTTGAAGGCTACGGCCTTGCCTGCGATCACATGCATCAGCGGCCCGCCCTGCAGACCGGGAAAGATGGCCGAATTGATCTTCTTGGCGATCTCTTCGTCGTTGGTCAGCACGATGCCGCCACGCGGACCGCGCAGGCTCTTGTGCGTGGTCGAGGTGACCACGTCGGCATGAGGCGCCGGGTTGGGATAAACGCCCGCCGCGATCAGGCCCGCGTAGTGGGCCATGTCTACCATGAACCAGGCTCCTACTTCTTTGGCGATTTTGGCAAAGCGCTCAAAGTCGATGCGCAACGCAAAAGCCGAAGCGCCCGCGATGATGAGCTTGGGTTTGTGTTCGCGGGCCAGGGATTCCATCTTCTCGTAGTCGATGTCTTCATTGGCATCGAGGCCATAGCTGACAGCCTTGAACCACTTGCCCGACAGGTTGAGATGCATGCCGTGAGTCAGGTGTCCGCCTTCGGCCAGGCTCATGCCCATGATGGTGTCGCCCGGTTGAAGCAGGGCGAAGAACACCGACTGGTTGGCCTGCGAACCGGAATTGGCCTGCACATTGGCGAATGCAGCCCCATAGAGCTGCTTTACACGGTCGATGGCGAGCTGCTCGACGAGATCGACGTATTCGCAGCCGCCGTAGTAGCGCTTGCCGGGGTAGCCTTCGGCATACTTGTTGGTGAGCTGCGAGCCCTGCACGGACATCACGGCGGGCGAGGTGTAGTTTTCGGAGGCAATCAGCTCGATGTGGTCTTCCTGCCGCCGGTTTTCCTGCTGGATGGCGGCGTAGATTTCGGGGGCGATCTGGTCGACGGCATAACGGGCACGTTCAAACATGGGGAGTCTCTCAAGTAAAAATCCCGGCACGCTGCCGGGACTATCGTTGCGGAAAGTGCGGCGAATCAGGCCACCGTGGCGCGCAGGGTCTTGGCTGCGGCGACCATGTTGGTCAACGCCGGGATCACCTCGTTCCACTGGCGCGTTTTCAGACCGCAATCCGGGTTGACCCACAGGCGTTCGGCTGGCACACGCTCGGCAGCCTTCTTCATCAGTTCGACCATGTGCCGCTCGGTCGGGATGTTGGGCGAATGGATGTCATACACGCCGGGGCCGATCTCGTTCGGGTACTTGAAGTGGTCGAACGCATCCAGCAACTCCATGTCGGAACGCGAGGTCTCGATGGTAATCACATCGGCGTCCATGTCGGCGATGGCCGCGATGATGTCGTTGAACTCGGAATAGCACATGTGGGTGTGTATCTGCGTTGCGTCTTGCACACCGTTGGCGGTGATGCGGAAGCTCTCCACCGCCCAGTTCAGGTACGTGCTCCATTGCGCCTTGCGCAGCGGCAAGCCTTCGCGCAATGCGGCTTCGTCGATCTGGATCACGCGCACCCCGGCTTTTTCCAAATCCAGCACTTCCTCGCGGATGGCGAGAGCTAACTGGTAGCACGACACCGAGCGCGGCTGGTCGTCGCGCACGAAGGACCAATTGAGAATGGTCACCGGGCCGGTGAGCATGCCTTTCATGGGCTTGTCGGTGAGCGACTGCGCGTACTGGGTCCACTCGACGGTCATGGCCTTGGGGCGGCTGATGTCGCCGAACAGGATGGGCGGCTTCACGCAGCGCGAGCCGTAGGACTGCACCCAGCCGAATTCGCTGAAGGCGTAGCCGGCTAGCTGTTCGCCGAAGTATTCCACCATGTCGTTGCGCTCGGCTTCGCCGTGCACGAACACATCCAGTCCCAGCGCTTCCTGCTCGCGCACGCTGCGGGCAATCTCGGCCTGCATCGCGGTCGTGTAGGCCGCCTCACCGATCTCGCCCGCCTTGAACTGGCGGCGCGCCAGGCGGATTTCGCCGGTCTGCGGAAAAGAGCCGATGGTGGTAGTGGGAAACTTGGGTAGCTTCAGCAGCGCGGCTTGCTCGGTAGCGCGCTGGGCATAGGGGCTCTGGCGTTGACCAAGTTTCGCGTCGATCTTGGCCAGAGCGGCCTTGACCGCCGGGTTATTGACGCGCGGCGAGTTGCGGCGGGATTCGATGGCGGCGCGGTTGGCGGCGAGTTCGCCCTTCACGGCGTCGCGGCCTCGGTTCAATGCCGTGGCAAGCACGGCCAGCTCTTCCAGCTTCTGTTTGGCAAACGCCAACCAGGATTTGATCTCCTCGTCGAGCTTCTGCTCGCTGTTCAAATCCACGGGCACATGCAGCAACGAACACGACGGCGCGATCCACAAGCGATCCCCCAACTGTTTCGCCAGCGGCTCCAGCCAAGCCAGCGTCTCATTCAGATCGGTCTTCCAGATGTTGCGCCCGTTGATGACACCCAGCGACAGCACCTTGAATGAGGGCAGCAGGTTCAGCAATGGCTGGATGTCGTCGCGCCCGTTGATCGCGTCCACATGCAGTCCCGCCACGGGCAGATTGGCGGCCAAGTAGGTGTTCTCAAGCAACTGGCCGAAATAGGTGGCCAGCAGCAGCTTGATGCGGCAACCCTTCAGGTGGTGGTAAGCGATATTGAAAGCATGCTGCCATTCCGCATCCAGTTCGGTGACGAGAATGGGCTCGTCGATCTGCACCCATTCCACGCCCTGCGCGGCCAGCGTGTCCAGCAATTCTCCATACACGGGAAGCAGGCGCGGCAGCAGTGCGAGACGGTCGGAATCGTCCTTGGATTTGCCGATGGCGAGGTAAGTCACCGGGCCGACGATGACGGGTTTGGCCTTGACGCCTAGTGCGCGGGCTTCCGCCAGTTGCTCCAGCAGGCGCGAGGTATCCAGCTTGAACTGGGTGTCGGCAGTGAATTCGGGGACGATGTAGTGGTAGTTGGTGTCGAACCACTTGGTCATTTCGCCCGCCGCAACTCCGGCGCAGCATGACGCGTGATCTTCCGCCGCTTGCGCCGAACGTCCGCGCGCCACGCGGAAGGTGTTGTCCAGCGCATCGCCCTGGAAGCCGCGCACGCGTTCGGGCAGATTGCCCAGCGTGAAACTCATGTCCAGCACCTGATCGTAGAAGCTGAAATCGCCGACCGGTACGAGATCAAGATTGGACTGATCCTGCCAGTGACGCTGGCGCAGTTGCGCGCCTTTGGCCTTGAGTTCTTCGCGGGAAGATTGCCCCTTCCAGTAGGATTCGAGGGCGAACTTCAGTTCGCGTTTTGCGCCGATGCGCGGGAAGCCGAGGTTATGGGTGATTGCCATGGTTTATGCCTTTAAGAAAATGAACAGGTGCGCCATGGTAGGCAACTCATCCCATGAAGAGAAATGGTATTATTTCACGCATCAATTATTATTATTCATGGATAGACTGCCTTTATGAACACTCTCGAACGCATCCATCTCGAAATCGTCCGTGCTGTCGCACAGTATGGCTCACTCACGGCTGCCGCAGAAAAGCTGCACCTCACCCAGTCCGCGCTCAGTCATACCGTGCGCAAATTGGAAGAGCAACTCGGGCTTGCCATCTGGTACAGAGAGGGACGCAGCCTGCGTCCGACGCAGGCGGGTGAGTATCTGTTGGCTGCGGCCAACCGCTTGTTGCCGCAGCTTGCCCACACCGAGGAACGCTTGGGGCAATTCGCGCAAGGCGAGCGTGGCAGTTTGCGCATCGGTATGGAATGCCACCCCTGCTACCAGTGGTTGCTGAAGATCGTCTCGCCCTACCTCGCGCAATGGCCGGACGTGGATGTGGATGTGAAGCAGAAATTCCAGTTCGGCGGCATTGGCGCGTTGTTCGGTTATGAAATCGACATGCTGGTGACACCCGATCCGCTGTATAAGCCCGGCCTGACCTTTGAGCCGGTGTTCGACTACGAACAGGTGCTGGTGGTCGGCGCGCAGCACCCCTTGCGAGGGGCCGAATACGCGCTGCCCAGGCAGCTATCGGATGAGACGCTCATCACCTACCCGGTCGCCATCGAGCGGCTCGATATCTACAACCTGTTTCTGACCCCCGCCGGTATCGCGCCCAAGCGCCACAAAATTATCGAGACCACCGACATCATGCTGCAAATGGTCGCCAGCGGACGTGGCGTGGCGGCGCTGCCGCGCTGGCTGGTGGAAGATCAGTCCGCCAAGTTTGACATTGCCTCCGTGAAGCTGGGGCGGCGGGGCGTGGCCAAGCAAATTTTTCTGGGGTTCCGCGAGGTAGATGCCGATATAGACTACCTGCGCGCTTTCGTCGATCTGGCGCGCACCCACCGCGACAAGCGACAGTGAACGACGTGCATCCGGTCGATTGAAAACTTATAAATTGACCGAAAATATCACTATTGATACTATTCCGGCATGAGCGGAACCGAAAAAATCCTTGAGCAGATGCAATTCGAACCAGCCAATGTTCGCTTTGCAGATTTGCAAAAGGTGTGTCAGGCGTATTTCGGCAAGCCGCGTAATGCGGGCGGGAGTCATTGGGTGTTCAAGACGCCTTGGCAGGGTGATCCGCGTATAAATATTCAGAATGATAAGGGCAAGGCAAAGGCGTATCAGGTGAAGCAGGTGTTGCTGGCAATCGAACGACTGGGAGTTAAAACATGAATATCAACCACTACACTTATCGCGTGACATGGTCGGAAGAAGATGGCGAGCATGTGGGGTTGTGTGCCGAGTTTCCTTCTTTGTCTTGGCTTGCGCCTACGCCGGAAAAGTCGCTTGCGGGTATACGCCGGCTTGTCGGTGAGGTGGTGACGGATATGCAGGCGACGGGCGAGCCTGTTCCGGTTCCGTTATCTGAAAAGCAATACAGCGGTCGCTTTATGGTTCGCGTGCCTTCGCTGGTGCATCGTGCGCTGGCTATCGAGGCCGCCGAGCAAGGCGTGAGCATCAATCGTTTGGTGTCGGCCAAGTTGGCGGCCTAAGGTGCATGGCAAGTTGTCACCCCTGAAAACGAGCGAAGCGAAGTTTCGAGCTTGCGGCCTAATGAAACTCGCCACGCCCGTTTCCCCCTATCCAATTTTCTGGTGAAAAAACTAGCCATTCGACTAAGCACGAAAAGACCGTGCAAGTCGCTGGTTCTCCCGCACCCCCCACCCGCCGTTGGCGGGCAGAGTACAAGAGCGGGAGAGGAGACGAACGAGAAGCGGGTCAAGCAGGCAATCCGCGAAGCGGATGCTCGCACAGGCAATCTCCAATCCCTGCGGGGGAAAGGGCAAACGAATCGCTACGCGAGTTTCACGTTAACCGAGATACGTCAGCACACCTTTCCCCGCAACATACCCGCTGGCGAAACAGGCCGTGAGCAGGTAGCCGCCCGTGGGTGCTTCCCAGTCCAGCATCTCTCCGGCACAGAAGATGCCCGGCATCTTGCGCAGCATCAGTTTTTCATCCAATTCCCCGAACGTCACTCCACCCGCGCTGCTGATGGCTTCGCTCAACGGGCGCGGGGCGATGAGTTTGAGCGGCAGGGCTTTGATGGTGTGGGCGAGCAATGTCGCATCCTGCATCTGCTCCGCACTTAATGCTTCGCGCAGCAGATTGGCTTTCACCCCTTTCAACCCGAGACGGCTTTGCAGGTGGCTGGTGAGTGAGCGTGAGCCGCGCGGGTGCGACACCTCTGCTTGCACGCGCTGCAAGGAGTGATCGGGCAGCAGGTCGAGATGCAGTGTCGCCTGTCCGTTGCGTTCGATCTCATCGCGCAATGCGGCGGAGAGCGCGTAGATGAGGCCGCCTTCGATGCCGTGTGCGGTGATGATGCACTCGCCGCGTTTTACAAACCGTTCTTTGGGGAAGCCCTCACCCCGGCGCTCTCCCGAAGGGCGAGGGGGTAATGTGCAGTCCCCCGAGGGTCCGGCGGGAGTAAATGCGGCGCTGACGGACTTGAGCGGTTCCCCGGCGTAGCGTTCGCGGAAGTTCGGTGTCCATGCGATGTCGAAACCGCAGTTGGAGGGGCGCAACGGTGCGATGCTGATGCCGCGCTGTTGCAACAGCGATACCCAGGTGCCATCCGAGCCGAGCTGTGGCCAACTGCCGCCGCCGAGTGCGAGGATGATGGCATCGGCTTGAGCAATTTTTACGATGGTTCCCTCACCCTGCCCTCTCCCGGCGGGAGAGGGTTCTGAGTCGATCTTTTCATTGAGTAGAGGGTTGTTGCGTACCTCGAATTTCAATGCCCCAGTTTCATCCCATCCTTGCCAGCGATGCCGTGCGTGGAAATGCACGCCGCGTTCGCGCAGGCGATGCAGCCATGCGCGCAACAGCGGAGCCGCTTTCATGTCGGCGGGGAAGACGCGGCCCGAAGTGCCGACGAATGTGGCTATGCCGAGGCCGTGTATCCATGCGCGCAGGTCACCTGGGGTGTATGCGTTTAGCAGCGGTTCGATGTGTTCGCGGTGTGCGCCGTAACGCGTGAGGAAATCGGCGTAGGGTTCGGCGTGGGTGATGTTCATGCCGCCTTTGCCCGCCATGAGGAATTTGCGTCCCACGCTGGGCATGGCATCGTACACATCGACGCGGACACCGGTTTGCGACAGCACTTCGGTCGCCATCAGTCCGGCAGGGCCGGCGCCGATGATGGCAATACGTTTGGGCGTGGCGGTATTTGTAACAGGCATCGGAAGTCGGGAGCGGGGTGTATCGGCGCACATTATCTCCTACGTAGGGCGGACTGGACTACTACACCACAAATTTTCCAATGCTTTCCATGCGGATTCGTAATCCATTTCCGAGCTAAGCATAACCGTGTAACGCATCTCTTGTTGAGAGAGCCGCTCTTGGGATGCTTGCAGTTTGGACAGCACGGCGAGATCGGCCTCGGAGGCGTCGTTGGCCAGTGCTTGCCGCTGCATGATGCGGGCGCGCAGTGTTGCCTCGCCGGCTTGCAGTGTAACGATGGCGAAAGGCGCGCGCATCGACTCTGCCAGTTTATGGAACATCGCGCGCTCGTCATGCTTGAGGAATGCCGCATCCACGATCACGCTGTAGCCCGCCGCCAGCAAGGCGCGCGCCGTCTCCAGCAGATGGGAATAAGTATGTTGCGTAGCCTCCGTGCCGTAGATGTCTCTGCGGCTGTCGTCTAGCGCGGGCAAGCCGAACAGGCGCTTGCGTTCCACGTCCGAGCGCAGGCGTATCGCCCTCATGCGTTCCAGCGCGGCTTGGGCGAATGTGCTTTTGCCGGAGCCGGGTAGGCCGTGGGTGATGATCAGCTTGGGGAGGCGCGGAGCAAGGCATCCGGCAGCCAATGTCAGATAGGTGCGGCAATCATTCATTGCTTTTCGTTTGACGCTATTGGCAATTCCCGTTTGGTTCGCACGTATGGCACAGACCTTGGCGCGCACCGTGGCGCGATAGGCGCAATAAAAATTCAGCAACCCGACGCCCGCATAGTCGCCCGTCCGCTCCAGATAGGCATTCAGGAAACGGTAGGCGAGATCGGGGCGCCGGTGATGCAGCAGATCCATGAACAGAAAGGCCGCTTCATCCATCACGTCGATATGGCGCAGAGCGGGATTGAAGTCGATGCCGTCGAAGGGTACGGGCCGGTCGCCGATGAGTGCAATGTTGCCGAGGTGCAGGTCGCCGTGGCATTCGCGCACGCAGCCTTGGGCGCTGCGCTGTTGCAGACGCTGCGCGCAGGCGCGGTATGCCAGCTCGCTGGCCTGCTGCAATGCGGCTAATTTTTCCATATCGGCAGCTTCGGGCAACAAGCCGGAAAGCTGCACGAAATTTTGCGCGAGTGCATGGTGCAGCTTGGTCTTGTCCGTGACGGTTTGGGCGGCGGGCAAGTTTGCGTGGAATTGAGCCAGCATGGTTGCCAGTGCATCCATGTGGCGAGCTTCGATTTTGTCGCGCACGATCAGGCGTTCAAAAGTTTTTTTCGGAGCGAAACGGCGCATTTCGACGGCGTATTCAATGGCCGGTTGTGAGCCCCATGCAGGATGAGCGCAACTGCCGCCGATGGCTGCGACGCCGAGGTAGAGTTGCGGCGCAAGACGGCGGTTGAGGCGTATTTCTTCGGCGCAATCGCGGTGGCGCGATTCGAGCGTGGTGGTGTCGAGAAAGCCCAGATCAAGCGCCTTCTTGATCTTGTAGGCATAACGCCCTGCCAGCAGTATCCATGAAATGTGCGTTTCGATCAGACGAACTGTTTTGGCCGGGTGGGGATAATGCTGCGGGTTGAGCAGGGCCGCGATTAATTGCTGTTGATCCTGCAATCCTGCCTGAGTCATAGTGTTCTCCCTGACTGCCGGCTAATTCATGCGGCGCGTCGCCATGTTTTTGCCCAGTGTTTGCAGCTGGGCGGCGGTCAGCAATTGCTTGGCCAGCGGCAGCAACTGCGAATTTTCCAGTGCGATGTGGCGATCATACACGGCGATGAAATGTTCGGCAGTTGCGGTATCAAGCGCGGCTGATGTTCCATGCGCCAATCCGGTCAGGTAGCAACGCAGTTGCCGCCATGCGGCATCCATTATTTGGTGTTCGCCCAGCAAGCGTGCGATCAGTTGCTGCGCCGCGCTGTCGCCTGTGGCGCGCAGCAGCGGAAACAGGTCTTGTTCCTCGTCGTCATGGTGATGGCGTCCCGCCGTGTCGAAATAGCGCAGGATGGCGCGCGCCGCCTGTTGTGCTTGCGTATCGCAACCGTGCGGCGGCAGATGGGCGAGCAGCTTGTGCAGCGTGCCGCATTGGGCTTGTATACGGCCATGGCATGCCAGCAGCATTTCCAGCGGATCGTCGAATGTGGGGGCAGGAGTGCCGCCTATCAGGCTGTTCATCAGAGTGCGCACCACGGCATGGGGTCGTGTGCCCATGCGGTGAATACGATGTAGAGAAACACCGCCTGTGCGGACAGCCAGGCTGCGAGCCGTGCGCGCTGCGTTTTTGCGCGCTCGATGGCGATGGAGCCGGGCACGATATAGAGCAGCAAGGCGATGATTTTCGCTGCCAGCCATAGCGCGGTAACAGGCGAGATGCCGGGTATGAACGCCAGTGTGATCGCGCTGTCCAGCAGTGCGGTGTCGATGGGGTGCGGGGCGATTCTTACACTGCGCTGCCGCATGACGGGCGAGGCGCGCAATATCCATATCCCGCGCAAGAAGAACAGGCTGTAACTGGGCAGGACGCTGCCGGGGTGCAAGGATTTTATCGCGGAGTAACTCATGCTGCTTCGTTGCGTTCCTGTGCGTGGCGCAATGCCAGTTCATAGACCGCTGCGAGGTCTTCTGCGCTGACGTCGATTACGCCTTGCATTTGCGCGAGCGCCCATTCGAGATCGCGTTGTTCGAGGCCACGGCGAGCAGCAGAACCGCCACCCCGCCAGTGACGCCACTGCGCAACTTTTCTGCGAAGGTTACCGCGCCCGCGTGTGGCCGGAAGGATCGAATGATGTCTGGCATGCTCATGCTGGTTGTTCCACTATAGATTCGGCACGATTTAACCGTGAAATTTACGACTGATCACTCCCTCCCCTTCAAGGGTAGGGTTGTGGTGGGGATGGGTGAAATGCCGGTCATAGCCCCATCCCCCACCGAGCGTGTGTTGTCTGGGCGTCAGCCCCATACCCCCGGAGGGGGCAAGAACCTCTTCGAGGCAACCACGGCGTACCCCTTGCGGGTATAACCTCCCCCTTGAAAGGGGAGGAACTTGGTCGCGTCATCTATCGCGGACAATTGATGCCGGGTCAATAAAATGCAATCAATCATATCATTTGCCGGGCCAGGCTGTTTTCCAGTACGGGAAACAGTTCGCGTTCTTCAAAGCGCACATGCTCGGTCAAACAGTTGCCGAAGTTTTTTAATGCTCCCGCATCATTTTTGTTGAGTCCCGGCAGTAATGCGCGCAGCTGCCGGTGTTCGGCCAGTGTACGTTCGGCTAGCGCCTGATGCGGTGTTCCGTTGAGCGGTGGCAGCAGAGACTGCTCTTCAAACAGGAAGTGCGCTTGCAGTTCGCCGGCGTAAATTTGTATCGCATGCAGACAAGCTCGCCGCACTTCTGCCCCATCGCTTGAAAATGCCGCCCGTTTGCATATTTTTGCCAGCCGCAGAGCCGAATGATGTTCTCGCGACAGCGGTTGCAGGGTTGGGCTGCGCTGCATGGAATGTCCGAAATCGGAACTCGAATTTATTTGCGCATGAAATCGATCGCTATGTTTCCCGGTTCACGGGCGACATAGTTGATCGCGATGCCATCACCGTAGCGTTGCTGCAATTGTGCAAGCAGGGGCAGCGGGTCATGGTCGTTGACGAATGACATTGTTTCGCCCGGATTTAGCGCATCCAGCGCGCCAAAAATAGCCGCGTGACGAAAACGTTTGGCAACGCAGCGGGCATCAAAGGGGTAACGCAAATCCTGGGTCAGTGTAGCTGAGCAATCGTGCGACATGGGTTTCTCCTAAAAATTGAAATGGGGAAGGTCAGGCTTTCGCCTGAACGGTTTTTTCGGTTGCGATGGCCTTGGGGAAAACAATGTCGTTCTCCAGCGCAATGTGCTGAAACAGGTCGCTGACCAATGCATGCAGCCCTTTGTACAGCAGCGTAAAGCTGTTGCACGCATCGGGAGGGAGGGTGAAGCGGTCGGTGACCTCCAGCATCTTGTGCAGGATCAAACTGTCGTGTTCATGTTCCAGCGTCATCATACGGATGGGATTGGCGACTGTGCCGAAATGTGCTGCTGATGGTGCATCAGTCTCCAGCGCGAGCATGTAGGGAAACAGGATATTTTCTTCTTTCATCAGATGCGCGCCCATGTCATCGCGCAATTCGGTAAACAGTTTCGCCAGCCCGCGTAATTCCGGATGCTGCCCGCCATGCATACGCACCACTTTGTCTAACAGTGGAGCCAGCTCTGCCAGTGCAGTCTTGGTGTAGGGGTGATGGTGGCGCAACAGATGATTGACCAACTGGGTCAGATCACTTGCTTCCCAATCAGTCTCGGACTGGGTGTTCCCTGGTTCGGCAAGGCTGTTAATCATGGTTGGGCTGGTTTGCGCAGGACTCATTGCTAAATTCCCCAAAGGCGGCTGATTGATAAAACATTCATAATTTGTGAATGATATTAGTGAAGATCAGTAAATACAACCCTTGCGAGCATATGGGTGTAAGGCGCTTACAAGAGATCGGCTAACGAGGTTTGATCGAGCGATGCAAAAAAGGCATCCTGCGCCTTGATAAAAACGCCTTTTAGGCGACAATCCGGTAGCAATGGACAAACATCAGATGCGGCATCGTCTTTCATGCAGACTACCAGCGCGAGAGAGTTTTCCATCAGGCGTACCACAGATCCCACGGATATTTTTCGGGCATTGAGTGCCAGCCGAACGCCCCCGTTTCTGCCACGCTCGCTGATAAGCAGGTTCTCCGCCACCAGCGTCATGACAACTTTCATCAGGTGCGCTTTGGAAATATTAAAAGCGTCGGCGACTTCCTGAATGGTGGCGGAATCGTCCTTGCGCCCAAGATAGATCAAAGTGCGCAATGCGATGTCGGTCGATACGGTGAGTTGCATATCTAAGCTTTCCTGGCACAAATCGGATGGCCGTAATTATAGTGATGCTGTGAGCCAGTCCGCCAGCTTGGCATCCATGCGCGTTTGCCAGCCGCGCCCCGAGGCTCGGAACGCCGCCATTACTTCGGGGCGATACCGCACCGCCACTTGCTCCTTGGTCGGGCGTTTGTTTGCGCCGCGCACCCGCCCCACCACCACGCCGCCTTGCTTCATTGCCGCGCCTTCCCAGTGTGCGGCAACCGACTGGGCATCGTTTGGGTTGTATCCATCCGTTGCCGCATCAAAGGCAATCGGCGCATCGTGTGCAGCCTCCGCCTTAACCCGCGCCCAGTCCGTTTTACCCAGTTCAAGCATGATGCAACTCTTGCCGTATCGTCTCGCGCACTACATCCGCCAGCGTGCGCCCTGCCGCGAATTGCTGCAACGCCTCGTTCATCAAAGTTTGGTAGTTGCCGCCCGTCATTTCGGCGCGCGCTTTGAATACCGCCAGCGTGGCGTTGTCCACCCGTATGGTGATGCGCGACTTGCCGCCCGTTTTGGCTTGCAACGCCGTCAGCGCGGGAACATCCTTGACGGGCTTGGCATCGGCAAAATCCATCTCGGCGTATTGCTTGAAAACGGGGTCAGAATTGGCGTTCATAGTGCCTCCTTTGCGGTTGATTGGCTTTCCACGCTGAAATCAGGCGCGGCTGGTCTGCACGATACATCCATACCGCCACCAGAATGCGCCCCTTTGCCCCCATGCCCAGCGTCACATAGCGCGCCTCGCCCTGCGCATCCACGTCTTCCTTGGTCAAGGCATAAGGGTCGAGCAACACGGGATACGCCTCGTCAAACGTCACCCCGTCATGGTTCAACGGATTGGCAGCGGCTTTATCGGGGTCACATTGGTAGCTCATGGGCTGCATTGTATGTACAAAAGAATGTACACGCAAGCGATAAAAGGACGTTGTCAACGCAAAATAGAAAAAAAGACCACGGAGATAGGTGAAACATAGTTCATTTGAACGATGCGGAGAAAAAAATATTCGTCTATATTCCGCACGACTCGCGTAGCGATTCGTTTGCCTCCTCTCCCGAGGATTCAAGATTGCCTTTCTCGTTTGTCCTTATCTCCAGCTTACGGGAGAGAGTTAGAGAGAGGTATTCTGCGGGAGATAACCAGCGACTTGCCCGCTCTTGTACTCTGCCCGCCAACGGCGGGTGGGGTGTGCGGGCTTATAAGCAACCACTTGGCAACCGTCTTTTGGTTGCCAAGTGGGATGGCTAGTTGCTCCATCAGTCGATTGGCTATAACCAATCACTTGCCGCGTTTTGTGCGGCTTAGTGAGATGGCTAGTTGTTCCACCAGTAGTCCCATCAGGATTGAGGAGAGGGCATCGGGGGAAAGTTGGATAGGGGAAAACGGGCATGGCGAGTTTCATTATCAGGGGTGACAGCTTGCCATGCCCGTTAGGGTGCCTCGCAAAAGTAGTTATTGCAAAACGCACTTGCCTGTTGGCTGATGTTTTTGAATTGGTAAATAGTGAACTCATCGCTTAATCGTATATTCCGCACTATCTACCCCGACATGGGAGTGTGGATCGCCGTCTCCGAGATTACCAAGGCCAAGGGTAAGCGCACGGTGTCGAGCCTCGTTTGCGCGCTGCGCACTGGCGGTGGGGGCGTTGCTTCCGGCATCCATTTCAAGAGCCGGTTAACAGTTTGTTGAAATTCACCTCAATTTCGAGGGCCAGCGGTGATGCACAATAGTATTTTCAAGCCAAACCCCTCGGTGCAACTGGAAGCAGGTGCTTATATGCCTTCGTTTTTGCAA
>SCUU01000176.1 GCA_004297065.1 Gallionellaceae bacterium
GTTTTGTCATTGCGCCATTATGGCTCGCTCGAGCATTTTGGAGATACTTTGAGAAGACAGTCATTGACACTGGAATGAATGTGGGCCTTGAGCGCGCAGTAGGCTGGAGTGCAAAGATAGTACAAGGAACCCAAACAGGCGTCGCGCAATCATATCTTTACGTATTTGGAGCAGGAATTCTCTTTGTTGTCCTGATCTTGTTTATCTAGGTGATGACATGATCGACCTTACATCAACTCCAATTATTCTAGTTGCGATACTTGGTGGTGTTGGAGTGATACTTCCTGTAATCAGTGTTGCACGAAAAGAACATGGCACTACATCATTTTATGGAGCCATTGCACTTGGCGCACTATTTGCATCAATTGGTTATGTGATTTATCAAGTAGTATCACATCAGGTAGCACCGGCTGCAATTTTTACAAAAGATGTTCTAGCCAATGATACATTTGGCGCGCTATTTGCAATTGCAATGTTAATTGTATCAATCATCACAACAGTTGGCTCGCTTAGCTTTATGAAAAAACAAGCGCATCCTGCTGTTTACTTTTCACTGATTTTGCTATCATCAATTGGTATGGTATTGATTGCATACTCGACAGACCTTGTAATGCTTTTTGTTGCATGGGAGCTAATGAGCATCCCAACATATGTCCTTGCGGGATTTTTGAAAAAAAATCCATCATCAAATGAGGCAGCACTCAAATACTTTTTGTTTGGTGCACTATCTTCTGCAATCATAATCTATGGAATATCAATTGCATATGGACTAACAGGCTCTACAAATATCGGTGATGTGATCCATACATTTGCAACAATTGATCCTACGATGTTGCCACTTGCACTTCTTGCAATTGCCATGTTTATTGCAGGATTTGGATTCAAGATGGGCCTTGTGCCGTTTCATATGTGGCTTCCTGACACCTACGAGGGGGCACCACCTACAATCAGTGCGCTTTTGGCTGCTGGAACAAAAAAGGCAGGATTTGCAGCAGCCCTGCGAATAATCGTGATGGGAACAGTTGCACTTTCACTTGATTGGACATTTGCATTAGGAATAATTGCAGTAATGACTATGACTGTTGGAAACATTGCTGCTATCATGCAAAAAAATCTTGCAAGAATTCTTGCCTACTCTAGCATTGGCCATGCAGGCTATATCCTAATTGGCCTTGCAATAGCGCCATACACTACAATTGGCATTCAGGGCTCACTGTTTCATATCCTAAATCATGCAGTAATGAAAGGTGCCGCATTTATTGCAGTGGCTGGAATTACAGTCACTCTGGCATCAAGCCACTTGGACAAGATAAAGGGACTAGGACGCTCAATGCCAATTACTTCTCTTGGGCTTGTGATCTCACTTTTGGCACTTGCAGGTGTTCCGCCACTAAATGGATTTTGGAGCAAATTAATCTTGTTTGGTGCTGCAATAAATGCAGGAGCGGCTGCGCCATGGGCGCCATGGCTTGCGATAGCCGGTGTTCTAAACAGCGCC
>SCUU01000205.1 GCA_004297065.1 Gallionellaceae bacterium
TAACCGCATCCTGGCCGATCTCATGCGCTCCTTGCGCGAGCGCACGGATCTGGTGTTCGCGCCCCTGAGCCCCAAGCAGGCAGCGCGGAACTGGGACGAGCATGCCGCGATCCTCGCCGCCGTGATCGCGGGCGACGAGGCGCTCGCCGACCTGCTCGCCTCGCGCCACGTGCTCCAGGCCGGCGAACGCTACCTCGCGGAGGCAGGGACCGGCGCCGAAGCGGCGCGGAAGCCGTCGCCGGTCGCGGCCGAGGCGCCTCGGCCGCGGTAAAGGCTCCTTGAGAAAAGAGCTTGACGGGAAGAATTATTGTATACAGTATACAGTAACTGAATCGGCGAAGACGGTAGGGGAGGGAGGCGAAGATGGCCAAGAGCAAGTTCAGGCAGGCGCTCGAGGCGGCGATCGAGGCGCGGCATTCGAGCGTGCACCCGTGGAGCGAGGCGTGGGTGAGCGGCAAGCTCAACAAGCGCCTGCTCGGCGAGTGGGTGAAGCAGCACTACCATTACGTCAGCCTGTTCTCGCAGTGGCTTGGTACCGTCTACGGCAATTGTCCCGAGGACGACGTGCGCGATTTCCTCCTCGAGAACATCACCGAGGAGGAGGGCGTGACCGGCCAAGCGGGCTTCCCCGCCGTGCGCCACACCAAGCTGCTGCTCGATTTCGCCGAGGCGTGCGGCAAGAGCCGCAAGGAGGTGCTCGACGCCCAATTGAACGGCGAGCTGCTGCCCGAGACGCTCGGCCTCCAGTCCTGGTGCCGCGTGCAAGCGCACAAGCCCTTCGTCGAGGCCCTCGCGGGCTTCCTCGTCGGGCTCGAATCCCAGGTCCCGAAGATCTACGCCAAGACGACGACGCCGCTCCTCGAGAAGTACGGCTTCACCGAGGAGGAAGTGGTCTTCTTCCGTCTCCACATCGTGGCGGACGAGGAGCACGGCGAGCGCGGCTTCGAGATCGTCGAGCGCTACGCGACGACGCCCGAGGTCCAGGCCAATTGCGTGCGCCTGGTCAAGGAGGCGACCCTCATGCGCCGCCTCTATCTCGACGGGCTCTACAACAAATATCTTGCTCAGCCGCAAGCCAAGGCCGCGGCTGAGTAAAGCCATCCCGTTCGCCCGTTTTCCCGCTCCTGCTTCAGGAGGAGAGAAAGGGGCCCATATGTGGACGGCCCCCTGCTTGCAAGAGGGGGTCAGGGTTCGGATCGGATCGCTTGCAACCATATGTCCGGCCTGTTGGGTGCGGTCGTGCATGACCGCTGGCCGAGATGGGTTTTGCGACGCGAGCTCCGAACATCGCGGCGGTATCAAGCACCGCTGGGCCCCACGGGTTGTCTCGCGTTTTGGATCGATCGATCGCACCATCTGCTCCCTCTTGAGCAAGCTCCGGCCTCGGCGAGATGCGATGGCTCGCGTCCCGCCGATCTCGTCATGCCGCCTTGTCTGCGGAGATCGCCCTGGCAAGAGCGGGGTTGTAGGATTGGCCGCTGACCATCAGCTTCCAGGCGATGCGGGCCATCTTATTGGCCAGCGCCACGGCAGCGAGTTTGGGCGGCTTGCGCTTCAAAAGTTCGAGGAGCCAAGGCGAGGGATGACCCCTGCCGCGCCGCGCCTGCCGGATCACGGCGGTCGCGCCGACGACCAGCACGCTGCGCAGCATCTCGTCGCCGGCGCGCGTGATCACGCCGAGCCGCACTTTGCCGGCGGTGGAGTGGTCCTTCGGCGTCAGCCCGATCCAGGCTGCGAAGTGCCGGCCGGAACGGAAGCCTTCGGGATGGGGAACCTTTATGACCAGCAGCGTGGCCCCGATCGGCCCGATGCTGGGGATCTTCACCAGACGCCGGCTCGTCTCGTTCTGCCGGTGCCAGGTCATCAGCTTGGCCTCGATCTCCTTCAGCTGAGCTTGCAGTTGGGCGTATTCCTTCCCCTGCGAGGCAAACAGCTCCCGCGCCAACGCCGGCAGTGTCTCCGTCTCCTCTGCCTGCAGGCGCGCCAGCAGCGCCTCGAGCTTGTCGACACCCCGGGCCGCGATCAGCCCGAACTCGGTCGCATAGCCGCGGATCGCATTGCTCAGCTGCGTGCGGCGGCGGACCAGCCGGTCGCGCACGCCCGCCAGCATCTGCGCCGCTTGCTGCTCCGCCGTCTTCACGCCCACGAACCGCATCGTCGGCCGGCTCATCGCCTCGCACAGCGCCTCGGCGTCCGCTGCATCGTTCTTGCCACGCTTCACATAGGCCTTAACGTATTGCGGCGGCAGCAGCTTGACCTGGTGGCCCATGCCCTCCAGCACGCGCCCCCAATGGTGCGCGCCCCCGCACGCTTCGATCCCTATCACCGTCGGCGCCTGGCGCTGGAAGAATGCCACCATCTCCTTGCGCCGCAGCTTCTTGCGAAGCACCGGCTCCTCCGCCTCGTTTACGCCGTGCAGCTGGAAGACTTGCTTAGACGTGTCCATACCGATTCGGATAAGCTTTTCCACGGACGGTCTCCTTGTTTGAGGATCACTAGCGACCTCATTCTGGCACATCAATGCCGTCGGG
>SCUU01000051.1 GCA_004297065.1 Gallionellaceae bacterium
TAATTAACATGCCGCACCAAGCAACCCGATGGGTGAGTCGCCGACTGAATGTAACCCACTGTTATTTTTCGTGCCTTTCGTGTTTTTCGTGGACGAACTAAGGTTTTTAGGATCATGGCAACTCATATCCAAAATTGCGAATAATCGCCACCGCCTTCTCGCTCTTCAGGAACGCCATAAACGCTTTCGCCGCTGCCGGATATTTTGCGGCAGTCAACTGAACTGCACTTTGTTTGATGGGGTTATACATGTGCGCGGGAACAATCCACCAGGAGCCTTCCATCACTTTACCGTCTTTGGTGATTTGCGACAGCGCGATGAATGCCAGCTCGGCATTGCCGGTCGCGGCGAACTGGTAGGTCTGGGTGATGCTCTCACCCGTCACCATCTTACTTTGCACCACATTCCACAGCCCCAACTCTTCCAGCGTCTCTTTGGCGGCCAAACCATAGGGGGCCAGCTTGGGGTCGGCATAAGCGATCTTGTTGTAATTGCCTTGGCGCAACACGTGGCCCTTGTCATCCACATATCCGGGCTGCGCACTCCACAACACCAGCTTGCCCAGCGCATAGACGAAACGCGAGCCTTCGACTGCCAGCCCTTCTTTCTCCAGTAGCTTGGGATTCTTCTCGTCCGCCGCGAGGAACACATCGAACGGTGCGCCTTCCTTGATCTGTGAAGTGAACTTGCCGCTGGAACCGAAACTGAGCTTCACCGTATGCCCGGTCTCTTTCTGAAACAACTCGACGATCTGTTTGACCGGCTCGGTGAAGTTCGCCGCCACGGCCGCATTCACCTCTCCCGCATCCGCCACCTGCGCCATCGTCGCCAACAGCACCCCCATCAAGCTCCACAGACTCAATTTAAATGATCGCATCGTTTTCTCCTTACGGGCATGGCAAGTTGCCACCCCTGATTATGAAACTAGCCACGCCCGTTTCCCTCACCTCAATCCTCTGGGTGAAACAACTAGCCATTCGACTAGGCTGCAAACGACCGCAGCCAAGTCGCTGGTTATCCCGCAAGCGGGCAACCCTCACCCAAACCCTCTCCCGGAGGGAGAGGGATCGATCGCCCTTTTCCCCTCTGGGGGAAAATTGGATAGAGGGCTGGGGGCGAACGAATCGCTACGCGAATTTTTCATTACGCATTGACTGCCAAAATGACATGCGATGCTTTAATCAACGCACAAGCCTTAACGCCATCCTTGAGCCCCAGCGTTTTGATACTGTCGTTGGTCACGATGGCCGCCACCGTCTTGCCGCCGGCCAGTTCGATGATGACCTCGCCGTTCACGGAACCTTCCTGACAGCGCACCACCGTACCGTGCAACTCGTTGCGCGCACTGGTCTTGAAGCCTTCGGAAGTCGTCACGATCACCCAGGGCGCCTTGACCATCGCATACGCCTCCGAGCCGACCTTCAACGCCAGATGCTCCACACTCTCGTTGGTGATGACTGCGGCCAGCGTGTCGCCGCCGCCGATGTCCATCACCACCTCGGCGTTGATCGCCCCGAGTTTGATGCTTTTTATTTTCCCCAGAAACTGATTGCGTGCACTCGTCTTCATATCGAATCTCCTTATCAAATGGTAATACTCGTCAAAATCGTCCATCACCTGCGCCAGCTTTTTAAGCACTTGCTCCCGCTCCTGCTCCAGTCGCCGGTACGCTCCCACCACCCGGCGACCATGTGAGGTGAGCGTTGTTCCGCCCCCCTTTGATCCGCCGGTCTTGCGCTCCACCAGAGGTTGCTCAGACAGATTGTTGATTGCCTCCACCGCTTCCCAGGCCGCCTTGTAGCTCATGCCCATCGCACTGGCCGCCGCCGAAATCGAACCTGTCGCGTCTATACGCTCCAGCAGTTCCAGATGATCCCAGCGCCGACCCTTGGCGATCTTCAGTTTGGATACAACGCCGGATTCTGATTTCTTCCCTGCTTTCTTCTCTACAACCGACAGCACCATGATGACCTCACACGTTATAACCCAGCACAACCTAACGCACAGCAAAAGCAATGCCACCATTTCACCTAGAGCAACAAAACCCTCTAGCTATTGGATTACATGCTATCCGTGCGACCAATTCAACTTTTACAAATCCATGCGTTATGTAGCTTTTTAAACAAATTGGCATATTCATTACAACCTATACGCTGCAACGAAATACCCCTCCAACCGCAAACCCTCGCACTACACTGGCCTTTGGCGCATTGGCACGCCCCTTGCTGAAACGAGCTTGCGTTATGTACTAATATACACAACCGAATCCATTTTACATAGGAGCCACAAATGTCTAAGCGCAATCTGAACCACTTGCTCGCAACTTCGCTGTTCGCCTCAATGCCCGTATTCGCGGATACCGCAAATGTATCCATGTACGGCGTGGCAAACATCTCTATCGACCGCATCGACACGGGAACCGCCGCCAATGGCACACAAGGAACCAGCAACTTCAAGGCTTCAAGCAATGCCTCGCGCATCGGCTTCAAGGGGGCGGAAGAGATAGGAGGCGGTATATCCACCATTTGGCAGATCGAGACGTTGGTCGCACCCGACAATTCATCCAACTCTTGCGCCGCAGTCACGGCGGGTGCGACTGTCCCGGCCTGCACGGCCAACACAGGCATCTTCGCCACACGCAACAGTTATGCAGGCCTGAGCAGCAAGGAATACGGCAGGGTATTGGTGGGGCGCAACGACACACCGTACAAGATCATCACCCGCAAGCTGGATAACTTCGGCGACACGATCGCCGATAACCGCAGCCTGTTCGGCACAGTGAAGAGCAACTCGGCCAGTACGTCATTCGTCACCAAACAACCCGATGTGATCTCCTATAGTTCGCCCAACTTCAATGGATTCGAAGCCTCCGTTGCGTACGTGAACCTGACCGAAACCGCCACCAAGGCCACCGACAAGAAAGACAGCGCGACTTCGTTCGCAGCCTCCTACGACAACGGTTCCCTATATGGCGCTTTGGGGTACGAGACTCATAAGCTCGATACGGTTCGTGTCGGCGGAACGGAAAAAGCATGGAATGCCGCGCTCGGTTATAAGTTGGACGCCTACTCGCTGGCCTTGGCCTATGAAAAGACCAGCGACACGCTACAGGCGACCGGTGCCGACAAATACGGGCACTCGGCACTGTATGTCACAGGCAGATTCGAGTTCGGTGCCAGTGCGGTCAAGGTCGCCTATACCAAGGCGAACGATCTGGCCAGTGCCGCCAATACGGGAGCGACCCATCTCTCGCTCGGTTATGACTATAGGATGAGCAAGCGCAGCACACTTTATGCGCTGTACACCCGGTTGGCGAATGAGAGCAGTGCCAATTACAGCTTGGGGGGTGCAGCCTGGAGCAGCGGAGCGACCGCGTCCATCGGAGCTGGCTCGACGCTGTCTGCCTTCTCGTTCGGAGTGAAACAAGTTTTCTGATACGGCAGTTCCAAAGCAAAACGGGCACTTCATGTGCCCGTTGTTTATTCAAACATCAGATCAGTCTACTCTTCATCCACCTCTGCCAGCACCACACCGATGGCATGTAGCGGATCATCCGTCAGACTGAGGCAGTGTTCGCTGCCATTGACCAGATACAGGTTGAATCTTGCGCGCTTCAGTGCTGCAGGAAGGCGTGCCGGCATATCATCGTCGTTGCAGAGGGTGAAACGTAGATCCGGCCAGCTCTTTTTCAAGAAGGCGAGAGAATCTTCGTTCAAATTGCCAAGTGATACGGCAGTATTGGCGATCTGCTCAAGTGTTTCCGGCACGATCATTTGATAGCCTCATTCTTCTTCCGCATCCGCAAACTTGCTCAGCGATTTTGCTTCCACGCCGAGTATCTTGGCCAGCCAGGGCGGCGGCGCGTCGAGCACGGCTTGCAGACGTTGCAGGGCGATGCTGGCCTTGCCGCCTTCCGGCGCTTTTACCGGATGCACGTTGGCGCGCACGGCTTTGGCCGCAGCGGGGCCACCGATGGATTGCACGTAGACAATCTGGCAATCGTCGATGAGCTGGGCGCGCGCGGAATTTTTATCTTCGGCCTCGTCGGCGATGTCCGTCGGGCGCACGCCGATCAGGCGTATCTCGTTGCGCCCGACTTGGTATATCAGAAAGCGCGGGCAGGAACCGAAGTGCCCGTCGAGATTTTCTTCGCTGTTCGAGGCCACGGCCACGCGCAGGCTGCCGGGCATGTCGCCCTCTTTGTAAGCGGCGGTCGGCGGCAGAGTTTCATCTTCGCCCGCAGCGCCCCACAGGTGGCGCACGGCCAATTTGATGGATGCGCCATCCACATCCGGCTCGACTGTTTCTTCGCCGGAGAGAATGAGCTTGATGTCGGCCACGGTCACCTTGGCGAGCTTTTCTTCGGTGATCGGCAAGCCGATATGGTCGCCCAATTGGGTCGCAAAAGCCCCCGCATTCACATCGGCAAGCGCGCGTGCGGCCTGTGCGATGCGCAGGGCGGCTGTTTTGGTGATGACGGTGGTGGAAATCATATAAGCCCCTTTTGGGAAGAGGAAAGGAATCGCACCTGCGGTGCTCAAGGGTAAGCCGAAACCGCAGTCACCCTTCTCCCTTCCCTCTTCTCGGTTGTTACGCTGCGATCTGTGTGATGCAGCCCTTGATCGGGCACACCTTCACGCATTGCGGTTTGTCGTATTCGCCGTCGCATTCGGTGCAGCCGCTTGCGCTGATGACGTACAGACCTTTCTTGGTGCTGATGGAAGCCGTGGGGCATTCCGGTTCGCAGTCACCGCACGAGGTACACATATCTGCATTGATCTTCATTGCCATGATGATTCTCCTTTTTCAAATTCAGGTAAGGGTAAAGGGATCGCACCTGCGGTGCGCAAGGGTAAAACCGAAACAGCAGTTACCCTTCTCCCTTCATTCTTCCCCCTGCGCTGTTTTACTCCGCCGCATCGAGACGCTTGGCACGCACCGAATAAGGTAGCCGTGCCGGAGCGGCCTGCGGTTCGATGTAATAGCTTCCGCCGTTATTGAGCTTGATCTCGCCCCCCCATTTCTCCGGGGTGTCGAACTCCATCGAAACGATGCTGTCCTCGAGATCGCGCTTGGGCAGATAAAACTGGTAACTGCCTCTGCTGTCGCGTCGGATCATGATGTTTGCCATTTGAAACTCCCGTGATTACTCCCTCACCCCTAGCCCCTCCCCCGGCGGGGGAGGGGAATCATTAACGAACCAGGTCGTAGTTGTAGTCCGTCGTCCCCATTCCTCGGGTTTCTTCGTCCAGGCGTTCCATTACCGCGTTCACGATGGTGGTGAGCATCTGCATGGCACCCTCGTAACCCAAGGTTGTCGAGCGGTGCAGGTGGTGGCGGTCGAAGATCGGGAAGCCGATACGGATCAGCGGAACCTCGAACTCTTTACCCTTGTGCAGCGTGTCGCGCTGGATGAACTTGGCGTAGGAGTTGCCGATCATGAAGTCCGGTTTCTCGGTCAGCACCAGCGAACGGAAGTGCCACAGGTCGGCACCCGCGAACAGCTGGGTGTTCTTTCCGTAGGGTGTTTCGTCCAGCATCTTGCGCATGGCTTTTTCCCACTTCTTGCCGCCGTTGTTGCACAGCACGTGCAGCGGCTCGACGCCCAGTTCGGTGAGGAACTTGGTCATGCCGAAAGTGAAATCGGGATCGCCGTACAGGCTGATCTTCTTGCCGTGCAGCCAAGTGTGGCTGTCCATCATCATATCGACCAGGCGACCGCGTTCCTTGGCCAGCGATGCGGGGATTTCCTTGCCGCTGGCTTCCGCGACCTTCATCAGGAACTCGTCGGTCCACTCCAGACCCATCGGGATGCTCAGCTTCGGCACTTCGTGCTTCCAGGTGGTCTCGACGTATTTCTTGGTCTTGTCGAGCTGCATCGGTTGCAACAGGAAAGTGGTCTTGGCGTTCGGTGCATCCTTCACTTGCTCTTGCGTCGTGCCGCCCGCATACATGCGGAACTCGCCGTCAGCCGGGGTATCCAGCACTTCGGTCGGATCGCTCAACAGGGTGTAATCCACGCCCATCTCGCCCAACATGCGGTGCATCACACGGTAGTTGCCGAGGTAAGTCTCGAAACCGGGAACGATGTTGATCTTGCCATTCTTGCCCGGTTCCTTGTCATCCATGAAGTTCAGTGTGAAGTAACGGATGATGCCTTCGAACATGTTGTCCCAGCCGGTCACGTGCGAACCGACGAAAGACGGGGTGTGCGCGAACGGTGTCGGATAATCCATGGGTACGCCGCCGGCCTTCTTGGTATTGGTGATGAAGGCGTTCAAGTCGTCACCGATCACCTCGGCCATACAGGTGGTGGACACCGCGATCATTTCCGGTTTGTACATCGCTTTGGCGTTCTCCAGGCCGTCGATCATGTTCTTCTGACCGCCGAACACGGCCGCGTCTTCGGTCATGGAGTCGGACACGCAGGACACCGGCTCGCGGAAATGGCGGTTGAAGTAAGTACGGAAGTAAGCCACGCAACCTTGCGAACCATGCACGTAAGGCAGGGTCTTTTCGAAACCCAGCGCGCACAGCACGGCACCCAGCGGTTGGCAAGCCTTGGCCGGATTAACGGTCAACGCTTCACGCTTGAAGTTCAGCTCGCGGTATTCCATCGTGGTGGTCCAGGCGAACGTCTCCTGCACCTTGGCGGCATCGTGGCCCTCTTCAAACAGTTCTTTCTTGTTTTTCAGCGTATCCTTGTATTCGTCCTGACGGAACAACGGATAACAAGGTTTGATGTCATCGACTTTTTGCATTTCTATCTCCTTAGCCGCACTGCCAATTTGCAGATGCCGGCACAGATTGATTGGTATGCGGCATTGCTACCGCTCTGTGTTTTCCTTAAACCCTTTTGTCCACGAAACTCACGAAAAGCACGAAAGGTACTCAGCATTGCCCACTCTCTATGAGGAATGTCACTAACCATTCCTCCACTCATATCTGTTCGTGTTATTTCGTGCCTTTCGTGGACAACTGTTTTTTACTCGGCCTTCTTCAACCATGGTGCTGTCAGCTTGCTCCAGCACGGATTGTTCAGCGTCATGTCCATGTCGCGCGCGAAGATGGCGAAGCCGTCATAGCTGTGATACGGGCCGGAGTAGTCCCACGAGTGCATCTGGCGGAACGGGATACCCATCTTTTGGAAGATGAACTTTTCCTTGATGCCGGAACCGACCAGGTCGGGCTTGACCTTCTTCACGAATTCCTCGAATTCCAGGCCGGTCACGTCGTCATACAGCAGCGTGGCGTTGCCCATCTCCTTGATGGTGCGGTCGTAGTCGTCGTTGTGACCGAATTCGTAACCGGTACCGACCACTTCCATGCCCAGATCTTCATAAGCGCCGATCACGTGACGCGGACGCAGACCGCCGACGTACAGCATGACGCGCTTGCCTTGCAGGCGCGGCTTGTACTTGGTGATGACGGCTTCCATCTGCGGCTTGTACTTGGAGATCACCTTCTCGGCGTTGGCCTTGATGGTGTCGTCGAAGAAAGCGGCGATCTCGCGGATGGAGGCCTCGATCTTGGTCGGGCCGAAGAAGTTGTATTCCATGTAAGGGATGCCGTACTTCTCTTCCATGTGGCGGCTGATGTAGTTCATCGAACGGTAGCAGTGCAACAGGTTCAGCTTGGCCTTGGGGGTGTTCTCCATTTCGGCCAGTGTGCCGTCGCCGGACCATTGGGCGATCACGCGCAAGCCCATGTCTTCGAGGATGGTGCGGGTTGCCCAAGCGTCGCCGCCGATGTTGTAGTCGCCGATGATGGTCACGTCGTAAGGTGTGGACTCGAATGCCTTCTCGTCGTGGTTGCTCAACACCCAGTCGCGGATCGCGTCGTTGGCGATGTGGTGGCCCAGCGATTGCGACACGCCGCGGAAACCTTCGCAGCGCACGGGTACGACCGGCTTGCCGATTTCTTTGGCAGATTTCTTGGATACCGCCTCGATGTCGTCCCCGATCAGACCGATCGGGCACTCGGACTGCACCGAGATACCTTTATGCAGCGGGAACAGTTGCTCGATCTCGCCGATGAGTTTGGCGAGTTTCTTGTCGCCGCCGAACACGATGTCTTTTTCCTGGAAGTCGGAAGTGAAGTTCATGGTGCCGAAGGCGTTCACGCCGGTGGTGCCGACGTAGTAGTTACGGCGACCGGCGCGGGAATACTGGCCGCAGCCGACCGGGCCGTGAGAAATGTGGATCATGTCTTTGATCGGGCCCCACACCACGCCCTTGGAACCGGCGTAAGCGCAGCCGCGTATCGTCATCACACCCGGCAAAGATTTGCGGTTGGAGGTGATGCACTTCTTGGACTGTTCGATGGATTGATCGTTGACGGCGAGATGCTTCTCGCGGTCTTTTCTGGCTTTCTCGGGATAGACCTCAAGCACCTCTTGAATCAGGGCCTGGGCTTCTTCGCGTGTTAATGCTGTCATTTCATTCTCCTTTGATGACCCACCAATCTGTGGAGTCTGTCAGGGGTTGCGTAGGTCGGGTTGCGCGGTGACACCGCCAACCCGACCTACAACTTTTCAAACTTAAGCTGCTGCCGCTGTCTTGCCGATGATGGATTCGTCTTCTTCTTCCATGATGCCGAATTCCATCAACAAGGCTTCCAGTTGGTCCATGGTGATCGGGGTCGGGATAACGAACTTCTTGTTCTCCACGATCTTCTTCGCCAGGGCGCGATACTCGTCGGCCTGCTTGTGTGTTGGATCGTATTCGATCACGGTCATACGACGGATTTCGGCGTGTTGCACCGCGTTGGCGCGCGGGATGAAGTGAATCATCTGCGTGCCCAGTTGTGCGGCCAGCGCCATGATGAGCTCATCTTCGCGGTCGGTGTTGCGGCTGTTGCAGATCAGACCGGCCAGACGCACGCCACCGGAATTCGCATATTTCACGATACCCTTGGCGATGTTGTTGGCCGCGTACATCGCCATCATTTCGCCGGAGCAAACGATGTAAATTTCTTGCGCTTTGTTTTCGCGGATCGGCATCGCGAAACCGCCGCACACCACGTCGCCCAGCACGTCGTAGAACACGAAGTCGAGCGCATCGTCATACGCGCCTTCTTCTTCGAGGAAGTTGATGGCGGTAATCACGCCGCGACCGGCACAGCCAACGCCGGGCTCAGGACCACCGGACTCAACGCACTTGATGCCGCCGTAGCCAACAGACAGAACGTCTTCCAGTTCGAGGTCTTCCACGCTACCGGCTTCGGCAGCCAGTTCCATCACGGAATTCTGC
The DNA here is from genome assembly GCA_004297065.1 of Gallionellaceae bacterium. Classification (GTDB taxonomy): domain Bacteria; phylum Pseudomonadota; class Gammaproteobacteria; order Burkholderiales; family Gallionellaceae; genus PALSA-1006. Next base: position 9,252 of record SCUU01000051.1, read on the forward strand.
GCCTTCGAGTGCAGGATCAAACGAGTGGAGTCAGCCTTGGGGTCGCAGCCGACGATCATCACCTTCTTGCCGGATTCGGCCAGAGCGGCCACCAGATTTTGGGTCGTGGTGGACTTACCGATACCACCCTTCCCGTAAATTGCGCATTGACGCAGTGCCATGTTAGTCTCCTTGAGAGTTGCAAAAATTAAGTCGCGATTGAAAACTGTCGCTCGCACCCAGTACTTCGCAAGCTCCGTGCCACCCGCCCAACAAAACAATAAGCGACTGAAATGAAACAGGATTACACTCAATCGCAAAACGCCCCAAGGGATGTGGAACACAACAAGGAAGAGCGCTTTGTAGGAGTGGCGACAAACCTGCTGCCCGTTCTGCCGCGCAGCGCACGCCTGCCCATCAACCGCTGCAACCTGCCCGCGAATATCCTCGGCGGCCTCACTTTCCAGCGCGCACCCGTCGCGCTCGAACTCGACGGCGTCGCGCAATTCCATCGCGAATTTTTTTCACTGCTGGACAAGCTGGACGATGCGAACGAACGCGCGCAAGCCTTCATCATGCACATGAACGCCTGCTTCTATCTCGACCAACCCGAACAGGCGGGCTACACCGCCAGCTCGAAACAGAAACGGCAAAAGGCCGATTACTTGCGCATGGTGCGCGGCTGGAGCTTCGATGCGGATGGAAGAGAAGGTGCTGCGTTGAAAGGCTGGGTGGAATCGCGCTTCGGGCTGCTGCCCAGGCACCACGGCGGCCAGATACGCGACTTCTCCGGTGTAGCCTACCGCCGTTACCTGGAGATGCGCGCCGCCGCGTTATATGGAACCAACGCACTCGAAGCCCAGTTCGACCTGCTCTACAGCTACTGCCAATACGAACTCGCGCGGCAATTTCCGCAGGTGATCCACCTCACGCTGTATCGCGGCGTCAACCGCGTGGACGAACACGAGACAGTCGTGATGCTGGATAACAAACAGCGCGTCGTGCTGCTCAACAACTTGAACTCCTTCACCGCCAACCGCGAGCGCGCCGACGAATTCGGCGACTACCTGCTCACCGCAAAAGTGCCGCTGGCGAAAGTGTTCTGCTACACGAGATTGCTGCCGGGGATGTTGCAGGGAGAGGATGAGTACACGGTGATTGGCGGGTTGTATGAGGTGAGTATTGCGGCGTGTTGATTTTCCATCAGTTGGTTCAAACCACCAGCTTTAGCTGGTGCATTTAAGGTTTTAAACGCTACGAGCCACATCACACGTTCCGTGAGTATGGTTTTAGCGGAGTCCGCTGCGGGTTACCCGCTTTTAGCGGGTGGCGGGCGGAGCCTCAACCCACCTACTTTAGTAGATGGTCGTTGAGTGTGTAGTTTTTCCCCAATCATGTCCGGCTGAATTATTTACGGACAAGCGCTTAGTGACTGACGTGGCGCTACGGGGTGCTCTATTGTAATTGGCTTAGAGAACTGCTGACTCACTCCCTCTCCATAGGCCGCATTAGCCGGGAGAGGGCTGAGGCGATTTATTCAGCGTCTCCTCAAATCGCCGGAACCGGTTTCTTCTTGGGTTTCTTCGCTTCTTTGTTTTTGCGTTGTTGTCCTTTAGCCATGATCGTTCTCCTTATGTTAGGTGAGCATGCATAGTAATACTAAACGGCTAGGGTGCAAAACAGAAACGCTGTTGCAGTCCACCCATCGACGAGCTGTCCCGAGTTTATCGGAGGCCCCAAGACGAGCGGATGTTATTTACGTTTTCTCAGCGGGTCTAACAATGCCGACAGTCCGTTGTGATCGAGCTCCTGCATCAGCGCCAGCAGCATGCCTATCTCGCCGGGCGGGAAACCTTTGCGGGCGAACCAGTTGAGGTAGTTGCCGGGCAGGTCGGCGATGAGGCGGCCTGTGTATTTGCCGTAGGGCATCTCGCGCGTGACAAGGAGTTGCAGGTGTTCGGGGTTCATCGCCGTAAATCTCAATCCGATTTTTTCTTGAGCAACGACTTCAAGCCGGCGAAAGGATTGTGCGTCGCCACGGCTGCGCCCGCCGCACCTCGGTCGCGCACCGCTTCGTCCAGCATGCGCGAGTGTTCGTTGTCGTGGCAGTACAGGCACAACAATTCCCAGTTGCTGCCGTCGGACGGGTTGTTGTCGTGGTTGTGGTCTTTGTGGTGGACGGTGAGTTCGCGCAGACGCGCGCCGGGGAACTCGCGACCACACCGACCGCATATCCACGGGAACAGTTTGAGGGCGCGTTCGCGGTAGCCCGCTTCGCGCGCTTCGCGTTGTTTGCGTGCTTCGGCCACGACGCGGTCGAGGCGGGCATGGTCCGGGGTGGTATGTTTGGGCATGAGGCGAACTATAGCAGTTCACCGGTATGCCACACTACGCCGTCTCGCCTTCCGCGCCGAACAGCAGCATCGTCACTTCGCCGTCGATGTCGGTGATCTCCGCCGAGCGTATCCTGCCGTTGTCGTGATAGGTGTAGTCGTGCCTCAACTCGACTTCACCGTAGGCGAGTTTGTCGAATCCCGTGAGGCGGTCTTGCGCATCGAAATGGCCGCGAAAGAAGGTGTTGCGGTTCCGCACTTCGTCGGGCTGCAACTCATTGACCAGTTTGAACGGCAGCTTGATGCCGGTGTAGGTGACAAAGAACCGGAGCGTGCCCCGGCCCTCGTTGCTCGCGACACTCATGGCTGTCAGGCGCGCAATAATGCTTTAGCCATTTTCTCGGAAAGCTGGTCGGCGGTGAATTGCGGCTCGTTGGGCGGATACATCTCGTCTTCGATGAAGTTGAAGCCGCCGTCTTTCGCCAGCGTGAGCAGCTCGCGCACCTTCTGGCAGGCGAGGAGTTTCTCTTTCAGTTCGGAATCGGTTCTGGCCTTATCGGAAAATGCTTTGATGTCTTTGATCGCCATCTGTGTCTCGCTTATTTTGGAGTAAATAAAACAACGGGACAGGTTTGTCCCGACATTGTCGGTTGAAGCGCGGAGCCTCGAAAAACCTACTGCGCGGCTTGATTGCTGCGTTGCGCGGTACTCGCCCCTCGCTACGGCTTTTCGAGGCTCCGGGTATATCTCAGCCTTGCATATGCGGCAGCAAATTTCGTGCCGCAAAGCGGCTCAGTGGCAGAGCCGTTCGAATTCCCGCAAAGGGACAGGCTTGCCGAAGAAGTAACCTTGGAACTTGTGGCAACCGAACTGTCGCAGTAAGGCGAGTTGTTCATCGGTCTCCACGCCTTCGGCCACGACTTCCAGACCGAAGTTATTGGCGATGTTGATGATGGTGCGCGCCATCACGCGGCTGTTCTTGTCGCTGGCGATATCGCGCACGAAAGACTGGTCGATCTTGAGTTGCTCCAGCGGCAAGCGGGTGAGATAGGCGAGCGAAGAGTAGCCCGTACCGAAATCGTCCATGGCGAAACGGATGCCGATGCGGCGCAGTTCCTGCATCTTCTCGATGGCCTCTTCCACATCGCGCAGGACGAAACTCTCGGTGAGTTCCAGTTTCAATTGCGAAGCGCGGATGCCGGTCTTCTCGATGGCCTCTTTCACCTGTTCGACGAAATACGGCTGGCTCAACTGGCGCGGACTGACGTTCACCGACAGACGTATCTTGCGCATCAGCGGATCCATTTCCCATATCTTCAATTGCGCGCAAGCCTGCTCGATCACCCAGTCGCCGATGGGCAGGATAATGCCGATCTCTTCCGCCAGCGGGATGAACTGTGCGGGCGACACCATGCCGCGACGCGGATGCTGCCAGCGGATCAGCGCTTCCGCGCCGACGATGCCGCCCGCCTCGTCCACCTGCATCTGGTAGTGCAGCACGAGCTGTTGCAGGCGCAGCGAAGCGCGCAGGTCTTTTTCCAGTTCGGCGCGGTATTCCATCTCGGCCTGCATGGCGGGGTCGAAGAAGCACACTTTGTTGCGCCCGGTGGATTTCGCCTGGTACATCGCGAGATCGGCCTGTTTCAGCATATCTTCCAGGCTGCTCTGGTGGCCGCGGAACAGGCTCACGCCGATGCTGGGCGAGCTGCTGTGCTCGAAGCCGTTGAGCCGGTAGGGCTGGCTCAGTTCGGCGCGTATCTTCTCGGCGATCATCTCGGCTTGCGTCGCCGCATCTTGCGCCAGACTGTTCAGCGATTCGAGCGCCACGACGAACTCATCGCCGCCCAAGCGCGCCACGGTGTCGCCCTCGCGCACGTTGCGCGACAGACGCTGCGCCACCTCTTTCAGCAGCAGGTCGCCCGCATCGTGCCCCTGCGTGTCGTTGAGCGTTTTGAAATTATCCAGATCGATGAACATCACGGCGCAGTGCTTGCCGCTGCGCGCGCTGATGGACATGCTTTGCAGCAAGCGCTCGTGCAGCAGGCGGCGGTTGGGCAACTGTGTGAGCGGGTCATAAAAAGCCAGGCGGTGTATCTCTTCTTCGGACTGTTTGCGCAGCGTGATGTCCTGCACCATGAACAGCACGACATGCTCCTCGCCCATCTGCGCCAGCGAGATGTCGGCGAGATAAGAATGCGCATCCTTCCTGTCCGCGCGCTCGAAGCCGAAGTCATTGCATGCTATGCGGCTTGCCAGCACCTCGAGTATTTTCTCGTCCAGCGCCGCGACATTGAGGAAGCCGCCCAATGTCCGGCCTTGCCACGACCGGCTCTTGTCCAGGCCGAACATGCGCAGTACCGCATTGTTCGCCAGACGGATATTGCCGCGGGCATCCAGCACGATGAAACCGATGGGCATGTTGCTCACGATCTGCTCGGTGTAACTGCGCGCCAGCAACAGCGCTTTATGCTCGGCGTGAAAGTAAGTATCCAGCGCCAGGCCCATGTCGAAGAACACTATCTTGAGCAGCGCATGGCAGGCTTGCCGTGCGCGTACCGCGTCATCGGCATAGCGCGCAAGCAGCAGCGGCATAACCTCGCCCAGGTATTTGCAATACGCGCTCATATACCACTTGGGCGTGAGGCCGACGCGCTGGTGCACGACGCCGATATGCAAACGGTTCTCGACATAGGACAAGTCGTAACACCCCGACGTGAGTTGGCCAAAGTACGCGGCCTGCGCATGTTTCAAGCGCGCAAGTTGGGCCTCGTCGCCCAGCAACGGGCGTATCTCGGGGAATTGCAGCAGGTGCGCGTAGAACAGCTCGGTCAATTCTTCGCGGTGCGTCTCCAGCATGTCATGCATGGCTTTGAGCGCTGCGACATCGCGCTCGTCGAACGACAGGAATGCTTGCCGTCTGGCAATCTCGTCGGTGTCGATGCCGATCTCGGCGAGGATGGCGGGAATATTGCGCATAAAAATCCTAAAAACAAGTTGTCCGCAGATTAACCGCCGATTAAAAACAAACACCTTAGCGGCTTGTGTTAGCTCTTTGGGTGATAGGGTTACCGTCGAGAAATATACAAAACTAATCTGCGGATAATGTTTGTTTCCAAGTTGAACGTTGTCGATTCTATATCTGCTTCACTTTGATGTTCAGCGTCTGGATGCGATACGCGATCTGCCTCGGCGTCATGTCCAGCAGGCGCGCGGCCTTGGCCTGCACCCAGCCCGCCTGCTCCAGCGCGGCGATGACTTTCTCGCGTTCATCCAGGTTGGGATCGTCTAGATCAAGGCTCTGTATCGGGCCGCGGCTGCTGGAAATTTTTTCGTCGATGCCGGTGAGCAGAATGGCATCGCGGTCTATGGTATTGCCCTCGGTCATTACGGCCGCGCGCTCCAGACAATTCTCCAGTTCGCGCACATTGCCCGGCCAGTCGTGGTGCATCAGCACGCGCAGGGCGGTATCGGTGAGGCTGAGTGATCGGCCTTGTTGCGTGCCGACTTTCTCCACGAGGAAGCGCGCGATGCCGGGAATGTCCTCCATGCGTTCGCGCAGCGGCGGCAGGTACAGCGGCATCACGTTGAGGCGGTAATACAAGTCCTCGCGGAAACGGCCTTTTTCGACTTCGGACTCCAGATCGCGGTGTGTCGCGGCGACCACGCGCACATCGACTTTTACAGTGCGGGTGCCACCGACGCGCTCCAGCTCGCCCTCTTGCAGCACGCGCAATAATTTGGCTTGGAACGATGCCGAGATTTCGCCGATCTCGTCGAGGAACACGGTGCCGCCTTCGGCCTGCTCGAAGCGGCCTTTGCGTTGTGCCACCGCACCCGTGAACGAGCCTTTTTCGTGGCCGAACAATTCCGATTCCAGCAGCGTTTCCGGCAATGCCGCACAGTTGAGTTTGACGAAGCTGCCGCGCGCGCGCGGCGAGTTGTAGTGGATGGCGTTGGCGATGAGCTCTTTACCCGTCCCCGTCTCGCCGCGTATCAGCACCGTGGTGTTCCACTTCGCCACCAGCCGCACCTGCTCGAAGATGCGGCGCATGGATTGGGTGTGTCCGATGATGTTGTCGAAACCGTATTGCCCGCGCACGGTGCGGCGCAGCACATCGCGCTCTTCGGCGATCTCCATCTTTTCCTGTGCCACCTCCTGCGACAGACGCACGCTTTGCCCGATCAGGTTGGCGACCATCTCCAGAAAGCGCTGGTATTCGTCGAGTTGTTCGCCCACGCCGGGCGCGGGTTGCGCGGCCAGCACGCCGACCACTTTTTTGCCCATGCGTATCGGCACGCCGACGAACGCGCCCTGCGGGTTGTAGATGCCGAGACGCGACAGGAAGCGCGGCTCGTCCATGATGCACTCGACCACGATGCTGTTGCCGGTTTTCAATATCGTGCCGACCACGCCCTCGCCGGGCAGGTAGCTGACTTCCTCGGTAACGGTGTCGGATACGCCGTACACCAGCGACACCTGCAACTCGCCGCTCGCCGCATCCATCAGGCTGACCATGCCGCGCTCCAATGCCATGCCTTCGTGCAGCGCGTGCAAGACGCCATCCAATGTCTGTTTGAAGTTGAGCGAGTGCGACAACACGCGGCTCACCTGGTACAGCGTCTCCAGTTCGGCGCGCAACAGATCGAGTTCAACGCGCGGATCAGACATGGTTGCCTCCCATTGCCAGCGGCAGTTGCACGCGCACCCGGCAACCGGTGTGAAAACCCGGATCGATGTCGATAGTGCCGCCGTGGCAGGTGACGACTTCCTGCGCCATGGCCAGCCCCAGACCGAGGTGCTGCTTGGTCGCGCCCTTGGTGGTGAAGAAAGGCTGGAACACTTTGTAGCGCAATTCTTCGGGGATGCCGGGGCCGCTGTCTTCGACGAACACTTCGATGTGATCGGCGTGGGCGGTGCAGACGATGCGCAGCTCGCGCTTGCCGCCGCGTCGCTCGTTCACCGCCTCGATGGCATTGCTGACAAGCTGCTTGAACAGATTGGAGAGTTGCGCGAGATGCCCGGACACCAGCGCGGGCTTGTCCGCCGCGACCCACTCCACCACGATGCCCGCACCGAGCAGGCTGCCGGTGGTGAGCTTGAGCACATCCGCCAGCACTTCGTTGAGGTCTATCGGTTGCAATGCTTCGCTGCGCTCGTTCGGGATGCCGGCGCGCAACATCTCCAATGCCTCCCGGCTTTTTTGTATAGCTTCGCCCAGCGCACTGGCGGGAATGCTCTCGGCACCGCCTTGCGCGTGAGGCTGGCTGGACAGGCGTCGCCCCAGCATGTTGGCAGCGGCGCTCAGCATATTGAGCGGCCCTTCCAGCTGGTACACCGCCCCGGCCAGCGTCTCGCGCAAGCCCTGGATGCGCTCCTGTTCGGCCAGCAGCGCGCGCAGGCTGTTGATGCGCAGCGCCTCCTGCTGGCGCTTGAGTTCGCTGATGTCCTGAATGGTGAGCAGCAGGTAGTGGCGGCGCAGCGGTTCGTAGAACGCATCCGCGCCGACATCGTGTTCCTCGAACCACGACACCGCGCAGGAAAACCAGCGCGGGGGTTTCTTCGCCGTCTCGATGCACACTTCGCGTGCGGCCATGTTGCGGTGTTTGTCGCGGGCTTTCTTGAACGCATCGCCCATCTGCCCGCGCAACGCGGCGAGTATCTTCACTGCGGGCTCCTTGCCCAGGTCGCCGATGAGCTTCTTGTATTCCTGGTTGTCGAGCAGCACGCGCTCTTTTTCGTCGAGCAGCACGATGGCGACCTGCGCCGCATCCACCACCGACTCGATCAGCGTCTTCTGGTTCTGCACCTGCCGCTCCAGGCGGTGCACCTCGGTCACATCGCGCTGCATGCCGAGATAATGCGTGGTTAACCCCGCTTCGCCCACTACCGGAGTAATGGTGACATCGGCCAGATAGCGGCTGCCGTCTTTGCGTTTGTTCACCAGCAGGCCGTTCCACGGACGCTGGCGCTGAATTTGCGCCCACAAGGTTTCGTACACCAGCTTGGGCGTGACGCGATACGACAGGACCGATTCGTTGTGCCCCACGATCTCCCCATGCGCATAGCCGGTGATGCGCTGGAACGCGGCGTTGGCATACAGGATGTTGGCGCGCGCATCGGTGATGGAGATCGCCAGCGCGGCCTGTTCCACGGCCTGACGGAACAGGTGCTGCGGCAAGATATCGTCCTGTTTGGCGGGCGTGTTCGGTGCAGCGTGTCGTTTGGACATAAAGTGTTCCGGTGTCGGGTAGATGGCGATAGTTCAGCAATAACCATGCCCAAAATCGGCTGTGCGACTAAAGCTCAACTGCGGCAAGGGTGAATGTCATCTTTGCTACATCGGCATGTCGCGTGACCCGACAACGACAACTGTTTTTTCGCACCCGCTTGGTGCGCGCATGCACCAAACGCCTGATTCTCTGCATTCGGGTTTGGTGCACATCTTCTGGCACGACGCTTGCAAGTGTCGGCGCAGGAGAAAAGGATATGAGCGAATACCTGCTACTGATGCTTTCCACCGTACTGGTGAATAATGTGGTGCTGGTGAGATTTTTGGGGCTATGCCCGTTCATGGGTATATCCAAGAAAATGGATACGGCCCTGAGTATGGGGCTGGCCACGACGTTCGTGATCACGTTCACCACCGCCGGCGCGTGGATGCTGGAGCACTGGCTGTTGATACCGTTGGGTATCGAGTATCTGCGCATCCTGACTTATATCCTGGTCATCGCTGCAACCGTGCAATTCACCGAGATGGTGATCCGCAAAGTCGCCCCCGCGCTATATCAAGTGCTGGGCATCTATCTGCCGCTCATCACCACCAACTGCGCCGTGCTCGGTTTGCCTCTGCTCAACGTGCAGGAGAAAAGCAGCTTCATCGTCAGTTTTATCGTCGGCTTCGGTTCGTCGGTCGGATTCACGCTGGTGCTCGTGTTGTTCGCCGGGTTGCGCGAACGCATCGCGCTGGCCGCCGTATCGGCCACTTTCGCCGGAGCGCCTATCGCGTTCATTACCGCAGGATTATTGGCCTTGGCGTTCATGGGTTTTGCCGGGCTGGTTCCGCATTGATTCTTAAAACCAGTGTCCACGAAAAACACGAAAGGCACGAAGATATTTATTACATTCATTTTGGACAAGGAAATTTTTTGGTTTTGTTCGTGTTGTTCGTGATTTTCGTGGACAAATAGTTTTTTAGATTGAGTTGAGAGCAGAGGAAAGAAAATGATTTCTGCATTGGTGAGTTTGACGGCTCTGGGCCTGGTGCTCGGGCTGATCCTCGGCGTGGCCGCCCGCGTGTTCAAGGTCGAGGGCAATCCCTTGGTCGATGAGATTCTCGGCATACTGCCTGGCTCGCAATGCGGGCAATGCGGTTTCCCGGGGTGTGCCGGTGCGGCCCAGGCGTTGGCGGCAGGCGGTGTGCCGGTGACCTTATGTCCGCCGGGAGGACGTGCAGTGGCGGAAGCGCTTGCCGCCAAACTGGGAGTCGATGCCGACCTATCAAGCGTGAAGGCTAGCGGGCCGATGGTCGCCGAAGTGAAAGAAGAGATATGCATCGGCTGTACGCGCTGCTTCAAGGTGTGCCCCACCGACGCCATCATGGGAGCGGCGCAACATATCCATTCCGTGTTCCGCGAAGCCTGCACCGCCTGCGGTAAATGCGAGGAAGTCTGCCCCACCGAATCCATCAAGCTGCAACCTATTCCTGTGACGCTGCAATCCTGGCACTGGCATAAACCGTTGGCGGGGGAGGCAGTATGAGTCCGAATAATTTTGAAGCAATAGCTCGCCCCACTTTACACCCAGAGGGTGCAAGGACCTCTCCGAGGCAAAGGGGGAAGCGGTGGGTGACTTCCTTGCAATGGGGGCGGTATGAAGCTATTTGATCTGCGCGGCGGCGTGCATCCCGAAGGGCGCAAAGACCTTTCGGCGCAGCGCCACATCCGCACTCTTCCGCTACCGGAGAGACTCTATGTGCCTTTGCAGCAACACATCGGCGCACCGGCCACGCCCGTGGTCAACGTGGGCGAACATGTGTTGAAAGGCCAGCTCATCGCATCCGCACAGGGCGCGGTCTCGTCGTCTATCCATGCGCCGACCTCGGGCGTGATCGCCGCACTCGGCGATTTCGCCGCACCGCACCCCTCCGGTTTGCCGGTACCGACCATCACGCTGGAGTGTGACGGCGAAGACAGGTGGATCGCGACGGAAGCGGTGGACGACCCGTTCAAGCTATCTCCCGAAGACATCGCCGCGCGCGTGGCGGCGGCGGGCATCGTGGGCTTGGGCGGCGCGACCTTCCCCGCCGCGCTCAAGCTCAATCTCAGCCGCAACAGCGGCGTGCAGACGCTCATCATGAACGGCGGCGAGTGCGAACCCTATCTCACTTGCGACGACCGCATCATGCGCGAGCGCGCCGTGGGGATCGTCGAAGGCATCCGTCTCATCGCCGCCGCCGTGGCGGCAAAAGAGGTGCTGGTCGGCATCGAAGACAACAAACCCGAAGCCATCGCCGCGATGCAAAAAGTGGCGCAGGGCACGGCGGTGAAAGTCGTGGCGATGCCGAGCATGTACCCGATGGGTTCGGAGAAACAGATCATCCAGGTGCTCGTAGGCCGCGAGATACCCGCAGGCGGACGCCCTGCCGACATCGGTGTGCTGGTACACAACGTCGCCACCGCATTCGCGGTGCAGCAGGCCATCCGTTACGGCAAGCCCTTGCTGTCGCGCATCGTCACCGTGAGCGGCGGCGCGATCAAGACCGCATGCAATGTGGAAGCGCTGGTCGGTACGCCGGTGCGGGAATTGATAGCCTTCGCCGACGGCTACAGCCAGCCTGCCGCACGTCTGGTGCTGGGCGGGCCGATGATGGGGCAGCAGTTCACCAACACCGGCGTGCCTGTGGTGAAAGGCACGAGCGGCGTGCTGGCACTCACGGCAAGCGAGATCGGCCAAGCGGAAGCGTCGCCGTGCATACGCTGCTCGACCTGCGTGCGCGCATGTCCGGTGGGGCTGTTGCCGCTGGAGATGGCCGCACACATACGTGTGTCCAATCTGTCCGGCGCGGTCAACCTGGGGCTCAAAGACTGCATCTCCTGCGGCTCGTGTTCGTATGTATGCCCCGCACATATCCCGCTGGTGCATTACTTCAACTACGCCAAGGGCGACCTCGCCGCGCAGGAACGCGCCAAGCTGAAACAGGAAGCCACCAAAAAACTGGCCGACGCGCGCAACGAGCGCATGGCGCGCATCGAACGCGAGCGTGCCGAGGCGGCCGCGAAACGCAAGGCGGCGCGCGAAGCGAAAGAGCGTGCGGCGAAGGAAGCAGCAGCGAAAGCGGAGGCGGTATGAAACTGAAAGACATATTTGTCCACGAAAAACACGAAATGACACGAAAAAATTCCCCCACGGGTAATGCCATTCGATCTTGTCCGATAGTTAGTGTGCGAGCGGAACAGTCATTTCGTGGATTTCGTGATTTTCGTGGACAGCTTGAGGTTTTGCCATGAATCCCATCGCCCATTCCCCGCATGCGCACGCCCCCATTTCCATCGGTAAAGTGATGGGCACGGTGCTGCTCGCGCTCGCCCCGGCCACGCTGTTCGGTTTCTGGCTCTACGGTTGGCCCGCCATCAACCTGTGGGCTGTGTCGCTGATTGCGGCCATTGTCGGCGAAGCTTTCGTGTTGCGTCTGCAAGAGCGCCCGATCCGTCCGGTGCTGCTGGACGGTTCCGGCATCCTCACCGCTTGGCTGCTGGCGATCTCGCTGCCGCCGTTCGCGCCGTGGTGGATCGCGGTGCTGGGCAGCCTGTTCGCGGTCATCATTGGTAAGCAAGTGTTCGGCGGGCTCGGGCAGAACGTGTTCAACCCGGCGATGGCGGCGCGCGTGATGCTGCTCATCTCGTTCCCGCTGGAGATGACGACTTGGGTTGCACCACAGCCATTGGGTTCGGCACACGCGCCAAACTGGTTGGACAGTCTGGGCGTGACTTTCCTGAGTCAGCCCATAGACGGCATGGCGAGCGCGTCGCTGCTCGGCCATGTGAAGACCGAGTTCACGCGCGGCATCGGGTTGGATCAGGCGCTGGCCGGCCACTACGCGCCGCTCGATGCGCTGTGGGGCAGCCGTGCGGGCAGCCTGGGCGAGACGGCGGCATTGCTCCTGCTCGCGGGCGGATTGTTCCTTATCGTGCGCCGCATCATCACCTGGCATGCGCCGGTCGCCATGCTGCTCGGCGTGGCAATTCCCGCGCTGCTGTTCAACACCATCGACGCCAACCATTACGCCGGGCCGCTGGTACACCTGCTCTCCGGCGGCTTGATGCTGGGCGCGTTCTTCATCATCACCGACCCGGTGACTTCGCCCAACACGGCGGCGGGACAAATCATCTTCGGCTGCGGCTGCGGTCTGCTCACCTGGATCATCCGCACCTGGGGCGGCTATCCCGAGGGTGTGGCGTTCGCCGTGATGCTGATGAACGCCGCCACGCCGATCATCGACCACTACGTGAAACCGCGTATCTATGGTCGCGACCGCGAGGGTGCAGCACTGCCCGCGAGTAAAACCTATTGAGCTTTTCATAAATCATGACAGAGTTTTCGCATCACGTTATTTCCCTCACCCTCAGTCCCTTGTATGTTTTGCTGGACAAGGTTGTGTTTGTTGTTGGTTAATCTTATCTGGTCTGGCACGGCAGCTCGATAGTCCCCGGGGACACCAAGCCCGTGGGA
>SCUU01000052.1 GCA_004297065.1 Gallionellaceae bacterium
AGTCGGAGTATGCCGGGGAGACTCTCGCCAACAACGTCATCGACTTCTTGAAAGAGATCGCGGGGGAGTAAAAACGATGGCGGTACCGGACGATTGGGGGCAGGCCGCAGGCTTGCCCTTGTTGTTTTGAGCGACCGACATGTTTTGTGCGGCGTAGAATTTGGGGTGGAGAGGGGTGTTAGTGATTTTCCGGAAATGGCCAAAAGCATTCAATAACTACAATAATTATGGCGATTTCGTTACCCGAAAAAGTTTCTGCGCCCACGCTAATTTACTGGCAAGTGCTCCGTTTGTTGCCGGACGATAATGTTCCCGGATATTTTATTGACTAGGCGCACTTGCCGAAAACCGGGCTCACGCTTCTACACATGGCGACATAAATCTACTGCGCGGTGCCCGGAACCCGCATGTGCTTTGTGTGCATGAGGGCTCTTCCGCGCCGTGCGCCTTGCCATACAGCCGCTCGCTACGATTTATGCCGCTATGTATAAGTGCTTCGCGTTTTGCGGGAGCCCCGCTGTTGCCGGCCTTGTTCTATTCGATATTCTGAATCTGTTCGCGCATTTGTTCGATCAAAACTTTCATCTCCATCGCGGTGCGCGAGACTTCGGCATCTGCCGCTTTTGAGCCCAGCGTGTTGGCTTCGCGGTTCAGTTCCTGCATCAGGAAATCCAGGCGTTTACCCACGGTGCCGCCCTTGGCGAGGATGCGCCGCATCTCGGAGAGGTGGCTATGCAGGCGCGACAGTTCTTCATCGACATCGATCTTGCCGGCATACAGGGTGATTTCCTGGCGCACGCGCTCATCGTCGTCATCGCCCAGCGCTTCGCGCAAACGGGCACGCATTTTTTCTTCCTGATTGGCGATGGCGGCGGGAATGCGCGGAGCGACGGCAACGCGTAGCGCTTCGATTTGTGCCACGCGCTGTAACAGAAAGTCTTTGAGTTTTTCGCCTTCGCGGGCGCGGGCTGCGGAGAAATCGAGCAAGACTTTTTGCAGCGCATCGAGCAGGGGTGTTTGCAGGTCATCGGTGGTGAGCGCCGCATTTTCTAGTATGCCGTTCCAGCGCAGTGCCTCGTGCACGCTCAGCGATTGCGCTTCGGGGATGGCTAGCCGTACCTCGTTGTTCCATCTGGACAGTTGTTGCAACAGGGGCAGATTGATTTGCGGGGCATTGTGGCTGCTGGTGCGCGCGCTGAAGTTGATGCGGCACTCGGCCTTGCCGCGCGTCATCTGCGCGGAGATCGCCTCGCGCAAGACGGGCTCGAAAACGCGCAATTCGTCCGGCATGCGCAGCTGCAAATCGAGATAACGGCTGTTGACCGAGCGCAACTCCAGGGTGAGCGAGCCGATGTCGAGTTCGGCGCTGGCAACGGCAAAGCCGGTCATGCTGTAAATCATTGCGGGCTCCAGAGAATCGCGGGGGGTGAAAAATGTAGGTCGAATGCGGCGCATTATATTACGATTGCGTCCCGCTTTAATCCTGACTGAGCCGTTGGCGCCATAAAACCAGAGAAGATGAAGTTCGCCGTATATCAAACCAGCCAGATCGGTGGCCGTAAATACAATCAGGATCGTGTGGCACACGCCTATACCGATGAATCACTGTTATTGGTGCTGGCGGATGGTATGGGCGGGCATCTGCATGGCGAGATCGCCGCGCAAATCGCTATCCACACTTTCATGCAGGCATTCGCTCAGGTAGCCAAGCCGCGCGTGCCAGAGCCGGAGATTTTCTTGCGCGATGTGGCCAAACTGAGCCACCACGCGATTATCCGCTACGCGCAGGAAAATCAATTGGGCGGCAATCCCGGAACAACTTGTGTGGCCGCATTGGTGCAGGACGGTTTTGTGAACTGGGCGCACGCGGGGGATTCGCGTTTTTACCTGTTGCGCGACAAGACGGTGGCGGCTGTCACGCACGATCATTCGGTGGTGCAGCAGTGGGCGGACTGGGGCATCATCACGCACGACGAAATGAAGACGCATCCCGACCGTAACAAGATCACCAATTGTCTGGGCGGTGTGGACGAGATGTTCTACGTCGAGGCATCGGATCGCGTGCCCGTACAGTCCGGCGATGTGTTGCTGTTGTGCAGCGACGGTTTGTGGAGCCCTTTGTTGGATAAAGAAATGGCCGAGGTGCTGGCGACGGGGGCGCTGCCCAGCGCATTGGGACAGTTGGTTGAAGTCGCGCTGTACCGCGAACAGGCGCGCGCAGACAATACCACTGCGGTGGCTGCGCGTCTGGGGGACGTTGAAGAGGAACATAAGGCGGATATGCCGATGTGTATGGTGCTCGACTACCGCTGATGATGGGTGCGGCACGTTATAATGCGCGCCGTTTTTAATTCACCGAATATTTCACATGCGCCCAAGCCAACGTCAGCCCGACCAACTCCGCACTATCCGCATCACCCGCAACTACACCAAACACGCCGAAGGCTCCGTGCTGATCGAGTGCGGTGACACCAAAGTGATTTGCACCGCCAGCGTGGAAGAGCGCGTGCCGCCGCATAAAAAAGGCAGCGGAGAAGGCTGGGTGACGGCGGAATACGGCATGCTGCCGCGCTCCACCAACGAACGCATGAGCCGCGAAGCGGCCAAGGGCAAACAGTCCGGTCGCACGCAGGAAATCCAGCGCCTGATCGGGCGCAGCCTGCGCGCCGTGGTGGATTTGCAGAAACTCGGCGAGCGCACCATCCAGCTCGACTGCGACGTGATCCAAGCCGACGGCGGCACCCGCACCGCCAGCATCACAGGCGCATTCGTGGCGCTGCACGATGCGGTGACCGGACTGATGGGCAAAGGCCTCATCAAAGAAACCCCGCTCAAGGATTTCATCGCCGCCATTTCGGTCGGCATCTACCAAGGCACGCCCGTGCTAGACCTCGACTACGTGGAAGATTCCGCCTGCGACACCGACATGAACGTGGTGATGCTGGGCAACGGTCATTTTGTCGAAGTGCAGGGCACGGCGGAAGGCCACGCCTTCTCGCGCGAAGAAATGGATACGCTGCTGGAGTTGGCGAAGTCGGGCATAGCGCAGTCGATCGAGAAGCAGCGCGCGGCTCTGCAAGGTTAAAAGTGCCGTCATTCCGGCGTAGGCCGGAATCCAGCAAGAATAAACAGCCCGCGAAGCGGACAAAAATTTGATGTTGACCCGCTGCGTGGGGATTTTTCAATCAACTGGATTCCGGCCTACGCCGGAATGACGGAAGTAAGGTTGGGCTTATGAAAAAATTAGTCATCGCCTCCAACAATCAGGGCAAGCTGCGCGAGTTTCAGCGCATGCTGGCACCGCTCGGTATCGAAGCGCTGACGCAATCTCAGTTGGGCATTCCAGAAGCCGAAGAGCCGCACTGCACCTTCGTCGAGAATGCCTTGGCAAAAGCCCGTCATGTCAGCCGTGAGAGCGGTCTGCCCGCGCTGGCGGACGACTCCGGTATCTGCGTCGATGCCCTGGGCGGTGCGCCCGGCGTGTTGTCCGCGCGCTACGCGGGCGAGCCGAAGTCCGACCGCCGCAACAACGACAAACTGCTGCAAACCCTGCAAGGCGCAAGCGACCGCCGCGCGCACTACTACTGCGTGCTGGTGCTGGTGCGCCACGTGGACGATCCGCAACCTATCATTGCGGAAGGCGAATGGCACGGCGAGATTGCGCAGGAAGAGCGCGGCGAGGGTGGTTTCGGTTACGACCCGATGTTCTGGTTGCCCGAATTGGGCAAGATGAGTGCGGAACTGTCGCACGACGAAAAGGCGCAGCTTAGCCATCGCGCGAAGGCGCTGAAAATATTGTTGCAGCGGCTGCGTACCGCATGACCATTTATAGTCTGCACCCCGTCGGTATCAAATCGCAGGCGGTCAATTTCCAGATCATGCCGCCGCTGTCGCTTTACATCCACATCCCCTGGTGCGCGCGCAAATGCCCCTATTGCGATTTCAATTCGCACGAGGCGCGTGGCGTGTTTCCCGAGCAGGAATATGTCGCCGCGCTGGTGCGCGACTTGGAGATGGCGCTGCCGTCGATCTGGGGGCGCAGGGTCGGTACGGTATTCTTCGGCGGCGGTACTCCCAGCCTGTTGAGCGGCGCGGGCGTGACTGAAATCCTGCGCCAGGTGCGTTTGTTGTTGCCGCTCGAACACAATGCGGAGATCACGCTGGAGGCGAATCCCGGCACGGTGGAGGCGGATAAATTCGCGGTGTTCCGCGACGCGGGCGTGAACCGTTTGTCGATGGGCATCCAGAGTTTCAACGATACGCATTTGCGGGCGTTGGGGCGCATTCATACTGCGGACGAGGCGTGGCGGGCGATAGCCATTGCCCGGCAGCATTTCGACAACATCAATCTCGATTTGATGTATGCGCTGCCGGAGCAAACGTTGGAGCAGGCGTTGCAGGATGTGCGGGCAGCACTGTCATTCGAGCCGCAGCATTTGTCCTGCTATCACTTGACGCTGGAACCCAACACCTTGTTCTATCGCAATCCGCCGTCGTTGCCGGATGACGATGCGAGCAGCGAGATGCAGCAGCGCATCGAGGCGTTGCTGGCGGCGCACGGCTATCAGCACTACGAGACTTCCGCCTTCGCGCAGCCGCAGCGGCGCGCGAAACACAATCTCAATTACTGGCAGTTCGGCGACTATCTCGGCATCGGCGCGGGGGCGCACAGCAAGTTGAGTTTTCACGACAAGGTGATGCGCCAGGCGCGTTACAAGCAGCCGCAGGCGTATATGGATGCGGTGGCGCGCGGCGAGCCGTTGCAGGAAGAGCATGAGGTGTCGCACCGCGATATTGCCTTCGAGTTCATGATGAATGCGCTGCGCTTGAACGAGGGTTTTGATGCGGCGCTATTTACCGAGCGCACCAGCTTGCCGCTGCTGGCGATACGGCGCGAGTTGGACGAGGCGGAGCGGAGGGGTTTGTTGTTGCGGGATTTGCACAAGATTGCGCCGACCCCGCAAGGCCAGCGCTTTCTGAACGATCTGCTAGCGATTTTCCTTGCGGACGAACACTAAGTCCCACACATCGTGTCCGAGTTTCAATCCGCGCTGCTCGAATTTTGTGAGCGGGCGGTAGGCGGGTTTTTCCGCATAGCCTGCGGCGGTGTTTTGCAGCAGCGGTTCCGCGCCGAGTACGGCCAGTACTTGTTCCGCATAATCCTGCCAGTCGGTGGCGACGTGGAGGTGGCCACCGGGCTTGATCTTCTGCACCAAGGCTGCGACGAACGGCGTTTGGATCAGGCGGCGTTTGTTGTGGCGCGCTTTGTGCCAAGGGTCGGGGAAGAAGATGTGTACCCCGTCCAGCGTGTTGTCTTGCACCATGTCGCGCAACACTTCCACCGCATCATGCTGGATGATGCGGATGTTGTGGATGCCTTGCGCGTCTATCTGTTTGAGCAGGCTGCCCACGCCGGGCGGATGCACTTCCAGCGCGAGGTAGTCGTTTTGCGGATGCGCCAACGCGATCTGCGCGGTCGGTTCGCCCATGCCGAAACCGATTTCCAGAATCTTGGGGGCGGTGCGGCCAAAGGCGTTATCCAAATCCAGTGTTTGGGCGGAATAGGGGATGCCGTAGCGCGGCATCAAGGTGTCCAGGCTGCGTTGCTGTGCGGGCGATACGCGTCCCTGGCGCAGCACGAAGCTGCGGATGTGGCGATGCTCCATTGGTTTCTTACCCGTTAATTTCATACAACAGTTGCGGTTTTGTAGGAGCGTGCCCTGCACGCGAAAGGACTCTATCGCGTGCAGGGCACGCTCCTACTTTCGGCTTAGGCTTTGCCTATCATGCCGCTGGTGGGGGAGCTGGGCGAAGCGCTATATAGCTTGCGCGGCATGCGTCCGGCGAGGAATGCCGCGCGGCCTGCTTCCACTGCCTGTTTCATGGCCGAGGCCATGAGCACGGGTTTTTGTGCGGCGGCGATGGCGGTGTTCATCAGTACGCCTTGGCAACCCAATTCCATCGCGATGGCGGCATCGGAGGCAGTGCCCACGCCCGCGTCCACGATCACCGGGACGCTGACGCGCTCCATGATGAGTTGCAGGTTCCACGGGTTGAGGATGCCCATGCCGGAACCGATCAGCGAGGCCAGCGGCATGATGGCGACGCAGCCGATGTCTTCGAGTTGCTTGGCGATGATGGGGTCGTCCGAGGTGTAGACCATGACTTGAAAGCCTTCCGCGACCAGCGTCTTCGCGGCGGCGAGTGTTTCCACCACATTGGGGTACAGCGATTGCGGGTCGCCCAGCACTTCCAGTTTGACCAAACTATGTCCGTCCAATAGCTCGCGCGCCAAGCGCAGGGTGCGCACCGCATCATCCGCGCTATAGCAGTGTGCGGTGTTGGGCAGCAGGGTGTATTTCGATGGCGGCAGGATGTCAAGCAGATTCGGCTCATTCGGATTTTGCCCGATGTTGCTGCGACGGATCGCGATGGTGATGATTTCCGCGCCGCTGGCCTCGATGGCGGCCTGTGTTTCGGCAAAGTCTTTGTATTTTCCGGTGCCTACCAGCAGGCGTGAACCGTAGGATTTTCCCGCGATGACTAATTTGTTGTTCATGGTGTGATTCCTGATTTGATGGGGTGAGTGGCGATGCGGGGAGCGGGGTTAGCCGCCACCGACCGCCACGACAACTTCGAGCTTGTCGCCGTCAAACAATGGCTGCGTGGCAAACGCACTGCGCGGCACGATCTCGCCGTTGCGCTCCAGCGCAATGCGCTTGCCGGTATAACCCAGTGCTTCGATGAGTTCGCCAACCTTGATGGCAGCAGGGAATTGGCGGGAGACGCCATTAATGCTTAGGGTAATCACTTCGCGTGGATGTCCGTGTTAGAATGCGCTCCGCATTTTACACGCGGGTGTAGTTCAATGGTAGAACGGCAGCTTCCCAAGCTGCATACGACGGTTCGATCCCGTTCACCCGCTCCAGTCCCCCCCCTCTAGTTTTGATTTACATCAAACTCTTAAAATAGCTTTTCTTTAACATTGCCATGTTCTTGGGGAATATAACCCGACAGTTATTGTTGGGTATGCACTGCGGGAACTAAATTTGCGCTTTACTTGTCGCGGTTCACCGTGCGATTATTGCGCCGCTTTTAAAGTTGTGCGTCAAAAAGGTGGAGTGCGTTGTCACTTTCTGTGTCATTAGGGATGTGATTGACGCATTGTGTTATTAACTAGCTCTAGGGAGGAGATACTGTGGAAGCGACTCAAGCGACACCAGTAAAGTACGATATGGATGTAGTTCGGTGGTTCACCATCGCGGCTGTCATCTATGCAGTTGTAGGTACGTTGATCGGTGTGTATGTGGCATCGGAATTGGCGTTTCCGTTTTTAAACTTTGACATTCCTGAAATTACTTTCGGTCGTCTGCGCCCACTGCATACCAATGCGGTGATTTTTGCGTTTGGTGGTTGTGTGCTGATGGCTACCGGTTACTACATCGTGCAACGCACGGGTGCTACCAAGCTGTGGAGCAACGGTTTGGCATGGTTCAATTTCTGGGGTTGGAACCTGATCATCGTGCTGGCTGTGATCACGTTGCCTCTGGGTCTGTCGGAAGGTAAAGAATACGCCGAGTTACCTTGGTGGATTGACATCATGATCGCCGTGGTTTGGCTGTCGTTCGGTCTGAATCACATCATGACTACAGCGATTCGCAAGACTTCGCATATCTACGTTTCCAACTGGTTCACCATGGGTATGATCGTGATGATCACTTACCTGCACGTTGTGAATAGCTTGGCGATCCCAGTTGATTGGGCCACTTCTTACTCGATCTACTCTGGCGTACAAGACGCGATGATTCAATGGTGGTGGGGGCACAATGCGGTGGGTTTCTACCTGACCGGCGGCTTCCTCGGCATCATGTATTACTTCATTCCCAAGCAATCGGGTCGTCCGATTTTCTCGTATCGTTTGTCTGTGTTGCACTTCTGGACATTGACCTTCGGTTACGTCTGGTTGGGTGCGCACCATCTGCAATACACAGCTTTGCCCGACTGGACTGGTTCCTTGGGTGCCGCTGTTTCCTTGGCGATGATCATCCCGTCTTGGGGTGGTGCGATGAACGGTATGATGACTTTGTCCGGTGCATGGGACAAGTTGCGCACCGACTACATCCTGCGTTTCCTGGTAACTGCGATGGCGTTCTACGCGATGTCCACATTTGACGGCCCGGTTATGGCGATCAAGTCTGTGAACGCGCTGTCTCACTACACTGACTGGACGGTAGGTCACGTTCACGCGGGCGCTTTGGGTTGGATGTCGATGATCTCCTTCGGTGCGATCTACCACATGGTCAAGAAGTTGTGGAACACCGAAATGTATTCTGACCGTCTGGTGAACGTGCACTTCTGGGTTGCATTGATCGGCGCGATTACATACATCGTTGCGATGTGGGTGTCCGGCATTATGCAAGGCCTGATGTGGCGCGATTACGACGAGTTCGGCACTTTGACCTATACCTTCGTTGAGTCTGTATCCGCAATGCATCCGTATTATGTGATGCGTGCTGTCGGCGGTGCGATTTTCAATCTGGGCACGTGGATCATGCTGTTCAACGTGGTTATGACTGTACGTCAAGCCAGTGCTGCGCGCGGTGTAAACGCCGTTCCAGCTAAAGCATAAGGGGAGAGAAAAACATGTCTGATCACGACAAAATTTATTCGACAAAACTACAGGACAAGATCGAGCGCAGTACGCTCCTGATGTTCGTGTTAACCGCGATTGCTGTGGCTTTCGGCGGTATTGTGGAAATTGTGCCCTTGTTCTACCTGCCTAACACAGCTATGTCGGGCGGTGACGGTACGTTCAACAATACCCAGCACAAAGACAAGAACGGTAATACTGTTCCGATGGACAAGATCGTGTGGAATCCAGCCACATCCGCACACAAGACCTTGGCCGATTGGCAGCCTGGCGATGGCGTGCGTCCTTACACCGCGCTGGAAACAGCAGGGCGTCAGGTCTACATCCGTGAAGGTTGCTTCTTGTGCCACTCGCAGATGATTCGTCCGTTCCGTGATGAGAAGGATCGTTATGGTCACTACTCTATCGCTGAAGAATCCATGTACGATCATACGTACCAATGGGGTTCTAAGCGTACGGGCCCTGACTTGGCTCGTGTGGGAGGTAAGTATTCGGATGAATGGCATCGCAAGCACTTGAAGTATCCTCGTGATGTTGTGCCAGAGTCCGTCATGCCTAACTTCTTCTTCTTGGAACACAATCCGGTTGATGCGGTTAAAACGGTTAAGACTCTGCATGTTATGACGATCATGCCGTTCAACCCTGTACCTAAGACTATCTACACCGACGCTTACATTGCTGGTGCCGCGAAAGAAATCGAGGGTAAAACGGAGATGGACGCAGTGATCGCCTATCTGCAATCCTTGGGTAATCACGTGAAGTTTGAGGAAGGCGTCAACTATCGTGACTAAGCTGATGGATTACCTGCACACGGACTGGGCGGCAATGTCGCTGAACGATTGGCTCGGGGTGTTCTTTACCGTGGCGGCGTTCGTTGCAATGATCGCGGTCTATGTGCTGGTGTTCAATCCTAAGAACAAGGAGACGTTCAACTCGCAGGGCGATATGGCTCTGCGGGATGAGGTTGAGTACAACAATTTGGGAGATAAAAAATGAGTGACAATCACAACTCCGCTGGTGGCGTGCCGACCACGGGGCATGTATGGGACGATGATTTGGGCGATTTGGTCAATCAGCCGCCGAAGTGGTGGATGCTTGGTTTGACTGCCAGCGCGATTTGGGTAGTGGTGTACTTCACAATGTACCCCGCAGTTCCATTTGCGATGAACGGAACTTTCTTTGAGGGCGTCGGCTTGCCAGGTTCTGGCAAGTGGACTGCGATCAAGGAATTGGCTGATGACCAAAAAGTTTTGGACGATTTTCGTGCTAAGTACGAAGACAAGCTGAAAGGCTTGACGCCGGCTGCGATTTTGGCTGACAAAGAGTTGTCTGAATATGTTACCCGTTCCGGTAAGGTGTTGTTTTCTGACAATTGCGCGGCTTGCCACGGTCAAAATGGTGTAGGTACTATTCAGGGCGCCAAGTTTGCTAAACGTGAGCAGGGTTTGATGGCTCCGATCTTGAATGATGACGACTGGCTGTATGGCGGCACCATCGACAAGATCTACGAGACTATTTCCGGTGGACGCCAAGGCATGATGGTTGCACACAAGGATATGTTGTCTGCCCAGGAAATCGACACATTGGCAAATGCAGTTGCCAAGGGTGAGCCGACCTCCACTCCGTTGTTTACGGAAAAGGGTTGCATAGCTTGCCACGGTGCTGACGGTAAGGGTATGGAAGCAATGGGTTCCGCTAACCTGACCGACAAGGTCTGGCGTTTCGATGGCTCTCTTGAAGGCATCAAGCAAACCATTACTTACGGCGTGAACTCGGGCGATGCAAATGCACGTGTTGCAGTGATGCCTAATTTCACAGCGGCAGGCAAACTGTCCGAAGTTGAGATGAAGAAGTTGGCAGTTTATGTCTACAAGTTTGGTGGCGGCAAGGCTGATGCTCCTGTTGCTCCAGTAGCGGCTGCAGCCCCTGCTCCAGCTGCTAAGTAAACGCTCATGTATATCTGCACAGTTTATTCTGTGCAGATTTGATGAAAGGAAAATTGAAATGTCACATGACTTCGTATATTGGGCCTTGATGATTGCTACTGTGGGCGCATTTTCTGCAGTAATCGCCGCATTGCTCTTTTTGTTCAAGAACGCGACAACGAAAAAACCCGGCGAGAAGTAATCGCGTCGGATTGCAGAAGGGGGGGGCTTGCCTCCTCCTTTTTCATTTGATCATGATGCAAATATTTTAGGATTCTCTGCATAAACTTTCATTGATCCAGAGTTTAAGCAGAGTGTTCTTTACAGAAATAGCCAGATTCAAAATTTGGTAAAAAAACTCACAGGAGTCGGGTAATGAGTGAAATGCAACAGAAGGCAGGCGGAGAAGCAACTGGAGTTACCAGCCTTTACCATGAGCACGAAGAGTGGCACGTCAATTCGGGTGAGGCCACGATTCATGCCAAACGCATACCCGGAAGATTCCGTACTTACAAAAACATCACCGAGTCGCTCTGGCTAATTTTTTTCTTGGGTGCCTACTTACGCTGGAACGGCAAGCAAGCCATTTTGTTCGATATTGAAAATCGCCAATTTCACTTTTTTAATATCACGATTTTGCCGCAAGATATCTGGATGTTGTCCTTGCTGCTGCTGTTGCTGGCCATGACGCTATTTGCGGTGACGTCGGTCGCCTCGCGCGTATTTTGCGGTTATTTCTGTTTCCAGTCATCCTGGGTGGATTGGTTTACCTGGATTGAAGAGAAAGTCGAAGGCGGCCATACACAACGCCAAAAATTGGACAAAGCTCCCTGGGATGCGTCCAAGATCCGTATGAAAGTGATTAAACACGCAATTTGGCTGGTTATTGCGGTGTTGACCGGAATCAGCTTCTCTATCTGGTTCGTGGATGCATTCGAATATTGGCATAATTTGTTGACATTCAGCCTGCCAATGATCGGCTGGGTGGTGCTGATTATGTTTACCTTGGGCACTTATATTTTGGCCGGTTTCATGCGTGAGCAGGCTTGCATGTGGTTGTGTCCCTACGCACGTATTCAAGCCGTGATGGGGGATACGCAAACCATATTGCCGGCTTACGATGAAGCGAGGGGGGAGCCGCGCGGCAAGATTCGACGCGGACAATCTGTCGATGAAAAAAGTACGGGCGACTGCATTGATTGTTACCAGTGTGTGCAAGTGTGTCCTACCGGTGTGGATATTCGTCAGGGGCAGCAATTGGGATGCATCACCTGCGGGCTGTGCATTGACGCCTGCGATATGATTATGGACAAGGTGGGGCGTCCGCGCGGCTTGATTCGTTACGCCTCGCTCGATGAGCTTGAAGGGCGTCCGGTCAAGAAACTTTATCAGCATCCGCGTACATGGGTATATGTAGGGATTTTGTTGTTGTCGTTGTCGGGCATTATTTACGGATTGACGCACTTGGGCGCGCTTACCTTGCGCGTCGCGCCTGAACGCCAGCCGCTATTCGTGCGCATGAGCGATGGGTCGATTCAGAACAAATACACCTTCAAGGTGTTGAACAAGACGGACAAGGATGTTTACGTCAAAATCAGTGCCGAGGGCGGCATCAAGGGTCAGATCATCGTTGATGCAGAGCAGAGGCAACTAACACATCACGGCAAGGCGACCGCGTTTACGGTGTTCGTGAAGGCGTCCGAGGCGAATATCCATCAAGAAGTGACCAAGCTCCAGTTCCGCGTGGAAAACGTGGATGAGCCGACGATGGCAGCCGAATACACCACTATGTTCAACGCCCCCAAGCCTTGATCAGCAGTTTAAGCAGGAAGAGGGCGCAATCATGATTTCGCAAAAAAACAAACAGGGCTGGCGCAATCCATGGGTGTTGGGTTTACTGGTGATCGTATTGGCCGGGGTGCTGATCAATGGGCGCATGCTGTGGAATGTGATGCATCACCCGACTCGCCTGCTGGATGAAAACTACAGTGTCAAAGGCCATAATCAATATGATGCAAAGTGGGTGCAGCAGCAGGCCGAGCGCTCTACCTTGGGCTGGCAGGCCAAGCTGCATTCCCCGCAGCGTCTGGAAAATGACAGCATGGCTCTGGAAAGCGCCGCGCGCTTCATCCTGATCGCCAATCCGGCGCAACTGAAATTCGAGTTGAATGACCGCGATAGCAAACCGGTGCAAGGCGGGCAGGTCACGATCAATGCGCAATGGCCGGGCGACCCGAAATTCGATACCAGTATCGTCTTGCATGAAACAGCATCGGGACAGTACGAGGGCAGTATGAATTTCCCGCGCGCAGGTAACTGGGATGTGCTCATCAAGGTAACGCAGAATGAGCGGCTGTTCGAGATGGAGCAAAAAGTCTTTGTTGCGGTTTCTAAATAACGTCTACGGTCAATTCCATGCAACAAGATAACGACGATCACCTCGCGCATGCGGGGTGTTTTCATTGCGGCTTGCCGATTGCGGAAGGCGATGACTTCCATAGTCGGCTTGACGGTGAGCAGCGGAATTTCTGCTGTTTCGCGTGCAAGTCGGTATGCGAGGCGATCTACGAGGCAGGGCTGGAGGGCTATTACAAGCGTACCCCGCAGGGCGCGCTAC
Organism: Gallionellaceae bacterium; assembly: GCA_004297065.1. Classification (GTDB taxonomy): domain Bacteria; phylum Pseudomonadota; class Gammaproteobacteria; order Burkholderiales; family Gallionellaceae; genus PALSA-1006. The sequence goes on from SCUU01000052.1 coordinate 13,193, forward strand.
TGGCACCGCCGCCGACTCCGCCCAAAGATGTCGAGATGTACGATCTGGACGAGGTGCAGCAGGAATTTGTCAATTTTAAAGGCGACATCCGCGACGCCCATCTTCTGGTCGAGGGCATTCATTGTGCCGCCTGCGTTTGGTTGATCGAGCGCGGCATGATGCGCATTCCGGGTGTGCAAACGGCTAATGTCAATTTGGCCGGCAAGCGTTTGCACATTCGTTGGGACGACAAGCGCGTAAAACTGTCCTTCCTGATCAAGCAACTCTCCCAGATCGGTTACGCGGGCGTTCCCTATGATCCGGAAACGGCGGAAGGGGCGATGAAGCGTGCCAATCGCGCCATGCTGTTCCGTCTGTTCTTCGCCGGTTTCGCCATGATGAATCTGACCCTGATTTCGATCGCGCTATACAGCGGTGCTGGCGAGGGGCAATTCCGCAATTTCTTTCATTGGATGGGTTGTGCCCTCGCCACGCCGACCTTGTTCTATTCTGGCTTCCCTTTTTACAAGGGAGCGTGGAGCGGCTTGCGCAACATGCGGCTGACCATGGATTTGCCCATCGCGATCGGGCTTTCGGTTACTTATGCTTACTCGCTGTATGTGACACTTAATGTGGGCCATCCCGGCGAAGTGTATTTTGATACGGTCACCAACCTGACATTCGTGATTTTGATCGGACGCTATCTGGAAGGCATGTTCCGCCATCAGGCCGTGGCCGCGACCAACCGCTTGATGGAGTTGCAGCCGCGCGTGGCGACCTTGTTGCAGGAAGGTGTGGAAAAGCTCACTTCCATCCGTGCGGTGAAAGTGGGTGATCGCGTACTGGTTAAACCCGGCAGCAAAATACCCATGGATGGCGTGGTGCGCGAGGGGCATAGTTCGGTGGATGAGTCCATGCTGAGCGGCGAATCCATGCCGGTCAGCAAGAACATTGGCGCGCATGTCGCGGCGGGAACCTTGAACGGCAGCGGCATGCTGGTGGTCGAAGTGCAGGCGGCGATGCAGGACTCCGCCCTGTCCAAGATCATTCGTCTGGTGGAAGAGGCGCAATCCTCCAAAGCGCCCATCCAGCGCATCTCCGACAGCATCGTGCCGTGGTTCGTGCTGGCTACGCTGGTTTGCGCCAGCATCACCTATTTCGTTTGGGCGGATAATTTTGAATTCGCCTTGATGGCGGCCACTTCGGTGTTGATCATCACCTGCCCGTGCGCGCTGGGCATGGCCACACCGATGTCCATCGCCGTGGCTTCGGGGTTGGGTGCCAAGCATGGCATTCTGGTGAAAAACGGTGAAGTGCTGGAAACATTATCCAAGGTCACGCATTTCGTGTTCGATAAGACCGGCACGCTGACCGAGGGCAAGATGCGTTTGGAGCGAGTGGTTGCGGCTACGGGGCAAGATGAAACAAAACTGTTGTTGTTGGCAGCGGCGGTCGAGCGCTATTCCGAGCATAGCGTGGCGCATGCCATCGTCCGCGCCGCAGATGAGCGCCAGATGGGCTATCGCAGCGCAAACGTGCAGCATTTCTTGGCCTTGCCAGGATCGGGCGTACAGGCCGAAATGGAGGGGCAGCGCATCCTGCTGGGCACGCTCGACTGGTTGCGGCGCGAACAAGTGTTGCTGAGTGACGAGTTGCAGGCGCAACTCGCTGCACTGGAAACGCAAGCGCAGACCTGCGTGCATTGCGCCGTGGCGGGCAAGCATGTGGCCATGCTGGTGCTGGCAGATACCCTGCGCGGCGATGCACAAGGCCTGATCAATGCCTTGCGCGCCGCCGGCATCCGCATGACGCTGCTGAGCGGAGATCGCAAGCCGGTGGCCGAAGCGATCGCGCGCCAATTGGGCGGCATGGAAGTGATCGCCGAAGTGATGCCGCAAGACAAAGACCGCGTTATTCAACAGCTGCAACAGAGCGGCGCATGCGTGGCGATGGTGGGCGACGGCGTGAATGACGCCCCAGCGCTGATTCGCGCGGACGTAGGTATCGCGCTGGGCTCGGGCACGGACGTCTCGGTCGAAAGCGCCGACATCGTGCTGATGCAAAATGAGCTGGACAAGGTGCGTTTGGCCACGTTGCTGTCGCGGCGTACGTTGCGTACCATCAAGCAGAATATCGGCCTGTCGTTCGTGTATAACGCCATCATGGTGCCGTTGGCGATGCTGGGGCACGTCACGCCGCTGCTGGCCGCCATCACCATGCCGGTCAGCTCGCTGCTCGTGATCGGCAACGCGGCGCGTATACGAAACTTATTTAGGGGGTAAAGACATGGACGTGATCTACAGCCTGATTCCGGGCATGACGGTTTTCGGTCTGGTATTCGTTGGCATCCTCATCTGGGCAGTCAAGCATGGACAATACGAGGACATGGAAGGCAATGCCAGCCGCATCTTGCTGGACGATGACGAAGACGCATTGTTGCGCGACGACGCCCCCAGTCCGCCTGCGGCAAAGAAAAATGGCGAGAAATCCCAGTAAACTCAGGCCGTACCGGCCTTGCCGAGGGCATTTCCGATGAACGAATCCGCGTACCATTTCGGACTTTCATTCTTATCCGATCCGACACTGCCGCGAGTGGTTGCGGTAGTCCTGTTTGTCGTCGCATTTAATCTCGTGCTCAGATTCGTATTGCACCGCATCGAGTTGGCGACGCAATACACCGATAGCCCCTGGGACGATGCGCTTATCCATGCCGCGCGCCGCCCGGTTTCCGTGCTCGCATGGGTGGTCGGGCTGGCTTACGCGGCACAAATCATCCATAAAGAGAAAGGCGTTTTCTTCTTCGATCTGGTCGCGCCCTTTCGCGACATCGCCACCATCGTTTGCGGTGCGTGGTTCCTGTTCCGCCTGATCCGCAACGTCGCGCATAACATGCTCAGTTTGCGCGCGCAGAACGAAGAGGTCGCAGACAGCACCACGATAGACGCATTGAGCAAGCTGAGCCGTTTTGCGGTGGTCGTTATTTCCGCCATCATGTCCATGCATGTGCTGGGCTTCAGCGTGTCCGGGGTGCTGGCATTCGGCGGCTTGGGTGGTATCGCGGTGGGTTTTGCCGCACGCGATATATTGGCCAATTTTTTTGGCGGATTGACGATCTACATGGATCGCCCCTTCGTGGTGGGGGAAACGATACGTTCGCCGGACAAGGCGCTTGAGGGGGTGGTCGAGCACATCGGCTGGCGCTTGACGACGATACGCAGCCTGAATAAAAGCGCTATCTACGTACCCAATGCGCTGTTCACTACCATTGTGGTGGAAAACGTTTCCCGTATCACCAATCGCCGCATCAACGAGACGATAGGTTTGCGCTACGCCGATCTCGCCGCGATGACGGCTATCGTGAACGACGTGCGGGCGATGCTGGCGGCGCATCCCGAAATCGATACCGCGGCGAAGCCCGGTGTGAGTTTTGACCGCTTCGCCGACTCTGCACTCAATTTTTCGATCAACGCATTTACGCAAACCACCGACGGCTTGCGCTTTCAGGAAATCAAACAGGAAATATTGCTCAAGGTCGCGGAAATTATCGCCCGGCATGGTGCCGAAATCGCCTTCCCTACGCGCACGTTGCTGATAGAAAAGCCATGAGGCAACGGCGCGCGGATGTCTGCACTATTTGATGATTTCGCCCTGAGCTAATAATGGCGTTCTTAGCAGATTGAAATCTTTGACCGAAACGTACTGCAACACAGGTTTCTCGCTGCCGCCGAACGTTACATCCAACCCGTGCTGGGGGTAAAGCCAATGTACGATCCCGGTCTTGGTCTCTCGCACACGCTCTTCCGGTCGTCCAAAGCGTTTTTTGACGATGTCTTCTTCCAGTTTTAATACTGGCAAATAGGTCACACTGGCAACAGGTGTCTTGCGCACACGCTCCAGGTCGTCCGCGGTCAGAGTAATGCGCTTCCCGCTCGGTGTGCTATTCATACGCAAGCCGCGCTTGAACATGCCGTCCAGCTCATCGTTCGGCACCGCTACAGTGAATACGAACTTTGCCTTGAGCCCATTGAAATTAAGCTCGTCAAAGAAGGCCTCGACTAACATTTTTCCTTCTGTTGTTTTGAATAAACTGACCTCGGTTTTTTCATTAAAAAATTTCTCGGTTTCACCCAGAGAAGTTTGGCCAAGAGTGATGCCAAATACGCGAGATGTGTCAGGAGTGGGATGTGAAATCCTCCACGGCAAAGTATCTGGAGTGTCGGTCGGATTCGCCGGGATCAGCAACAAGGTGGTTATCGATACTGCAACAAGCGCCAAAACGCCCAGAATTATTTTCTTATCCATGTGTCAAGCGTTTTCTTTGGGTGGTGGATAGTAAGCGATGGCTCCAGCGGAAATTTTTCCAGCTTTGGCCTGATGCTCGGCATCGAATTCCAGGACGACCAGTCCCAGAACTGCGACCATGAAGACTAGCCCCAAAATGCTGGTGAATGCGGTGATGGCGACGCCTTTAAAGCCCATCGCGTGCCCACCGTAGAAGAAGGCGACGCTGAGTATCCCTAAAACCAAAAACAGGATGAGGAACAAACGCGCGCGTTTGGCGGCCAATTGCCAGTGGCAACGAATAAACCAGGATGGCTCATTGGCAAGCGAATGCTTTGCCTTGACCAAGATGTAACCGAGCAACGATATGGAAATGATCGCCATCAAAGCCATCGGGATGGTGCTTAATTTAATAAGGGTCAGTGCCATCAGGAATAGGAAAATATGGTTTACGACCAAATTGAATAGCAGTGCAGCATGCAAATGGCGAGAGCGTTTTCTTTCGGCGTCGCTAGTTTGAATATCCGACATTAAGATTACCTCTATAAAGGATGTTAAATAAATAAGGCCGCGACACTAACACAGCGTCGGTGACCTTGCCAGTTTTAAAGCGGTGCTGCGGGTTGCTGCCCGACCAGCCGCAACAGGCGCGGCATATCGATGAGCTCGATAGACTTATTGTGGACGTCGATCAGCCGGTTCTCCTGAAAGTACGACAGCGTGCGGCTGACCGTCTCCAGTTTCAGCCCCAGATAACTGCCGATCTCCTGCCGGGTCATGCGCAACCTGAACGCGTTCGGGGAATAGCCGCGCGCGGCAAAGCGTTGCGACAGATTGAGCAGAAACGCCGCAAGGCGCTCTTCCGCACGCATCGAGCCCAGCAACAGCATGATGCCCTGGTCGCGCACGATCTCGCGGCTCATGATCTTGTGCAGATGGCGCTGCAAGGTGGGCAATTGGCGGCTGAGTTCTTCCAGACGGTTGAACGGCAGCTCGCACACCTCGCTGTCTTCCAGCGCTACGGCATCACAGGTATGCACATCCGTGCTGATCGCATCCAGCCCGATGATCTCGCCGGGCATCTGGAACCCGGTCACCTGCTCGCGCCCGTCCTCGTGCAGTACCTGGGTCTTGAAAAAGCCGGTGCGGATGGCATACAGAGAGGCGAAGCGTGCGCCGCTGCGGTAGAGATAATCGCCGCGTCTATAGGCACGCTTGAGGCCGGTCAGGGTCTCAAGTTGGCGAATTTCCGCCTCCGTGAAATCTGCGGGCAAACAGAATTCGCGCAGATTGCAACTGGAGCAGGCGACGGCAGCAGGGGGAAATGAAATGGCTCTTTGCACTTGATTATTATGTGTGTGCTGCATCCTCGGGGCGCAAATATGACACGGATTTTGACCTATATCAAACGCAATTTTGGCCCGGCTGGCATAGTGCGGCGACCCAAATTAAGGCAAAAAGAACCATGAGCAAAAACACAGAATATGTGGCGGGCAATCTCGAAGTCGATCTGGAACTGATCCGGCGCTTGGACAAAAACGGGCCGCGCTATACCTCTTATCCCACCGCAGACCGTTTCGTCGAAGCATTCAATGCCGAGACCTACGCCAACTGGTTGGGCAAGCGCGAGATCGGCGGCATCAGCCGTCCGCTGTCGCTGTACGTGCATATCCCGTTCTGCAACACGCTGTGCTTCTATTGCGCGTGCAACAAAGTCATCACCAAAGATTTCAGCAAAGCGGCGACCTATGTCGGTTACGTCATCAAAGAAATCGAGATGCAGGCAGCGCTGTTGGGCGATGGGCGCCGCGTCGAGCAATTGCACTTCGGCGGCGGCACGCCGACCTTTTTGAGCAACGACGAGATCCGCACACTCATGGGCGCGATCCGCAAGAACTTCCAGTTGATCGACAACGGCGAATATTCCATCGAGATCGACCCGCGCAAAGTGAGCGACGAGACCGTGGCGCTGCTGGGCGAGATGGGCTTCAACCGCATCAGCATCGGCGTGCAGGACTTCGACCCCGAAGTGCAGAAGGCGGTGAACCGCATCCAGAGCGAAGAAGAGACGCTGCAAGTCATCAGGGCGGCACGCGCCAACGGTTTCCAGTCGGTGAGCATCGACCTCATCTACGGCCTGCCCAAACAGAATCTGGCGGGGTTCAAGGCCACGTTGGATAAGGTCGTCGCGGCGGGTGCGGACCGTTTGTCCATCTACAACTACGCGCACATGCCCGCCATCTTTAAACCACAGCGCCGCATCCATGATGAAGACCTGCCCGCAGGCCAACTCAAACTCGATATTCTCAGTCTCGCGGTGCAGACCTTGACAGACGCCGGCTATGTTTACATTGGCATGGATCATTTTGCCAAACCGGACGATGAACTTGCCGTGGCGCAACGCCAGGGCCGCCTGCACCGCAATTTCCAGGGCTATTCCACGCATTCCGATTGCGATCTGGTGGCGGTCGGCGTGAGCGCCATCGGCAAGATCGGCCCGACTTACAGCCAGAATTTCCGCGAACTGGAAGACTACTACGATGCGCTGGATCGCAACACATTGCCCATCATGCGCGGCATGGAACTGAACGCGGACGACTTGGTGCGCCGCGCGATTATCCAGGCACTGATGTGCCATTTCGAAATATCGAAAGAATCGTTCAATATCGCCTACCTCATCGACTTCGACCAGTATTTCGCCGCCGAGCTGAAAGAACTGGCCGAATATGAGCGTGAAGGGCTACTGAAAATCTCGCCGCAATGGATCAGCGTCACGCCGAAAGGACGCATGCTAATCCGTAATATTTGCATGGTTTTTGACAAATATCTGCGCACCAAACAGGAACACGCGCGTTATTCCAAGGTAATATAGCCGCCTGAATGTAACGAGAGAATAGTATGAAACGCGTGGATGATTTCCGCTTGCGCTTTGGCAAGAGCGAGCTGGTTCCTATCATGATAGGCGGGATGGGCGTGGATATTTCCACGGCGGAACTGGCACTGGAAGCCGCGCGTCTCGGCGGTATCGGGCATATCTCCGATGCCATGCTGCCTACGGTAACGGATCGTCTTTACGACACCGACTTCGTTAAAACGAAGTTGACACAGTACAAATACAACCTCGAAAACTCCGACAAGACAGACATCAAGTTCGATCTCGGCCATATCGCCGAATCTACCCGCCTGCACGTGGGCAATACCATGGCAGCCAAGCGTGGCCCCGGCATGGTATTTGTCAACGTCATGGAAAAACTCACCATGAATGCGCCCAAAGAAACGCTCAAGGTGCGTTTGGACGAAGCGCTTTCCGCCGGCATCGACGGCATCACCCTGGCGGCCGGCCTGCATCTCGGCTCGTTCGCGATGATCGAAGACCATCCGCGTTTTCGCGATGCCAAGCTCGGCATCATCGTTTCTTCATTGCGCGCACTGCAATTGTTTCTGCGCAAGAACGCACGCTCCAGCCGTCTGCCCGATTACGTGGTGGTCGAAGGCCCCTTGGCGGGTGGCCACTTGGGCTTCGGCATGGACTGGGCGCAATACGACCTGCGCACCATCACGCAAGAAATTCTGGATTACCTGCAAGCCGAAAAGCTCGACATCCCGGTTATCCCCGCCGGCGGCATCTTCACCGGCAGCGATGCGGTCAGCTTCCTCGAAATGGGCGCGGCGGCCGTGCAGGTGGCCACGCGTTTTACCGTAGCCAAAGAATGCGGCCTGCCCGGCGATGTGCAACAGCAATACTTCATGGCCAGCGAATCCGATATCGAAGTGAACGGCGTATCGCCTACCGGCTACCCGATGCGCATGCTGAAAAACAGCCCCGCCATCGGCTCCGGCATCCGCCCCGGTTGCGAATCCTACGGCTATATCCTTGATGCCAACGGCAGGTGCTCCTACATCGACTCCTACAATCGCGAAGTGGCACTGCATCCCGGCGAGAAAAAAATCCGGGTGTTCGACAAGACCTGTTTATGCACCCACATGCGCAACTTCAAACTGTGGACCTGCGGGCATTACACCTATCGCCTGAAAGACACCACGCGCAAACTGGCGGACGGCAGCTACCGGGTACTGTCTGCGGAACATGTGTTCAAGGATTATCAATACAGCACCGACAACAAGATTGCCCTGCCGGAATAATGTGCGGACAATGAAAAAGATACGAGGCCGTTGCGGCCTCGTTTTATTTTGCGGATTATGAAATCGTTCGCCTCCCAACTCATTAGCTGGCAACGCACACATGGCCGCCACGGCCTGCCCTGGCAGGGCGCGGATGCGTATCGCGTGTGGCTGTCCGAGGTCATGCTGCAACAGACGCAGGTCGCCACCGTCATCCCCTATTACCGGCGCTTCGTCGCATCCTTCCCCAACATCGCCGCGTTGGCGGCAGCCACGGAAGAGCAGGTGCTCGCCCACTGGAGCGGCCTCGGTTACTACGCCAGAGGGCGCAATCTGCATAAGGCGGCATGCATTATCGTCGAAAGATTCAACGGCGAATTCCCGCGCAGGTTCGAAGACATCGTCGAACTCCCCGGCATCGGCCGCTCCACCGCCGCCGCGATCTGCGCGCTGGCGTATCACGAACGCCGCGCCATACTCGATGGCAACGTCAAGCGCGTGTTGGCGCGCTATTGCGGCATAGCAGGCTGGGCAGGCGAAAAAAAGGTAGAAGAGAAATTGTGGCAACAAGCCGAAGCGCTGCTGCCGCGAAGCGATGTTGCAATCTACACGCAGGCACTGATGGACATGGGGGCGACTGTCTGCACGCGCAGCCGACCCAGATGCGCGATCTGCCCGGTACAAGCCGGCTGCATCGCTTTGCGGACGGAACGCACCGCCGAACTGCCTGCGCCGCGCCCGAGGAAAGCCGTGCCGGAAAAATACGCCACGTTTCTATTGCTCATGCACGGCAACGACATCCTGTTGGAGAGACGCCCCGGCAGCGGCATCTGGGGCGGGCTGTGGTGTCCGCCGCAGTTCGATGATGAGGCTGCTGCCAAGGATTGGTTTATGCGCAACGGTATGGATGCTGGCGAGGGAATAAGGTTGGAGACATTCGCGCATACCTTCACCCATTTCAAATTGCATATCACGCCGCTGAAGATTCAACTCGCTCATAAACCTTTGCGTGTTGCGCAACCGGGCAGCGTGTGGCTGGATGTGGAAGAGGCGATACAGGCGGCGATTCCGACGCCGGTGCGGGCGATACTGGCAAAGATTTGCTAAGAGCAAAAGCCAAAACCGTCGGGCTCCCCCCGACGAAGTTGATTTACTCTCCCCACTTCTTCATCAAACGCTGCTCCAACCCCAAATGATCCATTAGCCTGGCCACCACAAAATCCACCGTATCCTGCACGCTCTGCGGATGGTGGTAGAAGCCCGGATTCGGCGGCATGATGACTGCGCCCGCATGTGAAAGTTTGAGCATGTTCTCCAGATGGATGGAGGAGAAGGGCGTTTCCCTGGGCACTAAAATCAAGGCGCGTTTTTCTTTGAGCATCACGTCGGCGGAGCGGGCGATGAGGTCGTCGCTGATGCCGCCCGCGATCTTGCCCAGTGTGCCCATGGTGCATGGGCACACTACCATCGCATCGCCGGGGTTGGAGCCGGAGGCCATGGGGGCGAACCAGTCCTGAATGCCGAACACTTTGAGGTCGCCGCTGAATTTGCCGAAACGTTCAGAGAGCATTTGTTCCGCATCTTGCGGGCGGCTCGGCAGTACAAAATCCATTTCCTGTTTGGCGACGATCTGCGCGGCTTGCGAGTACACCAGATGCACACGCTGTCCGCTTTGCAGCAAGCATTCGAGCAGACGCATGCCGTAGGGCAGGCCGGAGGCACCGGTGAAGGCTAGGGTGATGGTTTTCATTTCATATCCCTGTTGAGAGAGTATTCCCCCACCCTAGCCCTCCCCCGGTGGGAGAGGGGACTGTTGCGGAGTATTCATAAATTGCATCGCGATAATTCCATTCACTGTACCAAATACCAGCGCGGCTGCGGCGAAGACGGGCAGCAGGTAGGCGATACCGGCATGCGGGATGAGCCAGAGATACACCACCAGCATTTGCCCAGCGATGTGCGCGAAGGCGGCGAGCACGCTGTGGGTGACGGCACCGAACCAGCGTTGGGGTAAGTGCATGCTCAACGCGAGTACCGCGAGGCTGCACAGCGCGCCGACGAGGCTCAGGAAAAATCCCGGCGCTAAAAAACTGCCCATCAGCAGGCTGCCAGCGAGCACGCGCAACAGCGAGACCCATGCCGCCGCGCGCCAACCGTAACGCGCCAATACGATGAGTACGATGATGTTCGCCAGTCCCGGTTTAACGCCGGGCAGCGGCGAGGGGATGGCGGCTTCGAGCACGCTGAGGCCGAGTGCCACGGCGGCGAGGCGCGCGATGTGGTGGTCTTCGGCGCTGGTGGCGAGTTTGATGGTGGTGGCCATATGCTAGAGTACCGAGTGCCGGGTAGCGGGTGCTGAGTGAAAAGCAGAGCGTCGGGTTTTACTCGGTACTCGGCACTCGGTACTCAGCACTGTTTTAATAATTGAGGCTGTCATACTTTTTCGATCCGCCCGCCAATTCCACGCTCACCTGGTTGGGCAGGCAGATGGCGACTTCGCCCGCATTTTTCAGCCAGCCCTGGCGCACGCAGTATTGCCTCGGGCTGGGGTCGGAGGCGATGCGCGCTTGATGATTTTTGATGGCGATGATGCTGGTGCCGAGCGGGCCTTGGACGCTGACTTCGATGTCGTGCGCGAGCGGCACTTCGCGGAATATTTTGCCGCCGCTGCGGATGATGGCTTTGTCGGCAACGCCGCCTTGCCAGACAGCGGCGGCAAGCCAGACAGTAAACACGCCGCCCAACACTAAGATCAGGCTGTCGCCGAGCTTGATGTGGGCAAGGTGGCTCACGGTCAGGTGTGTTGCGAGAGTTCGCGGTGACGCACCAGCACTTGTTGTCCGGCTTTGAAATGGCGCGCGAGTTTTTCCGCGAGGTAGACCGAGCGGTGTTGCCCGCCGGTACAGCCGATGGCCACGGTGAGGTAGTTGCGGTTGTCGGCAATGAAGCAGGGCAGCCATTCTTCAACGAAGCGGCGGATGTCGCCGTACATTTTTTGCACAGAGGCAGTCTGCTCCAGAAATTCGATGACCGGCGCATCGCGCCCGGTGAGCGGGCGCAGTTGTTCGTTGTAGTGCGGGTTGGGCAGGCAGCGCACGTCGAATACCAGGTCGGAATCCAGCGGCACGCCGTATTTGAACCCGAACGACTGGAACAGCAGCGTGAGTTTGGAGCGGTCTGCCTGCACGAAATCCTTGACCCAGAAACGCAGGGTATTGGCGCCGATGTCGCTGGTGTCGATATGGTGGCCGATGCGGCTGATCTCGTTCAATAGTTCGCGCTCTTGTTGCACGCACTCGGGCAGGGTGCGTTTATCGTCGCCCAGGGGATGGCGGCGGCGCGTTTCGGAAAAACGTTTTACCAGCGTGTCGGTTTGCGCATCGAGGAACAGCAGGTGTACATCCACGCCGCGTTGCTTGAGCTGGTCGATGTAGTGCGGCAGTTCGTGCATGCTGCCGCCGCTGCGCACGTCGATGCTCACGGCGCAGCGCGAGTAGCCGGATTGCTGCAAGTTGGCGATCAGCGCGGGCAGCAGTTCTACCGGCAGGTTGTCCACGCAATAGTAATCGCTGTCTTCCAGCACTTTGAGCGCAACGCTCTTGCCGGAGCCGGAGAGCCCGCTGATCAAAAACAATTTCATGCGGACTGGTCCAGCATCTGTTGTTCGTGGCGCGCGATGAATTCGTCCATCGTGTTGATGCCGCGCTGTTGCAATACGAAGTTGCGCGCGGCGGCCTCGACCAGCACGGCGAGGTTGCGCCCGGCCATCACCGGGATTTCCACTGTGCTGATCTGCACGCCGAGGATGTCTTGAAAACTGGCTTTGAACGGCAGGCGTTCCATCTTGGACAGGTCGCCGCCGCCGGGGCGATGCAGATGCACGATGAGTTTGAGACTTTTCTTGCGGCGCACGGCGGTCTCGCCGAACATGGTGCGGATGTTGAGTACGCCCAAGCCGCGTACTTCGAGGAAGTCGCGCAGCAAATCCGGGCAGCGCCCCTCCAGTGTTTCCGGCGAGATGCGGTACAGCTCGGTGATGTCGTCCGCCACCAGGCCGTTGCCGCGCGTAATCAGCTCGAGTGCCAATTCGCTTTTGCCTACGCCGCTATCGCCGGTAATCATCACGCCCACGCCGAGCACGTCGAGGAATACGCCGTGGCGCGTGGTGGATTCCGCCAGTTCTTTGATGATGTAGTGGCGCACCATCCACATGAGATGCACGCTGCTTTGCGGCGAGAGGAACAGGGGCGTGCGCGAGTGGTTGGCATAGGCGATCAGCTCGGGCGGGACTTCTTCCACCCCCGCGAGGATCAGGCACAGCGAACCGGAGGCTTGCAGTTGCGCGAAAGCTTCGCCCAGCGCCGCCGGGTCGAGGTTGCGCAGGTAGTCCAGCTCGGTGTTGCTGATGACCTGCACCCAGTTGGGGTGGATCAGGTTGAGGTGGCCGATGAGACCTTTGTCGGAGGCGTTGACGACCTCGCTTTCCAGCACGCGGTCGGCGCCGTCGCTGCCGGCAACCCAAGTCAGCCCCAAACGTTCCTGTTTGTCCTGAAAGAGTTTCTGGATGTAGACCTGGGCCACGGCTTTAACCTAGAAACCGTAGTTGAACGAAGCGTAGTGCGTGTTCATCGCGGTGTATGGCAAGGCGCGAGAGCGTGGCTGTTGCCGCTTTAGCGGCTTTACAGCCACGGCCTGCCCCTTGCGGGTGCGACGAGGAATGGTTGTTCCATTCCGAGGAGGAATAACGCCGCCATGCGTCGCGAGGGACGTGCAATACGCTTCGTAGCGACTCACCTGATGGGTGAGCGTGGATAAATAACGTAATTCTTTTCTGTTCATTGCTTGCGTCCTCTATGGAGCGGTCAACTGCGGTTTTTAGGTTTAACCTTGCCAGCTGACGAACATTTGATGGATGGCGGCGATGTCGTCGCTCGCCAGCAAACGCTCGCGGAAAGCAGTGTCGCTGAACATTTGCGCGAGTTCGCCGAGCAGCTGCAGATGCAGATCGGTCGCGCGCTCGGGCACGAGCAAGACGAAGATCAGGTTAACGGGGGCGCCATCCGGCGCATCGAAGGGAATGGGGTTTTCCGTTTTGACGAACGCGGCGACGGCCTCGCGCAGGTTTTTGATGCGTCCGTGCGGAATCGCCACGCCTTGTCCGAGCCCGGTCGAGCCCAGTTTCTCGCGCGCGAACAGGCTGTCGAACACCTGGCTGCGCGCGATCTTTTGCGAATTTTCGAACAGCAAACCGACGCGCTCGAACACGCGTTTCTTGCTGGAAGATTCCGCATCCAGCAAGATGTTTTCCAAGGGAAGAATTTTGCTAATCAGGCTCATGTTTCCGGTACCGAAACAAAAGGGCGATGTTTGATCGCCCTTGGATTGTTATTCTGCTGCTGCGTGTTTGCCCGTGTCATCGTGGCGGCGCGCAGTGTTCTTTTCCTTGTGCTTGAGCACCTGGCGGTCCAGCGACTCGATCAAGGCATCGATGGCGACGTACAGATTGCTGTCCGCGGTTTCGGCAATGATGGTCTTGCCGCTCAGATGCAGACTTGCTTCGGCCTTCTGCTGGAGCTTGTCCACCGACAGGATGACGTTGACGTCGATCACGTTGTCGAAGTGACGTTTCACTTTGTCGAGTTTGGAGACGACGTGTTCGCGGATCGCAGGAGTGATTTCGAGGTGACGTCCGGTGAGGTTGAGGTTCATGGCCTGCTCCTTTATGGTTAGAGGGATTTACGAAGATTCACCGGGAGGATGTTCAGTAATTCCCGGTATTTTGCCACGGTACGGCGGGCAACCAATATGCCCTGCTGTGCCAGGATTTCGGATATGCGGCTGTCGGTCAGGGGATTTTTTGTATCCTCTTCGCCGACCAGTTGCTTGATGATGGAGCGGATGGCGGTAGATGAGCACGCCCCGCCGGCTTCGGTGGAAAGACCGCTGCCGAAGAAATATTTGAGCTCGTAGATGCCGCGCGGGGTGAGCATGAACTTCTGCGTGGTCACGCGCGAAATAGTGGATTCGTGCAGCTCCAGTTGCTCAGCAATCTCGCGTAGCACCAGCGGGCGCATGCCGATATCGCCGTGCTCGAAGAACTGGCGCTGACGTTCGACGATGGCCTGCGATACGCGCAGGATGGTGTCGAAACGCTGTTGCAGATTTTTGATGAACCAGCGCGCTTCCTGCAATTGCCCGGCCATCTGTTGCGAGCTTTGCTCGTCGCGGCGTTGCAGGATGTTGGCGTAGATCTGGTTGACGCGCAGGCGCGGCATCGCTTCCGGGTTGAGGCGCGCTTTCCAGATGCCGCCGTGGCGCTCCACCAGCACATCGGGCACCACGTAATCCGCCGCGCGTTGCTCGAAAGTGGTGCCGGGCTTGGGTTGCAGATGGATGATGAGGTCTTGCGCGCAACGCAGTGCCTCGTCGTCGCAGTGCAGCGCCTTTTTCAGTTTGTTGAAGTCGCGGTTGGCGAGCATATCCAGGTGGTTCGTCACGATGCCCAGCGCCAGATCGCGCCCCGGAACATCTTCGGGCTGGGCTTGCAGTTGCAGTGCGAGACATTCGCTCAGATTGCGCGCGCCGATGCCGGGTTCGTCCAGATGTTGCAGTTGCACCAGCGCGGTCTCCAGGTCGTCGAGCGTGACGTCGAGTTCGGCGGGCAACAGCTCGGCGATCTCTTCCAGCGCTTGTGCGAGATAGCCGTTGTCATCCAGCGCGTCGATGAGCAGGCCGATGAGTTTCTTGTCGCGCGTATCCAACTGGCTCATGTTCACTTGCCAGAGCAGATGTTCGCGCATATTGGGGCGGTCGGCGGCGATTTCGGAGTGGCCGTCATCTTCGTCGTCCGATGTGCCGGAGGCGGTGAAATTCGGCTCGTTCCAGTCCAGTTCTGCGGGTTGGCTCTCGTTCTCGGCAGTGGGCTTGGTTTCGGTCGTGCCGGCGGAAACGGCAGGTGCATCGCCATGTGCGTATGGCTGGGCGAAATCGTCTTCCTCGCGTTCGAGGAAAGGATTTTCGTCCAGCAGGCGCGCCGTTTCCTGATTGATCTCCAGCGTGGACAATTGCAATAGCTTGATAGCCTGCTGCAACTGCGGCGTGAGTGTCAGTTGTTGCGACTGTCTGAGTTGTAGCGCTGCTTTCATTTTACGGTGGGATCGTTCGGGCTTTAGAGCTTGAAGTTTTCGCCGAGGTAGACTTTTCTGACGCCTTCATTATAGATGATTTCTTCGGGTTTGCCTTCCGCCATCACCGAGCCGGCGTTGATGATATAGGCACGGTCGCAAATGCCCAATGTTTCCCGCACGTTATGGTCGGTAATGAGTACGCCGATGTCGCGTTCCTTGAGGAAATGGATGATCTTCTGGATGTCCAGCACGGCGATGGGATCGACCCCGGCAAAAGGCTCGTCCAGCAGGATGAAACGCGGGTTGGTCGCCAGCGCGCGCGCGATCTCGACGCGGCGGCGTTCCCCGCCGGACAGGCTGAGCGCCTGATTGTCGCGGATATGCGTGATGTGCAGGTCGTTCAACAATTCTTCCAGCCGTCCGTTCATCTCTTCCTTGTTGTAGCCCTGCAGTTCGAGTACCGCCCGGATATTTTCCGCAACGCTCAGGCGGCGGAAGATGGATGCCTCCTGCGGCAGGTAGCCCAAGCCGAGCCGCGCGCGGCGATGGATGGGCAGATGCGTGATGTTCTGGTTGTCGATGAAGATGTCGCCGCCGTCCGCAGCGATCAGTCCGACGATCATATAGAAGCTGGTGGTCTTGCCTGCGCCGTTGGGGCCAAGCAGTCCGACCACCTCGCCGCTTTTGACAGACAGCGAGACATCCTGCACCACGGTGCGGGAGCGATAACGTTTTTTCAGGGTGGCAGTGCGGAGTTCGCTCATGGCTTGTCCGCTATTTGGGTGCCGCGCCGGTTTTTCCGGCTTTGGGCTCACTGTTTTTGGGTTGTATCGTCGCGCGTACGCGCCCGGTATCGGGGCGTCCGCTTACCCGGAATATCTCGGTTTGCGTGCTGTAGGTGATGTGGTCGCCGCGCACTTCGTTTTGATCGCGCCTTACGCGCGCCTGCACATAAAAATCGACCGTTTCGCCGCGCGTGTCGTATTCGATGCGTTCGCCGTAGCCTTCCACGTATTCGTTCGTCTCCTCGCGCTTTTGGCGGAAGCTGGCCAAGTGTCCGGTGGCAACGCAAAACTTGTTTCCGGCGGCATCGTCGGTCACCACCAGCTTTTCGGCGCTGAGCCGCAAGGTTCCCTGTACGAGTTCGACTTTGCCCTCGAAGGTGCTGATGTGTTTGGCGTCGTCCACGCTCAAACGATCGGATTCGATGTGGATCGGTTTGTTGCGATCCGCTTTTTCGGCGTGGGCGGCACCCATGCCGGCGAGGAGTGCCATGCCGACCAGCAGGGCGGACTTATTTTTGAACGGGTTCATGCGTGGCGCGGACGTTGGATAAAAGGGCGATGGTGCGGGATTTGTTGTCGAGAGTCATGCCCACTGCCCGGATGGAGTCGTACGCGGTGACGAGCGTAACCGGGCGGTCGGTGTCGATGATGTCCCGCTCGGGCACGATGTGCAGGTAGTCGGTATCGAATGTCATGTCGCCTTGCTTGTCGTTGCCCAGACGCATGATTTTCACCTCGTCATAGAGGGATATTTCATCCCCGCGACTGGAGATTTTGCCGGTTTTCGCCCATGTGACCATGGGGGCGCGGTCGTTATGCAGGCTGACGAAACGCGGCATCTGCAAGTGCGTGCTGTCGTCGTCCGGGTAGTGCCACATTTTTTCCGTGGTCATCATGTAACGCGCCTGTCCCTGCTCATTGAGCGTGACGGAGGACAGTTTATCCACCTCGTAATCGATGTCGTGGCGTTTGCTGCTGTCGGGTTTGGCGGGAACCGGCTGCACTTGCTGGTTGAGCCAATAGGTGGCGGCCAGCAACAGCAACGGCGGCAGCAGCGGCAACCATGCGCGCATGCGTTCCAGCAAAGTGCGGCCATTCATCATTCGAGAAAGGGCGCCAATTGCGCGTTCAGCGTGCCCTGGGCGGACATGATCAGCTCGCACACCTCGCGTACCGCGCCGTATCCGCCATCGTGCTTGGTGGTGTAATGCGCGCGGTCGAGCACGGCGGTCGGCGCTTTGGGGACGGTCAAGGCCAGGCCCACGCGCGTCATCACGGGCAGATCGACCACGTCATCGCCCATGAAGGCGGCGACTTCGGGTGCGAGCCCCAGTTTGCCGAGCAGATGCTGCATGACATCCCATTTCTTTTCGACGCCTTGGTACAAATGCGTGATGCCCAGATTCTGCGCGCGCATCTCCACGCAGCGCGAAGTGCGTCCGGTGATGATGGCCAGCTCCACGCCGGATTTTTTCAGCATCTTCAAGCCGTGTCCGTCCAGCGAGTTGAAACGCTTGAATTCCTCGCCAGAATCGGAAAGGTACAAGCCGCCGTCGGTGAGAATGCCGTCCACATCGAAGGCGATCAAACGGATGGGGAGTATCTTTTCGACGATCATTTTTAAATTACCTTGGCACGCAACAGGTCGAACATATTTAACGCGCCGACCAAACGCCGGTCGGCATCCACCACCAGCATCTGGCTGATGCGGTATTGCTCCATGGTTTGCACCGCTTCTACCGCCAGTGCATCGGCGGCGATGCAGCGCGGGTTGCGCGACATCACCGCATCGACCGGCGTGGCGCTGAAATCCAGGCGCTTCTCCAGCGTGCGGCGCAGGTCGCCGTCGGTATAGATGCCCAGCACTTTTTGCGCGTCGTCTACGATGGCCGTCATGCCCAAGCCCTTGCGCGAGATTTCCAGCACCGCATCGGCCAGTGTGGCGTCATGCGCCACGGTGGGGATGCCTGCGCCGGAGTGCATCACATCGCGCACATGCGTGAGCAAACGCCGCCCCAGGCTACCGCCCGGGTGCGAGCGCGCAAAATCCTCTTCGCCAAAGCCTTTGGCATCCAGCAGCGCCACCGCGAGCGCATCGCCCAAGGCCAGCGCGGCAGTCGTGCTGGCGGTGGGTGCCAATCCCATCGGGCAAGCCTCTTGCGCCACGTAACCGTTGAGATGCGCATCGGCGGCGAGTGCGAGGCTAGACTTGGCATTGCCGGTCAGGCTGATGAGTTTCGCACCCTGGCGCTTGATGACCGGCACGATGGTGAGCAGTTCCTCGCTTTCGCCGGAATAGGAAATGGCAATGAACACATCCTCGGCGGTAATCATGCCGAGGTCGCCGTGGCTGGCTTCGCCCGGATGCACAAAATAGGCGGGCGTTCCCGTGCTGGACATGGTCGCCGCGATCTTGCGCGCGATGTGCCCGGACTTGCCCATGCCGCTCACGATCACCCGGCCTTCGCCGGACAGGATGATGTTCAGTGCATGCAGAAAGGAATCGTCGATGCGCTGTACCAGTGCATGTAGCGCATCGGCTTCGACGCTCAATACTTTGCGCGCGAGATCCAGTGCGTTGGAAGTTGCGGAGAGCTGTTTATTCATGGGGGCGGATTATACCGAAGGAGGGCGAGAGTTCGCCCATTTTGTAGGGGCGAGTTCCTGCGCATTGCACAATTCAAAGCACACCTTGCCGTTTTTGTTCTCGGTCAGTGTCAGACAAAACCCCGACTGCGCGGCCCAGCGTGCGGCCTGATACATGCCTACTCCCAGGCCGTCTTCGGACGGCACGATGCCGTTCAACAACCGCAGTCCATCCCACCAGATAGCCAGCGGCAGTGTGGCCGCATCGGTTTCCAGTTGCGGTGCCTTGAGCTTGCCCAGGATCAGCTCGATGCGCTGCGTGAGTACGGGCAATTGGCGCTGCAAAATCGGTTGCGCCTTGTCGGGCTGATGCTGCGCTACCGAGGTGAGTGCAAGCAGCGATTGCAGCATGTTCTTCAGATCGTGCGTGAGGCGCGAGCCCGTTCCGTAAATGGCCTGCAAGCGGGCGATCTCGCGCAGGCGCTGTTCGCGCCGTTTGGCCTGATAAAAATGGCCGAGCAACTGCGCGAGCAAATGGATGTGCAGCAGCGCCGAAGGCGAGATGCGCTGGCGGCTGAACAGGGTCAGATGCAGATCGTGATCCACCACTTCGATGCGATGCTGGCTGGACAAACCCGGATTGCCATGCCCCTCGTCCGACACCCACGCCAGGCCAGACACCCAGGGCATTTCGGAAAAATGCTCGATGGCGCGCGCGAGGAAAACGGCAGGGTTGGGCTCCTGTTGCGCCGTCCCTGCCAGATGTTTGAGCCACGCCTCGAACGGCGTGCCGATGTTGGGCAGATAGCGCGAGAAAATCGGCTGCAAGCCGGAGAAGCCCAGGCGCGGATTCCACAGCCAGCCCAGCACGAACAGCATCACCGCGAGGATAAACAAAGTGCGCAGCAGCGCCTCGAAATAATCCACGCGCGCCAACGTCATAAAGGCCAAACTGCCCAGCACCAGCAACGTCACCAGCAAAAACAGCAGCAGGCTGTAGATGAAATCCACGATCTGCGCGGCATCGGCCTGCTCTTTTTCCTTGGGCAGCAGCATCAAGGCCAGCAATAGCGGCAGCAGCAAGCCCATCAGGTTGCTCGCAGCATCCACGATCACGGGTAACTCGAACAGGTGCGGTGTCACCCACAACAACAGCACGGCCAGCAAATACGCCATCGCCAGCAGATAGCGCCAGCGCTGCCAGCGCGTATGGAAAGCGAATACGCGCCCGCCAACCAAGGCGAACAAGCCGCTTGCCCAAAACGCCAGCACCCACCAGTTCAGCCACAACAGCGCCACCAGACTCGCGCCGCCGATGAATAAAATGCTGCCCGGACGCAACTGGCTCTCGCCGTGCCATAACGGCTGCCACAACAGAAATATGCCCAGATGCGCAAACAGCAAAGGCCGCGCCCAAGCACTTTGCGTTCCCAGCAGCAGTGCCAAATGCAGCGTCGCCAGCATTAAAGACCGCAAGCCAGCAGTCTGAGCGGATTATCTTGGTGTCTGCCAGCGTCGGCATTTCGTCGCCCCTTGTCCGAAACTCGTCGTTTGCTGTGTCACTCTTTAGAGTCTGAGAACAATGGCTTCATATCTGCAACCCTGTTACGCTAAGCGAACCCCTTGTGGTTGCGAACTTCTGGTGCTTTATAGCAAGCGATTTTTCGTGTCGGCCATTCGGCTGGCACGGATGCTGCCTATATAAATTCGCAAAGCAACTCATTCTAATTTCAGGTTTATTGGGAGAATCAAATGAAACGCAAACAATCGGGCTTTACTTTAATCGAAATCGCCATCGTACTGGTGATTATCGGCCTGTTGCTCGGCGGCGTGCTGAAAGGACAGGAACTCATCAACAGCGCCAAGGTGAAGAATCTGGCGACCGACTTTAAGAATATTCCTGTGTTTATTTATGGTTATCAGGATAAATTCAAGGCGTTGCCTGGTGATGATGCTTCTGCCGCCACTCATGCGGCAGGCGCTATTGCATGTACGCCTGCCGCAACGGGACGTTGCGCCACTGGCAACGGCGTGATCGAGGGAATGTGGAATGCGGCAGCGGCAGTGACGGATGAATCTGCCTTGTTTTGGCAGCATGCGCGTTTGGCCGGTTTGGCGCCGGGGCCGACTGCGTTGACCGATGCCGGCTATATTCCAACGAATGCGGTTGGCGGAGCGATCGGTGTTCAGGGTGGAACTAGCTGTACGGCGGCAAGCACCCCTACAGCGTCTTGCACTGCGGCATTCCTTACTCCGGTGAAAGACGCCAGCGGCAACGCCCTGCGCGGAGCATACGTTGTTTGTTCGAGAGCTATCTTGGGTAAATTTGCAAAACAGTTGGATACAACTCTGGATGATGGCAATACGGCTACCGGCTCGGTGTTGGTTGTTCCTGATGGCAGTGCAGCGGCTACATCGGCAACGGCAACAGGTTCGATTGATGACGCAGCAAGCTATACCGTCTGCATGGGCGTCTAAACCGAAGTTGTACCAACAACAAAACGCCCCGATCACCCGGGGCGTTTTGTTTTGGGTCGCTCACTTGGACGTGTTCGTCTTCGCGCAGATGGTGCCACAGCCCGGCGGGCAAGTCTCCCGGTCTCACTTTGCCGATACGCACGGGTTTGAGTCCGACGAGTTCGCACATGCGGCGTATCTGGCGTCTCTTTCCCGCATTCAAGATGAAGCGCAGTTGGTCGTCGTTCAGCGCAGGGGTCTGTGTTTTGGTGTCAGGTTCGTTCTGCCTGTGTGACGTTAAGCTGTGCGTTCGATGCTGATCCCCACCATTTTGCTGCCGCGTATCGCTTGCAATTTGGCGACGCTGACTTTGACCCAGGGCGCCTTGAAGTCCTTGAGCAGTATCTGGGCGATGTGTTCGGCCAGTGTTTCGAGCAGGTTGAAATGGCGGCTGGCGAGTTCGCTTTGGATGCGTCGCACGATGTCGGCGTAATTGAGTGTGTCGGCTATATTGTCGGTTTGGCAGGCGCGGCTGTCCGGCAGTGCAATTTCCAGGTCGATTTGCAGGGTTTGCGGTACGCGCTTTTCCCAATCGTAGACGCCGATGAGGGTGTCGATTTTGAGTTCGCGCAGGAAGATGATGTCCATGTGTCAGAAGGTGGTGTTTGGTTGTAATGGCGGCATTCGAGTAAAATCTGCCGCTCGCATTTTAAGGTATTCCAGATGATGACCCTAGTTTTTGTTGTGCTCGCCTATCTGCTGGGCTCGGTTTCTTTCGCGGTGCTGATGAGCAAGGCGTTCGGTCTGGCCGATCCGCGCACTTACGGCTCCGGTAATCCGGGCGCGACCAATGTGTTGCGCAGCGGCAAGAAGACGGCGGCGGCGTTGACGCTGTTGGGCGATGCGGCGAAGGGCTGGGTGGCGGTTTTTCTGGCGATGCATTTCCTAACGCAGGATACGCAACTGCTCGTCGCGCTTGTCGCGCTGGCAGTGTTCCTTGGTCATTTGTTTCCGGTGTTCTTGAGATTCAAGGGCGGCAAAGGCGTGGCGACGGCATTGGGTGTGTTGCTGGCGCTGAATGTGTGGATGGGTCTGGGGGCGCTGGCGATCTGGCTGTTTATGGCGGTGGTGTTCCGCTACTCGTCGCTTTCCGCTTTGGTGGCTGCGGGTGCGACACCTGTCTATGCGCTGTTGCTGGGCTTGCCGCGCGAGTGGGTGTGGGTGTCGCTGGCGATATCGTTGCTGCTGATTTGGCGCCACAAGAGCAACATCCAGAATCTGCTGGCCGGCAAGGAAAGCAAGATTGGCAGCAAGAAGAAAGAAGCTCAGTCGGCTTGACTGAGTTGCTGTAAATCCCAGCGCGGTTTGACGTTGAAGCGATAGTCGCGTTGGACAGTCTGTAGTTTCGATCTCATTGCGCCTGCAAAGGCGATCATTGCGCCGTTGTCGGTGCAGAATTCAAGATCGGGGTAGAACACTCTGAAGTCGCGCTGTTGTGCGGCTTGGTCGAGTTGCGCGCGCAGTTCTCGATTCGCGCCTACGCCGCCGGCGATGACGAGTTGCTTGAGCCCGGTCTGTTTGAGGGCGGATAGTGATTTGTTTACCAATACATCCACGATGGCGGCTTGTGCGGCGTATGCGATGTCGGCACGCGTTTGTTCGTCTTGCGCGTTCTGTTGCACGGCGAGCAGTACGGCGGTCTTCAGGCCGCTGAAGCTGAAATCGAGATCGCCGCTGTGTAGCATCGGGCGCGGCAGTTTGAAACGTCCCGGTGCGCCACGTTGCGCGAGCTTGGCAAGCAAGGCACCGCCGGGATAGTCGAGGCCTAGCAGCTTTGCGCTCTTGTCGAAAGCTTCGCCTGCGGCATCATCTAGCGTCTCTCCGAGCAGGGTGTAGCGACCGATGCCATCCACGCGCATCAGTTGAGTGTGTCCGCCGGATACAAGCAAGGCGACGAAAGGAAATTCCGGCGCGGGGTCGGACAACAGCGGTGAGAGCAGATGCCCTTCTAGATGATGCACGGCTATGGTCGGGATGCTCAGTGCATAGGCTAGAGAGCAGGCGACACTCGCGCCGACCAGTAATGCACCGGAGAGCCCGGGGCCTTGCGTGAACGCGATGGCGTCGATGTCTTGCAGCGTGCAGCTCGCTTGCTGCAACACTTCGCGTATCAGCGGTAGCGCATAACGCACATGGTCGCGCGAGGCGAGTTCTGGTACGACGCCGCCATATTCATTGTGCATGGCGATTTGCGAGTGCAGGGTGTGAACAAGCAGGCCGCGCTCGGTGTGATAGAGCGCGACGCCGGTTTCGTCGCAGGAAGACTCGATACCCAAAATTAATTTCACGATAAGCAGGCCTTGGTTTGATGCAATTCAGAGCAGGTGCGCATTGTACGATTTCGCGGGCGAGTCATCGGCTATGTGCCACCCGGAAATAAACAATTAAAAAATATTTCATCAAAAATTAAAAATACGGTTGACGGTTTCTTTCGGGCCGATATAATGCGCGCCCTCTTGCTGCTGCGGCGCAAGAGATTGGGAGCGGTAAAGCAATAAACAGTAAAAATTAAGTGCGAAATTAATGTTGACGGTGTCAGATTGATCTGTATAATGCGC
>SCUU01000182.1 GCA_004297065.1 Gallionellaceae bacterium
TGCCTGTCACTTCCTTCCCATCGAGCAAGAACACCCGTTCGGCCGGCGCACGGGGCTCGTACCCGAGCCCATGACGCGGCCAGGCCGTGAGGTCCGCAGGGACCCACAAAGGCCCCGCACGCACCCGCAGATGCACGTGAGAAAACGCCCCCGGCCGGGCTCCCACGATGCGAATCGCTACCGGGAGCCCGATGCTTGCCGAAAGGCTCCCCAGTAGCACCGTCTGATCGTCGCAGTCCCCCGCCGTATACCCACGCTGGTCGATCTCGCCGAGCAGTCGTCCGCTCGAGTGCACAAGCTCGGCCGTGGCCGGGTCGCGCGTGTAGCGCAGCTTCCGGCTGCAGTAGTCGAACAGCGCCCGCAGCTCCCCCGGGTAGTCCTTCGGGCACACCCCGGCCGCGTGCACGATCTCGACCGCGCGCTTTCGCACCCGCAGGCTCTGAGAGCCCGCCACGATCGCCCGCCGGATAAGCTCGACCGTCGCAAGCGTCGCCTCAATCCCGCGGGGTTTCCGGTACACGCGCACCGGCACCGTTCACCCCGTTCTGGGCCGGCCCGGCTCATCAAGCCGCGGGGTGGGGTGGCCGCTTCGGTCCGCGCAGCCGCTCCAGCTCGGCCCGCGCCGCGTCCCGCTCCTGCTCCGCCTGGCTCGCCTTGCCGAGCGCATCCGCCAGGCTGCGCTGATGCGCCTCGTCCTTCTTCTTCCGCTGCTCGTCATCCGGCATGGGCCCCGCGGCTTGCACGGTCGCCGCTGGCGCTGGCGCCGCTGGCGCCGCTGGCGCCACGGTCGCCGCTGGAGCCACGGTCGCCGGCTGTGGTGCCGGTGTTGGCGGCGGCGTCTTTTGGAACCGCTCAAACGTGCGCTCAACCGCGCCCATCACCTCCACCCACCCGTCCTTGCCCCCGCCCCCTGCGGTCATGCCGGCGAGCCCTGCCAGTTTCTCATCCACGACCGTGCGCACGCTCGTCTCGAGCACTTCGACCAGTTCTTCCTTGAGGTCTTCCTTCAGATCCTCGAGCAGCTCATCCTTGATCGTGTCGATGAGGTTGGCCTTGAGGCCATCGATCGATTCCTTGACCAGCGCGCGTAGGTTGCTCTCGATGTTGTCGATCCGCCGGCCCATGGCGTCACTGGCCGCCGTCAGCGTCGCCGTCAGCGTCGCCAAGAGCGCGCGTTCGCTCTCCTGGCGCGCGCGCTCTTGCCGATCGCGCTCATGCGTGGCCTTCTCTGCCGCGAGCTGCGCTTCCAGATGCCGCTTGCCCTCTTCCCATTCACGCTCCCGCTCCCGCGACTGCGCTTCCTGCTGGCGCTCCCGCTCCTGCGCGCGCTCCTGCGCACGCTCACGGTCCGCGCGCAGCTCCTCGATCAACTGGTCGCGCTTGTCGGGCATGTCGTCAGCCTCCTTGCGACGTTGCTCTGTCTTCGGCTCCTCGGCTGGCTTGTTGGTCCCGCTGCGCGGGCGTGGGGGCGGAAACGGCAACGGCGGATGCCCGTGGAAGTCGAACCCGCTCGCGCGCCCGATCGCGTGGCAGAGACCATCAGCCCCCTTGCCCCAGGCTTGCGCGGTGTAGTCGCCGCCGCCTGTGGCGCCAAAGATCTCATCCCGCGGGTTGCCACCTTGCCACTCGAAGGTCATGTCCTCGCCCATGTACACGCCCTCGTAGTCGGCGGACCCGTTGCGATGGACCTTGATGCGGATGCCCGGGTAGGGCTCCACGTCGAAGTAGAAGTGGAACAGCTCGCGAGGCTCGGTCATCCCGGCCGGTGGCGTACGCCTGAGCGCCATCTTCCCCCTCCCTGCTTGCGTGATCGGAACTACGCCTCCTCGGGCAGCCGAATCAAGCGTCATCTTCGCCGAGCGCTGGCGCAGACGCTCTGCCGATCGTCCTGGTCTCCGCTCTGGTGTCCGTTCTGCTTTTGACCTGCTTTTTTCTGCTTTGGTTCTGGTCTCGCTCTGGTCTTGTTCTGGTCTGCAACGCACTGGAATCTCGGGTGTAGGGAGATCTCACCGGTTTCTTTCGGGGCGTCGCGCGGACACCGCGTCGGCCCCGCTCCATGCTGGCTTTCTTGCCATCGCGCCAGCGCTTGACGGACAAGGGTCTGCGCGACTGGTCTCGAAGCCACCGTCGGTGACGGGTGAGCGCGCGAACGTGGGTTTGCAAACTGCTTCGCGGGCGACCAGGCGACCAGGCGACCAGGCGACCGGGCGATGTGCTGACCAGGGAATCGGCGCCTAAAGCGAACAGGGAATTTGCGTCCTGATGGATTCGGCCCCTAGGGTACGAGTCATGATCATCGCGCTCTGTGGTCAGAAGGGCGGCAGCGGCAAGTCGACCGCGGCGCAAGGAATCGCAACCGAGCTGATGCTGCGCGAAAGGCGCGTGCTCCTCGTCGATGCCGATCCGCAAGGCACGACCCGCACATGGTCTGACGTAGCAGGTGAGGGTGGAAGGCGCGTTCCTAGCGTCGTCGCGATGGGCGCCAAGATGCACGTGCCTGGTCAGCTCGACGCCGTGCTGCGCTCCTATGACGACTGTGTGATCGACTGCCCGCCGCGCCACGGTGAGATCCAGCGCGCCGCGCTCATGGTAGCCGATCTGGCGATCCTCCCCTGCGGGCCATCGCCAGCCGATGCCTGGGCCATGACCGAATCCGTGGAGTTGGTGAACGAAGCGAAGATTGTTCGCCCGCACCTCCTGGCCTACGGGCTCATCAGCCAAATGCGCCGCATCGCGATCGGAGCCGGGGCGCGCGATGCGCTGGTTGGCATCGGCCTGCCCGTGCTCGCGGCCGAGCTGCGCCAGCGCGCCGCCCACGCGGAAGCGATGGCAAGCGGTCAGGGGATCACGGACTACGACGCCACGTCACCCGCTGCGGACGAGGTTCGTGCCCTGGTCGATGAACTATTTGCACTCACTCGGAAGGGGACTCATGCCAAGCACAAAACCAGTACTCGCCGCTCGCAAGCCACCGAAGGAAGACCCTCAAGCGCTCCATAGATTCGTCGAGCAGTCGTCGAGTCGTCCGGGAGACCAGTCTCCTAGTCGTCGAAGCGTCGTCCGCAAGGATGGCCGCGAGCTGCGCAAGGTTGGTGTCTACCTCGACGTGAAGCGCTTCAAGGAGCTGAGGACCTATTGCGTCCAGCAGGACCGAGACCTGAGCGAAATCGTCGACGAGATGGTGGCCAGGTTCCTTGAGCAAACCGGTTCTGTCAGGCCCGCCTAGTACGCTGCAACGCTGTATGCGTCTACCCGGAGGGGGGATGGGACGAAAGGCAGAGAGTGCAGCGCCGGCACCACCAGAACCAAATCCGTTCGTCCAGCTCGAGCGCCACGCGCGGGAAGCCGCGGAACAAGAGCGGGTTGAGAAAGAAGCCGCGGCGCGCGGGGCCGCGGAGGCTGCTGCCGCGGCCGAGAGGGCACGGCTCGAAGCAGACCTAAAGGAGCAGCGCGACATGGAGCGCTGTAAGCTGATCCCGTTGCCCAAGATCGCTACTCACCCCTTTCGGTCCGAGATCACCACGGAGCAGGCGAACCTGTTTCTCGCGAACAGCTACAAGGGCGACTGGTTCACCTACGAGAAGACCGTCAAGCATCCTGAGTCCGACGAACAGGTGATCCGACGCCGCACGATCGGCAAGGTCAACGATACCGATCGCCCCCGTGGCGTTCTCCGCCAAGTTCACGGCGACATTTGGCGAAGGCTTCTGGAAATCTGGGGAGAGCAGCGCGAGCACGAGCGCTGCTACGGACTCGGAGTCACCCCCAAGGGGCTGCAGCTTGGTCACATCAGCATGTCCGCCTACGAGTTGGTCAGGAGACTGCGTGGGGGCAGCAACAGCGCGGCAGACTACAAGCGCGTCCAGGTTCTCTTGCACGATCTCTCGTCGATCCCGATTGTCTTGGAGAACGTGTACACGTGGCAGGGTTACGTAGATCGCGTCACGTTCACGTTGCTGAACGGTGTGACCTGGACGGAACGCAAGATCGACAAGAAGACAGGACGTCCCAAGCCGGGCCAGGAAGAGTCGAAGGTCAGCCTTTTCTTCTCTGAGTTCGTCACCGAAGGATTCCTGCGCAAGCACGTCAAGACCGTCCTCGGGGAGCCAGGCAAGAAGCTACGCGGGACGGGAACAAAGGCCGAGCTTGCGTCCTTGCTCTACTGGCATGTCAACACCCAGCTTGCGACGAAGGACGAGTACAACGCCCGCTTCCAAGGGCTCGCCGAGCAATTCGGGATGACGCGCTACCGCACGAAGTCAGAGAGGATCCGAAAGTTCACGCCAGCCCTGCGCGCCGTGAACGGGGCACGCATGCTCGCGAGCGACGAGCGTGAGTTTTTCATCCACATGAGCGTTCGACTGTCCGCCGATGGAGACGATCACGTGATCATGGCCCGGCGCATACCACAATCCCCCGGTGAGTTCGTCTTGCCTGGCGGCCATCAGCTCGCGATCCCAGGCATCGGATAGAGCCTTCCCTGTTGTGGCGGGCAAGGCCTCGCGGGTTGGCGGGCAAGGCCTCGCGGGTTGGCGGGCAAGGCCTCGCGGGTTGGCGGGCAAGGCCTCG
>SCUU01000213.1 GCA_004297065.1 Gallionellaceae bacterium
CTCCTAGAAGTGTTGCTGTTTCAACTCGTCAAAAATTTCAACTTTATTGCAATATAAGACCGATTAAAACGTATGAGAGATTATCTCCTAATAAAAAACTTGATTTTGTATGTTTTAGGGAAGCAACCGAAGGACTCTATGCAGGAATAGAATTCAAAATATCTGAGGATTCTGCGATTGCAATTAGAAAAACTACACGAAAGGGTTGTCGGAGAATCGCTGATGCTGCATTTGCATGGGCAAAAAAATACAAACTAAAAAAAATCATTGCCATTACAAAACGAAACATACTCAAAGAAACTGACGGAATATTTTGGGGAGAGATTGAACGAGCTGCAAAAGATAATTCTGGTATAGAAGTTGAAGAGTATTATATTGATAACATGACTCAGCAGCTTGTCAAAAATCCAGAAAGATTCAACAATTCAGTTTTAGTTAGCACCAACTTGTTTATGGACATAATATCAGAGTGTGCATCTGGAAATATAGGTTCTATTGGAAATGTGTATTCAGCGAACATTGGTGATTCTTATGCAATGTTTGAGCCAGCACATGGAAGCGCACCAAAATACAAGGGAATGAATAAGGTAAATCCAACTGCTGCCATATTATCTGGGGCTTGGATGGTTGAATATCTTGGAGAACCAGAGATTAGAAATGCGATATTTTTGGCAACAGATCAAGTAATCAATGAAGGAAAGTATGTCACATATGATATTGGTGGCTCTGCAAAAACTAGCGAAATGGCAAATGAGATAGCAAAGATTGCCAAAGAAAAATTACGCAGATAATTATTTTTTTCTTGCTTCAATCAAAATTAACTCTTCAAAAAATAATTTCTTTTTTGCCAGAATTTTAACTTCAAATCCTTCTTGTGCTGTTAGTTCCATCAATCTAGTATGATTTGATAATGACGATGTTACAAGCAGGAATTTTCCCCCAGGCCTAACACATTTTGATGCAGATTTTATGATTTTTGATGGTATTTC
>SCUU01000206.1 GCA_004297065.1 Gallionellaceae bacterium
CGCCCACGCGTTTTACCGGCGCGTCGAGGTAGTAAAAGGCACCTTCAGCGATGACTGAAGCGATCTCGGCCGTGACCCCGTAGCGCTCGTAGCCTTCGTCCACGACGATGGCCCGGCTCGTTTTTTTGGCGGATTCAATGAGCGTCTGTTTATCGAGTGGGACGGTAGTCCTGACATCCACAATCTCGGCACTGATGCCGGTTTGGTTTAGCATCTCGGCCGCGCTTAGAGCGACGTGCACCATGCTGCTTGTGGCCACGATGGTAATGTCGCTGCCCGCGCGCTTGATATCAGCCACACCGAAGGGGATGGTGTACTCACCTTCGGGCACTGGTCCTTTTAACTGGTACATCATCTTGTCTTCGAAAAAGACCACCGGGTTGTCATCGCGGATGGCGGTCTTGAGTAACCCCTTGGCGTCGTATGGGGTGGAGGGCACCACGACCTTAAGACCGGGCACGTGGCTGAACCACGCATGGAGACTCTGGCTGTGCTGCGCCGCTGAGCGGCGGGTAGCGCCCAAGGTGGTGCGTAAAACCATAGGCACTTTGAGCTTGCCGCCCGACATGTAGTGGATCTTGGCGGCCTGGTTCACCATTTGGTCCATTGTCAGCGTGACGAAATCGCCGAACATGATATCAACGACCGGGCGCATGCCGGTCATCGCCGCGCCCACACCCAGACCGGCGATCCCCGCCTCGGATATCGGCGAATCGATCACCCGGGACGGACCGAATTCGTCGACCAGGCCGGAGAGCACCTTAAAAGGCGTGCCCGCCTCGGCGACGTCTTCGCCGATGATGAAGACGCTCGGGTCGCGCCGCATCTCCTCGGCCAGGGCCTCCTTTATCGCTTGTGCAAACGTAATTTCGCGAGATGTCGCGTTTTGTTGTGCTGGGGCTTTCATAGCTCTCAGCGATAAGTTCGCCCATTTTGGATTTTAGATTTCCGATTTTCGATTTCAATCCAAAATCCAAAATCCAAAATCGAAAATTCATCATGCATAGACATGCAGATCGACCTCGCTTGGATCCGGGTAAGGGGCGTCCAAGGCGAACTGAACGCCAGTCTCGATCTCGAGGCGGATCTCTTTCTCGATCTTCGCCAGCGCCTTTTCGTCGGCTATCTTCTGCCCTTTCAATCGCCCGGCGACGAGCTTCAGTGGATCGCGTTTGCTCTTCCACTCCTCTTCTTCCTGCTTAGAGCGGTAGTAAGAGCGGTTGATGTCGCCCACGTGATGGCCGTGATAGCGGTAGGTATCGCAGATAATAAAAGCCGGCCCTTCCCCGTGCCGCGCCCGCTCGGCCAGGCGCAGCATCGTGCTGTAAACAACGCCGACATCCTGACCGTCGATCGACGCGGTCTCAATACCGAAGGCCTGCGCTCTAGCCACGGGATCTCCGGCGGTCGTCTCCCGATAGTGGGTGTACTCGTTGTACTGGTTGTTCTCGCAGACGTAGAGGATCGGCAGCTTCCAGAGCGACGCCATGTTCATAACTTCGTACAACAGCCCCTGCCCCAGAGCCCCTTCCCCGAAGAAACAGACCGCTATCTGTTTGCTGCCGCGCATCTTGGCCGACATCGCGGCCCCGGTGGCGATGCCAGCACTGCCCGCGACGATAGCGTTGGCCCCCAGGTTGCCGGTGTCCTGGTCGGCGATGTGCATCGAGCCTCCCTTGCCCCGGCAGTAGCC
>SCUU01000053.1 GCA_004297065.1 Gallionellaceae bacterium
GCAAAAACGAAGGCATATAAGCACCTGCTTCCAGTTGCACCGAGGGGTTTGGCTTGAAAATACTATTGTGCATCACCGCTGGCCCTCGAAATTGAGGTGAATTTCAACAAACTGCTAATGAACTAGCTGAGTTAAATCCCCGTAAACAACATATCCAGTGCGGTGATGATTTCATCGCGCTTGTTTTTCAGCGAGACCACTTTGTCTCCCAATGCGCGGATGGGGACACCCGCCAATTCTGATGTGGACATGACGACTGCGATGCCCTTGATTTTGAACTGCGGATTGAGCTGTTTGGCGGGCATGGTCATTTCTTCTGCCACGACCAGCGGCACGACCACACGGGTTGTCAGTCTATCCAACAGCTCCGCCTGAACATCCAGCAAAAACGGGATGGCATCGCGCATATCCGCATTCGGGTTCAGGTAAACATCGAACTGTGCCATCAGAACCTCCGCAAGCCATCGCTGAATGCGCCGCGCATCTTGATGCGGCGATTGTATTCATCCAGCGCACCCTGATTTTCCGCCAGCCACTGCTCGCGCCGGGCTTGGCGGACAATTTCGGACAGGTGCTGCTCCAGCGTTTGCGAGAGGTTGATGTTGAGCTGCTTGGCCTGTTGCAATAGCTCTGCATTGATGCTGAGGTTTGCAGATTTCTTGGGCCCCGCTGGATTGAAAGATAGGTTTCCCACTTAAATTTCTCCCGCACTTTTAATGCGCACAATTTACGCGCATGAAATATGCCCGTCAAGAATGGCACACAACCTTCATCAGCTTGCTTTTGCGAAGTCTTTCCAGTAACTTGCGCCCCTCGCTAGGGGTCTTCGTTACGAAGTGAGAAACACCCTTTGAACCTGTACGGGTAATGCCGTCGTAGGGAAGCATCCGCCGATGCTCCCCGCTATTTTGGAGCACACAATGAACGCCAATCCCCAGTTTTTAGCCAAGACCGCGCATGTCGATGAAGCCGCCATCAAGCCGCTGCCGAATTCGCGCAAGATTTATGTCGAGGGTTCGCG
Source organism: Gallionellaceae bacterium (assembly GCA_004297065.1). Taxonomy (GTDB): domain Bacteria; phylum Pseudomonadota; class Gammaproteobacteria; order Burkholderiales; family Gallionellaceae; genus PALSA-1006. The sequence continues at coordinate 1,022 of SCUU01000053.1, forward strand.
TCCCGACATCCGCGTGCCGATGCGCGAAATCACCTTGACCGACACGCATTTGAACAACGGCGTCGAGAAGAATCCGCCGATCTACGTGTACGACTGCTCCGGCCCCTATACCGACCCGGCGGTGAAGATCGACATCCGTTCCGGCCTGGCCGAGATGCGCGCGGGGTGGATTGCCGAGCGCAACGATACCGAGGCATTGCCCCATCTCACTTCCGAATATGGTCGCCAGCGTTTGAACGATCCCGCATTGGCCGACATGCGTTTCAATCTGCAACACACACCGCGCAAGGCCAAGCCGGGTAAGAACGTTACTCAGATGCACTACGCGCGTCAGGGCATCATCACGCCGGAGATGGAATACATCGCCATCCGCGAAAACGTGTTGCGTAACAACGTGGAGCGACAGTTTCGCGAGGGCGGCGACCCGAGTCAAAACCAGAAGCGCGACGGCCTTTCCGAGATGATGCTCAAGCAGCATGCGGGCGAGAACTTCGGCAAGGCGATGCCCAAAGAAATCACGCCCGAATTCGTGCGCAGCGAAGTCGCCGCCGGTCGCGCCGTCATCACCACCAACATCAATCACCCGGAAGTCGAACCGATGATTATCGGCCGCAACTTTTTGGTGAAGATCAACGCCAACATCGGCAACTCCGCGCTCGGTTCGAGCATCCAGGAAGAAGTGGAAAAAATGACCTGGGCTATCCGCTGGGGCGGCGACACGGTGATGGACTTGAGCACGGGCAAGAACATCCACGAGACGCGCGAGTGGATCATCCGCAACTCGCCCGTGCCCATCGGCACCGTGCCGATCTACCAAGCGCTGGAAAAGGTGAACGGCAAGGCCGAAGACCTGACTTGGGAGATATTCAAGGACACGCTGATCGAGCAAGCAGAGCAGGGCGTGGATTACTTCACCATCCACGCGGGCGTGCTGTTGCGCTATGTGCCGATGACCGCGAAGCGCATGACCGGCATCGTCTCGCGCGGCGGTTCGATTATGGCGAAGTGGTGTTTGGCACATCACAAAGAAAATTTCCTCTACACGCACTTCGAGGAAATTTGCGAAATTATGAAAGCCTACGATGTCACCTTCTCGCTCGGCGACGGTCTGCGTCCTGGCTCGGTGTACGACGCCAACGACGAAGCGCAACTCGGCGAACTGAAGACGCTGGGCGAACTCACCCAAATCGCGTGGAAGCACGACGTGCAAGTGATGATCGAAGGCCCCGGCCATGTGCCGATGCACATGATCAAGGAGAACATGGACCTGCAACTGAAGTGGTGCCACGAAGCGCCGTTCTATACCCTCGGTCCCCTGACGCAGGACATCGCCCCCGGCTACGACCACATCACCTCCGCCATCGGCGCGGCGCTGATAGGCTGGTTCGGCACCGCCATGCTGTGCTACGTCACGCCCAAGGAACACCTCGGCCTGCCCAACAAGGCCGACGTGAAGGAAGGCATCATCGCCTACAAGATCGCCGCCCACGCCGCCGACCTCGCCAAGGGTCACCCCGGCGCGCAGATCCGCGACAACGCCATGAGCAAGGCGCGCTTCGAATTCCGCTGGGAAGACCAGTTCAACCTCGGCCTCGACCCCGACCGCGCGCGCGAATTCCACGACGAGACCCTGCCCAAGGAATCCGCCAAAGTCGCCCACTTCTGCTCCATGTGCGGCCCGCAGTTCTGCTCGATGAAGATCAGCCAGGACGTGCGCGACTTCGCTGCCAAGGAAGGCATTGCCGAAGCGGAAGCGCTGGCTAAAGGCATGGAAGTGAAGGCTGTGGAGTTTGTGCGGCAGGGGGCGAGTATTTATCGGAAGGCTTGAGGCAATAAATTCCATGGATGGCCTTTATGAATTACTCAACCGCAATATCCCCACCTCAAACAGTGGGCGCGATGGGTTTTTCGATATGCACAATAGCCATTCATCTCCTGGGTTCTGGACGGCATTTGTCGCAAGAGCGCGCTCCCGCGATTTGCATTTGCAAGACCTTGTAATTCCCAACCTCAAGACCCTCGGTTACGCCAAGGCGATTGCCATTGAACGGGCGTTAGGCGAAGTAGATACCTATACCTACGCCAGAAAGCGGGCTGGCGAAAATTACAGTCCGTTGGTGTTGCTGGAAAGCCGGGAACAAACCGACGGTGCGGTAAGCGAAATCAACCAGTGCATACGCGGACTTTTTGGCGAAGCGGAGTACGCAGAATTCGCCTCCAGCATCTGCGAGTTGGTGGGTGATCTGTTGGACAATGTGTGGGCGCACGGCAAGTCAACAGGATTTTCCATGGCGCAAAAATGGAGTGATGCGCCGGGATTCCTTTTCGAATTCGCGGTGGCCGATTGCGGAATGGGTTTTTTGCGAGAAGTGCGGCGGGTCGGCACCCCGAATATTGCCGATGACCAAGCCGCAATTGAATGGTGCATCCAGTCCGGCAATTCCACCAAGAAACGTGACGTTGATGAATGGGCGCAGCGCTTGCCAACCGACATGATGGGAAATCCCATGGGTTCCTTTGGTCACGTGGTGGAAAGCGAAAGTCACCACATGGGGTTGGGGCTGGCGAAGCTGATCACTGCTGTCGAAAAATTCCATGGGTGGTGTTGGCTTGCCAGCGGGAATGCCATGTTATGCATCAGCCCGGATGGTCAACGAACCTATACAAACCTCCCCATCCCATGGCAGGGTGTGGCTCTGGCCTGCCGGTTTGATTCCAGACGTGTCACAGGAACGTCGCCGCAATATACCGAAGACGAATTCGAGGATATACTGGCACAACTGATGAGGGACTAAGCCATGTTCACTTACCCAATAAAAATCGCAGATACCGATTTGGCTTCCAGGCAGGCAGCGGCTGAGTTGCGCGCCGAAATTGAACGGAGCGTCTCAGCCGGTAAAAAAGTTTCTATTGACCTTGGCGCTGTGCTCTCAGTCTCGGAATCGTATGCGGATGAATTATTCGGTGTGTTGGCCTTGCGCCATGGGCTGGAATGGTTGTCTGAACATGTTGGCCTGCACAACCTGAATCCCTTTGTGTTCCGGGCTATTGCCAGCGCGATTCGACAACGATTGCGGTCTCAATCCCCCCAAGCGCCTGATATTGCGCTATTGGCGGCACGTAAAGCACTTAAGCAACGTCAATCCAGAAGTACCTGATTTTTCTGGGTAGCGTTTGTGCAGCAGGGCAGTAGTATTCGCATCAGCCCATCGGGTGGTTTCACCAAGCTCTCGCTTCATCGCGCCTGACTGTTCTGGCTCCCCGAGCTTACAATTCCAGCTGCCCCTGCGTAGATGCATCTGCCAGCGGGCGCACCCTGGCGAAATTCAACAGTCCGCCCAGCCGTGCTCCCTTGCTGCGCCAGTCATGGAACATGGCCTCGCCCAGCAACACATAGTACCAAGGCATACCGCCACGCAATTCAGCATCTAGGCCGTTGATACGCCCGCACCACGCTGTGGCAGCCTTCAGTTTTCTTTGCACGTTGGGATGGGTGGTTTGTTGCTGCGCCTTGGTTTCCATCAGATAAACCGCGTCCGCAGTGTGTACCAGAAAATCGGGCGAGTAAAACGCGGGCAAGCCGTCTTCCTTCACGTAGCGCAGGCGCACGAAATCATGGCGTGTTTCGCTTACCTTGCAGAAGGCGAGCACCTGAGTATCAGCCTGCGCCCATTCGATGAAGGCGCGTTCCAGCCCACCATTGCGGGCTGGAAACGGCAATCGCTCGTAGATACATTTGGTGACCGGCAGCGAGTTGCTTTCGCGCATCATCAGCTTTGGGACTTCTGACAAGTTGCGATAGCGCACTTCGGTTGCGCCCACCACATCCTGATGTTCCGATTCGATCAACGCCACGGCAAATACCTTGCTGATGTGGTCGATCACCGGCTGCAATAACAATACGCGCCAGTTTTCTCCCGCCATCGGATTGAATGTCGCATCGAACAGGTAGTGCCGGACGTAGCCATCCAGCCAGCTGGTCAGCTCGGCGGTATTGGTCTGCAAATACGGGTTCGCCAGATGCGTGGCGATCTTGTTGCCTTTGGGCAGCGGCTGGCTCAACGCCTGGCTGATGCGGCGTGTCAGCCGCGCCAGGAAATCGTTATAGCCGCTGACATTCATCACCGCGCCCTCCACGCGGTAATCGCCAAACAGCGTGCTGCTCTGCAAATCCTGCGAAACAAAGGTGTCGCCCTTGCCGAGCAACGCGGTGAGTTGCGCCAGCGTCATTGCGGTAAAAGCGGGCAGTGCCGCCAAGTCCAGCGCGTGATGTTCGAGAAATGATTCCGCTTCGCGCAGGATGAACGGAATCGCGAAGTCGTATTTCTCAAAGCCATCGCGTAATTCTACCGCAATCACATCGCCCGTGCTGCTGGTGCTATCCATTTCATCGGTGGTTACACCGGCAAGGCCTTCAGCCATCAACTCATCGTAAAACGACTGGAAGGCCGGATGCTCGACGATGGAAAGAATGTCGATCAGATTGCCCGGCTCAAGCCCGGTATTGATACGCTCGCGGTTCTCGCGTTTGAGGTCGGCATACTCTTCATCGCGCCACATCAGCCGCAAGCCGCGCCCGATGGTTTGCTCCAGCAGAATCTGAGCTTGCGAGGAGCGCAGCGGTACGATGACGCAAATATTGTTCACGTCGAAGCCTTCGCGCAACATCAACACGCTGACGATCACGCGCGGCGTGGCGTGCTGATCCACGCTGAACAAACGCTCGCGCACCGGCGCCCAGTCCTTCTCGCCCAGCTCGGCCTTCTTGCCGGAATCAATGGACATCACTTCGTCCTCGGCCAGCCCTTCGTCGCGCAGGAACTGTGCTACCAGCGGCGATACCGTGGTGTCCTCGCACACCACCAGCATCTTTGGATGGCGTAGCTGATCTATGCGCGCAAAATCCACCCCCAGCTTTTTCAGTTTTTGCAATCCGGCGCGCAACATCATGCGCTGGCCTTCGCTCAAACATGGGTTGCCATCATCGTCGCGCTCGGCCTTGAACTCCAGTGGCAACGCGCCGACTTCCTTGCGCCTGTCCAGCACCAGCGATTTCACCAGCCCGGCGCGCATCGCGCTTTTCAGATCAAAGTCGGTGATGATGTGTGGAAAATACAGTTTGCGTTTGTTCTTGCCCGAGCCGACATCGTTGTAGGGCGTGGCGGAAAAGTCCACCTGCACGAAGCGTCGGCCTTTGCTCTCGGCGATGCGGGAGAGGCTCTTTTGCCATTCCACCTCGCTGGTCTCGCCTTCCTTTTTCAACTCGTGGATATGGTGCGCCTCGTCGTTGAACACCATCAAATCCGGCAAGCCGACCAGAAACTCCAGCACATTGCCGCGCGCGTAGCGGCGATCCAGCATCTCCAGGCTGTTGCCGGTCGCGCGCCCCGGTGTCAGCGGCAGCACGGCATCAATAACTTGTTGCGGTTCCAGCATTGCGCCCGGCGTCGCGATTTCCTCCTCGCTTTCCAGCTCTTCCGCATCGGCCAGCAGATGCCAGTTGGCGATGGCGATCATGCCGTTGCCCGTGGCCTTCAGGCCGATCTCCGATTTGCTGCACACGTTGCCACGCACGAAGCCAAACACCCGTTCACGGTATGCTTCAGGAATGAACAACCCGGCAAATTTGAATACATCCGACGTGGCAAAGTCGCGCACCCCGGCTATCTGCTTGCCGCAAAATGCATCCAGCAAACGGTCATACACGATCAAGCCGGGCGCGACGATCAAAAACTGGCGCGTAAAACGCGGGTCGTCGATTCCCTCCGCCAGCGCCGTCGTCTTGTTGAGCAACTGCCAGATCAGCAAGGCTTGCAGCACCCAGGTCTTGCCCGTACCGGTCGCCATCTTCAGGCAATACTTCGGATGCGCGTGTTTGGCTTGCGCCACTTCACTCATCCGGCTACCGGCCAGCAGCGCATCCGGTGCAGCCTGCTGATACAGGTCGAGCAGCGTCGTTGCGCCCAGCACTTCATGCGCGACAATGGCGTTGAGTATCGCCTGCCGTTGCCCCTCATGAAAATTCAGCGTGCTGCGCGTGGCGATCATATCCTCGCCAAACCACCACTTCAGCAACTCCGCCGTGGTGGGCGTGACCAGCTCGTAAATATCCGCCACGCCGGACTCCAGGCCGATGCAAAGCTGGTTGGTCTTGGCGGTCAGGCCAGCGGAGAGTACGAGTTGCTCGTTGGTTATTGTGGACGATTTTGCTGTGGTGAAGTTACTCATGCTGCCTCCACCGACACCACCACTTCCGCCTCAAAGCCGAATACATCCACCACCCGCACACACACGCGGCGCGCGCCGGGTTTGGCGGGCAGCGTCAACACCGCCTTGGTCACCACGCGTAGCGGGTCGCCGTCGTTGTCTGTGTTGCCGCGATAGTCCTGCCACACCGAGCGGAACACCTTGCCGTCATAGTCGGGATCAACCGCCCAGTATTCGATCAACGCCAGCGGCTCCCGATTGATGACCGCCTGCAACTTGACGCGGTTGGCCTCATCCAGATTGATCGCCTCCGGCGACAGCAACACGTAGTTGTCCAGTTGCACGATCAGCGTTTCGTTCCCCTCGCCGCTGTGTAGGTCGGGATGAATCCCGACCTACCGGTAGAGGGCGTCCGCACCACCAGCCTGATGGTCAAATACTGCAACGAAGAAAACCGCACCGAGCCCCTGAGCTTGTCCAGCCCGCCTTTCTTTTTCAGCCTGTCCATCAAGTCCGGCGGGATTACCAATACCTCAAGGCGGTTGTCGTTCAGCGCGGTGATGGTCTCGCCGATCGAAGGCTCAAAGTTCCAACCCAGCACCACCACCCGATCCCAGCCGCCCATCAGGTTATCGCGCTGTGCAATGGCTTTTTTCAGCGTGGCCGCACCGGTGAGCTTGTTGGGCGAATCGGCCAGCACCAGAGTTTTACTCCCTCTCCCTCCGGGGGAGGGCTGGGGTGGGGGAGCCAATTGTGATGATGGCAAATACCCCAAATTCCTCGCTGGATTATCTTCCACCGGCAGCGGCAGCGCGCCAAACAGCGACAACACGATCTGTGATAAATCGCCCATGCGAAAGCCGCGCCCCAGTGCAGACTTGGCGGCTTCCACCTGATAGTCACCGATGGCCTGATACAGAAACGGTTGCGCGTTCTGGTCGATCAGCCGCTTGCGCATAATCATGCAGGCGGGTTTGCCGAGGTCGGTAGTAATCCAGCGACGACCTAGTTTTTCGGCGACAGCGGCAGTAGTGCCGGAGCCGCCGAAGAAGTCGGCGACAAGGAAATTCTCATTTGAGTGGCCTTTCAAAATTCGCTCTAACAGTTTGTTGAATTTATCCCCCAAGCGTGTCCACAAAACCAAGGGACATACGTTAATGGTGGAGACGAATTAAAACGAAAGCAGGATGCGATATGCGAGGCGCCGACATTACTC
>SCUU01000258.1 GCA_004297065.1 Gallionellaceae bacterium
CCATTCTTGACAGCGGGGGGCGTTACGTCTTAAAAAGGTAGCGCTATGGGAGTAAAGCAGGGCACGCTGGGCCACGTAGTCTTCAATGTCCGGAGCCTCAGGAAATCGGAGATATTTTACCGGACCATTCTGGGGATGAAGGTCTCGGGCAGGAACCTGCGAACCAGGATGTCCTTTCTGAGCTTCGGGCGCGAGCATCACGACATCGCGCTGATGGAATTGCCGAGAGGGCTAAGACGGATCGCGGGCAAGGGTCTTCCCGGCCTGCACCACTTCTGCGTCTATGTGAAGAGCAATAAAGAGGTGAAAGAGCTGGTCCCGCTGCTTATGAAAAAGCGCATCCCGATCGTCAGCGGCCCGGAGATATTGGAAGTGGCGCGCAACCATTCGGTCAGTTTTCTCGACCCGGACGGCAACCGCGTCGAGGTCGCCTGCAACGCCAACAAATTCAAGAGAAGCCCTCGATCCGCCTGATATTTCCAGATGGACATCCTTTCCACTTATCATCTCAAGCGCTGGGTGGAAGAGAATAAAAAGCTCTTCTCTCCCCCTTTCAAAACCAACCGCCTTGTCGTGCACCACAAAGATTTTCTCGTGATGATCCTGAATGGGCCCAATGTCCGCCTGGATTTTCATGTCGAGCCGGGCGACGAGTTTTTCTATCAGATCCGGGGCGATATCGAGCTGCATTTGAAACCCGCGGATGGGCGGCGCGAGGTCGTAAAGATCCGGGAAGGGGAGATCTTCTTATGCCCCGGCGATGTGCCGCACTCGCCGCGGCGTCCCGAGGGCAGCTGGGGCCTGGTGATCGAGCGCAAGCGAAAGGCGCAGGAGAACGAGGAGTTTGTCTGGTTTTGCGAGAAGTGCGACCAGAAGGTTTTGTCCCGGACCGTCGTTCAAGGAGACATCGGCTCCCAGGTGACGAAGATCTACGGAGAGTTTAACGCCAATCTCAAGCTGCGCACCTGCGCAAAGTGCGGCTACGTCTTTTCCCAAACCCCGATGGCCGAGCGCCTCACCTTCCTGCAGCCGAGGTAAACCCCGGGCCGGCCTCTGCCCCTAGAGGCTGCGCCGCAACTCTTTCGCTACATCCACGAGAAATCGCGCCTTCGCTCGGGCCAGCTCGCGGCCGATGGTCATGAGCCCGCAATCCGGAGCGAGGAGAAGGTTTTTCGGCTCCACATATTTGAGCGCGGCGCGTGCCCGCTCGACCACGGCGGTTAAAGGGGGAAGGGGAGAGTCCCCTGGATCGACGCA
>SCUU01000054.1 GCA_004297065.1 Gallionellaceae bacterium
AATCTCATCTTCCGTATCTCCTGTAGCACTTGTGTCGGCTTCATATCGCCCTCCTCGGGCAATATGACAACCGGACAGATTGCGCGCTACAAAACCGGACAATTCTAAAAACCCGCGACAAATTAACATGAATACATTGCATCATTTTTCTTACCAAGGTATTTTACTGGTGCAGACTTTTGTGGCGGCATGGGCGATGCTGGGGCTGGGATTGGAAGGGCTTTCAGCAGGCCAAGACATCGAAAACGAATTGCACGACCCCCCCAGAAGGAGGACATCATGAGCAAGATCAGCCCCATCAACATCGGCATCTCGGAGAAAGACCGCAAAAATATCGCCAAGGGATTGGAACGCATGCTGGCCGATACCTACACGCTGTATCTCAAGACGCACAACTTCCACTGGAACGTCACCGGCCCGATGTTTCAGACCCTGCACCTGATGTTCATGACTCAGTACAACGAGATATGGATGGCCGTGGATTTGGTGGCAGAACGCATCCGTGCGCTGGGCTACCACGCACCGGGTTCATACCAGGAATTCGCCGCGCTTACCAGCATCGAGGACAGCAAGGGTTCCGTCAGCGCAAAAGAAATGATCAAGCAACTCGTCGCCGGACAAGAAGCCGTAGTGCGCACCGCACGCAGTGTGTTGCCCATTGCCGAGAAGGCGGGAGATCAACCTACTGTTGATCTTTTGTCAGCGCGCATGGAGGTGCATGAGAAAAATGCGTGGATGTTGAGAAGTCTTTTAGAGGAATAGGCGGAACTATGCAGCAATACTGCACTGGCCTCTTTCGGTAAAGACTCATACGGCAGCTTCATTGCCGCGAGATGTCTAAGCCCCAAAAAGCATGGATGCTCCTAGGCTTGTTGGAGAAGTAATTTCATCTAAGAGTGCCGCTATCACCACGGATATTTGCGGTGATAGCGGCAGATTCTCTATCACGTGACGTAGGAGTTCAAAGAAGGTGCGGGTAATTCGATTTCGATGCTTTTTCCTTTAAGTCAAAATAAAAAACAAGCCACTTGTTTGTGCTGCATTGACAATATAAATAATCATTTATATTCATCACGATACTGATATTATTTAGAGTAATATTTTTATTACTATTGCATAAATATTGACAATAAAAAAATATTAATTGACATTATCGGCTGCGCCGATTGACAATTGACTTGATTTTTAAACATCACTGGGAGGTTTGCTGTGAGTAAGGTTCGCGCAAGGGGTGAGGATATCCGACGATTCATATTGGAGCATGTAGAAAAACATCCGAATGATATTGGAAGGGTAACTGCTGAACGTTTTCAAATTACTCGGCAGGCTATTAATAAACACCTGCAAAAACTTTGCATTGAGCAAGCATTGGCTGAATCTGGAAAAACCAGAAGCAGGGTATATAAGTTAGCAGCTCTCGTTGAATGGCAGCAAAGCTGGGCGATAACTCGAGAATTAGCCGAGGATTTAGTATGGGCTGATTCTATTCGCCCGCTCCTTTCTCCACTACCGGATAACGTTCTAGATATTTGGCACTATGGATTTACAGAGATGTTTAATAACGCAATAGATCATTCCAGCGGTTCGGAGATTCAAGTGCGAATAAGAAAAAATGCTATGAGTACCGAAATGTTATTGATTGATAACGGGGTTGGCATTTTTAAGAAGATTCAAACGAGCATGAATTTATTGGATGAGCGACATGCAATCCTTGAGTTATCCAAAGGTAAGCTTACAACAGACCCAAGTAACCATTCTGGAGAAGGAATATTTTTTACCTCACGAATGTTTGATTCATTCGATATTCTTTCAGGGAATGTTTTCTTTACACACCAGTTCGGCAATGAGGAGGACTGGATTCTTGAGAGTAAAAGCTTAGCCTCGGGTACTAGTGTATGGATGAAAATACACAACCACACATCAAGAACAACAAAAAAGATTTTTGATAAATTTACTTCTGGTGATGAATACGGTTTTAATAAAACTGTTGTGCCAGTAAAGATGGCTCAATATGGGGAAGATAAGTTAATTTCCCGGTCTCAGGCAAAGAGAGTTCTTGCTCGAGTTGAGCTTTTTAAAACTGTAATTTTTAATTTTGAAAGCGTTGAAGTTATTGGCCAAGCGTTTGCAGATGAAATATTTAGGGTCTTTTCACAAAGGCACCCTGAAATTGAATTGCTTGCAATAAAAACAAATGGCGAAGTTAAAAAAATGATAAGTAGAGCCAAGCTTGGGAATGTAGCGGCAGCTTAGAATGCATGTGACCAATTCATTCAGATAATTATAATTTGATTGTTTACTTTCGGCCTCTATTGCAAAGCATAATCCCCCACTACCCCCGCAAACACCGCCGCCCCGAACCAGTTGTTGTGCAAGAAAGCCGCGAAGCATCTTTCGCGGCTTCTGTCTTTGATGAGCCGGTAGTGATGCAGCGCGATACCTTCCGCGACGATCAGGCCGACGAAATACACGATGCCCAATCCCGCCATCAGCCCCGCTACTGCAAGCAATAGCAAGGCGATGCCGTAGCAGGCCATCACCGCGATCACATCGTATTTGCCGAAGAACAGTGCCGAGGAGTGGATGCCGAGGCGAACATCGTCGTCCCTGTCCACCATGGCATATTCGGTGTCGTAGGCGATACACCAGAAGATGTTGGCCAGCAGCAGCACCCATGCCACGGGCGGTACCTCGCCGAGCGTGGCGGCGAACGCCATCGGGATGCCGAAGCCGAAGGCGATGCCGAGATAGGCTTGCGGGATGGCGAAGAAGCGTTTGGTGAACGGATAGCTTGCGGCAAGAAAGACTGCGGGGAATGAGAGCAACCAAGTGAGCGGGTTCAGCGGCAGGATGAGCAGGAATGACGCCAGTGCCAGCACTATCGCCAGCCACACGGTTTCGCGTTCGCTCACTTTACCGCTGGTAAGCGGACGCTCCCTGGTGCGTTGCACATGCTTGTCGATGTGGCGGTCGGCATAGTCGTTGATGGCGCAGCCCGCCGAGCGCATGAGCGCGGTGCCGAGTACAAAAATAGACACGATGAGCCAGGAAGGATGTCCGGCGCCGGCGATCCACACGCCCCATAACGTGGGCCATAACAACAGCAAAATGCCGATGGGGCGGTTCAGGCGGGTGAGCTGGATGTAGAGGTAAAGGCGTTGCGTGAGGTTCATGCCGCGATTTTACCTGCTACGTGAGTGAAAGGACTACTCGCCGCCACTCTTGCGTTCACCTTATGCCGGATTTCAGCTTCGGTGACTGTCGGATGAATTTTTAAGTTCGAGCGCGCGCTGGTACAGCTCGTTCTTGTTCGCACCGCTGATCTTCACCGCGAGTTGCACGGCTTGCTTGAGCGGCAGTTCTTCCAGCAAGAGCGCTAGGGTGTTTTCAGTCTCGCTGGAAAGCTCGTCCGGCTTGGCTGGTGCGGCATGCACCAGCAGCACGAACTCGCCGCGCTGGTTGTTGGCGTCGCTGTTGAGCCACGCCATCGCTTCGCCCAAGGTGCAACGATGGATGCTTTCGAACAGTTTGGTAATTTCCCGCGCCAGCACGATTTCGCGCTGGTCGCCGAACACGGCTTGCAGGTCGGCGACGCTTTCCAGAATGCGGTGCGGGGCTTCATAGAACACCAGCGTATAGGGCTGTTCGATTAGCGTTTGCAGCGCGGTGCGACGCGCGGCGGATTTGTTGGGTAAAAAGCCGTAGAACAGGAAATGTGGCGCGGCGAATCCTGAAGCAGAGAGCGCGGCAACAGCGGCGCTCGCGCCGGGGATGGGGATGACGCGGAAGCCTGCCGCCAGCACCGCGGCCACCAGCACCGCACCGGGATCGCTTACCGCCGGGGTGCCGGCATCCGTCACCAGCGCGACCGTTTGGTTTTGCTGCAACAATGCAATGACCTTTTCCGCCGCGCCGCGTTCGTTGTGCTGGTGCAGCGCGAGCAGGCGGTTGGCGCTGATGCCGTAGTGGGTGAGCAGGTGCGCGGTGTTGCGCGTGTCTTCGGCGGCGACGCTGTCGGCGGCGGTCAGCACATCCAGCGCGCGCAGGCTGATGTCGCGCAAGTTTCCAATCGGGGTGGCGACTACATATAATGCGTATTCCAATTTTTGTTTTTGGCCACTATGCAACGTATTTCCTTCGGGTTCCTATTTCTGGCCGCACTATACGTGAGCGCCAGTGCCAATGCCACTCAAGACCAGCCCGCCGCCGCTTCCTCGGTGCAGGCCGCTTCGTCTGTGGCAGCGTCGGCGGCTTTGCCCGGATTGCCCGTGCCCGTGGCGGATAACCCCGCACCGCACATTGCGCTGTTGCTGCCGCTCAAATCCAAATCTGCCGGGCTTGCCCTGGCTGCCGACATCGTGAAGCAGGGGTTCACTGCCGCCGCCAGCGTGCAGCAGGGCTTGCCGGTACGCGTGTATGCCAGCAGCGACGAGCCCAAAGAAGCCGTCGCGCTTTACCGTCAGGCTATCGCCAATGGCGCCATGGCCGTAGCCGGGCCGCTCACCCGCGACGGCGTGGCAGCGCTCGCTGCTTACCCGAATATTGTCGCACCCACCTTGGCGCTGAATATTTCCGAGCCGCCCAAGGAAGCGCACAAGCTGTATTTCTTCGGATTGCCGGCAGAGAACGAAGCGCGCCAAATTGCGCAGATCGCGGCGGCGGCAAAGCTGCGCAACGCGACAATTATCAGCACCGGCACGACCATCTCCAAGCGTCTGGCGACAGCATTTGCCGAGGAATGGGAGCGTTTGGGCGGCAGCGTTACCGCCGAGGTGCTGTTCACCGACGATTTCGAGGTGCTGGGCGATCTGCCTGTCGCTCCCTGGCCGGAAGGCACCGAACCCAAACCCGTCTCCGCAGTTTCGGCGACAGGCGAACCTATCGTTTCCGACCGTCCTCTGCCGCCGCCGATCGCACCGGGCAATATGGCCTTTCTCGCCACCGACCATGACAAGGCGCGGCTGATACGCCCCTACTTGAACCCTACCTTGCCGGTTTACGCGACATCGCAGTTGTTCAAAGGCAACACAAATAAACAGCTTGCCAATTTCGACCTCAACGAAGTTCGTTTCGCCGATATGCCCTGGCTGTTGCAGCCGGATCACCCCGCCGTGATGATCTATCCGCGTGCCGCCGCACCGCTTGCGCCGGAAGAAGACCGTCTGTATGCGCTGGGCATCGACGCTTATCGCCTCGTGCATATCCTGCTGACCAACCGCACCGACACGGCCTTGCCGCTGGATGGCGTTACCGGGCGCATCAGCTTGAGCAACCAGCAGTTCCTGCGCGAACCTGTCCCGGCATTTTTCCGGCAAGGGCTGGGGCTCACCGCCGACACGTTGGCGGCGCTCAACGCAGCCAAAGCCGCAGCCAAGGCCGCAGCAAAGCAGGCCGAAAGCGCGGGCAGTCCGCCACCTCCGGCAAAATGACCAGCGGTGCGCAGGCCGAAGACATTGCTGCGCGCTATTTGCAGCAGCGCGGCCTGGAACTCATCACCCGCAACTACCGCTGCCGTTTCGGCGAAATCGACCTGATACTGCAAGACGGCGCGACGCTGGTGTTCGTCGAAGTGCGACTGCGCAGCGGCAGCCGGTTCGGCGGAGCCGTGGCCAGCATAGACGCACGCAAACAAGGCAAATTGATCCACGCGGCCCAGCACTACCTCGCCACGCTCGAGCATCTCCCGCCGTGCCGTTTCGATGCCGTTTTGCTGGATGCTTCCAACAATCTCGAATGGGTCAGGAATGCCTTTAGCGCTTGATTCGGGTAATATCCGCACCCATTACAATCAGCCTCTGACCGACTTAGCTCTATGACACTGACCAGCAGAATCAGCAAACATTTCGACGACAGCGCGCAAATCAAACTGCAAAGCAAGAAAGCCTTGGCCCAGCCTATCGCCGATGCCGCCCAAGCCATCGTTGCCTGCCTGTTGAACGATGGCAAGGTGTTGATCTGCGGCAACGGCGGATCGGCGGCGGATTCGCAACACTTTGCCGCCGAGCTGGTGAACCGTTTCGAAGTCGAACGCCCCGGCCTGCCCGCCATCGCGCTGACCACCGACAGTTCGGTATTGACCTCCATCGCCAACGATTACGCCTACAACCTGATCTTCTCCAAACAGGTACGCGCGCTCGGCATGGCGGGCGACGTGCTCATTGCCATCTCCACCAGCGGCAACTCTGCCAATGTGATGGAAGCCATGCACGCCGCGCATGACCGCGGCATGGTCGTGGTTGCGTTGACGGGGCGTGACGGGGGCTCCATGGGCCCCATGCTCACCTCCTCCGATTTTCATATCTGCGTGCCGGCGCAAAGCACGGCGCGCATCCAGGAAGTCCATCTGTTAGCTTTGCATTGCCTGTGCGACGCGATCGACCATTTATTGTTAGGGGGTGAATGATGCGCAATCTGAATATCCTGTTGCTCGTTGCCGTACTTGTTGCCGTGCAAGGCTGCGCGGGTGTTGCCGCCAGGGCCGGTGCCAATGATCGTCGCTCCGCGGGCACGCAAGTGGAAGACGACACCATCGAGACCAAGTCGATGGCGCGCATCAAGGAAAAATACAAGGATGCCGCGCAAGTCACCGTCACCAGCTATAACCGCTTCGTGCTCATCACCGGGGAAGCGCTGAGTGAAGACATCAAGAAAGAGGTCGAACGCGTCATCTACTCCGTGCCCAACGTAAAGAAGATCGCCAACGAAGTTTTTGTGGGCGCCTTGTCCAGTTCCAGTTCGCGCCGTACCGACGCCGGCATCACCAGCGACATCAAATACGGCATGAATAAAAACAAATCCATCCAAGCCGGAACGGTTCACGTCACCACCGACCGCGGCGTAGTGTATTTGCTGGGACTGGTCACCCATGCCGAAGCGAATGCCGCCTCGGAGATCGCCAGCACCACCCCCGGCGTGCAAAAGGTAGTGCGCGTGTTTGAATACATCGACTAACGAGCGTGACAATTGACATGCTCGTCACCTCACCTCAATCCTCTGATCAAACAACTAGCCAATCGACTAAGTCCGCAAGCGGACAAGTCGCTGGTTATCCCGCAAGCGGGCGAGGCGACAAACGAACCGCTTCGCGGACTTTTAACTAGCATGTACGCCACACCTGCTTTTGAAAACAAGATATGCAACGCGCAAGACCTTGCCGCCAAGGTCGCCGCGTTACCGCGTCCGCTGGTGTTCACCAACGGTTGCTTCGACGTGCTGCATCGCGGCCATGTCACCTACCTCGCCCAAGCGCGCGCGCTCGGCGCTTCGCTCATCGTCGGCGTGAATAGCGATGCTTCGGTGAAACGTCTGGGCAAGGGCGACGATCGCCCGATCAACGCCGAGCAGGATCGCATGGCGGTGCTCGCGGCGCTGGAAGCGGTGAGTCTGGTGGTGAAATTCGACGAGGACACACCGCTGAACCTCGTGCGCGCCTGCCATCCCGATGTGCTGGTGAAGGGTGGCGACTGGGAGCCGGAGAGTATCGTCGGCAGCAAAGAGGTGTTGGGTCGGGGCGGCTCGGTACACAGCATCCCCTTCCTGCACGAGCGCTCGACCACGGCGTTGCTGAAGAAGATTCGCAGCCTTTAATCTCAATCGGATAAGCAATGACTATCGAATCTCAAGCGGACATCATCGCCCTACAGCGCATTGGACGTATCGTTTCCCTCGTGCTGCACAAAATGCTCGACTCCATCGAACCCGGCA
The DNA here is from genome assembly GCA_004297065.1 of Gallionellaceae bacterium. GTDB lineage: Bacteria > Pseudomonadota > Gammaproteobacteria > Burkholderiales > Gallionellaceae > PALSA-1006. The sequence goes on from SCUU01000054.1 coordinate 7,705, forward strand.
TGACAACGCATGAGTTGGATGCCATTGGAGAACGCTTATTATCCGAGCATGGTGCCCGTTCGGCACCTCAACTTGCCTATGATTTTCCGGGATTCACTTGCATCAGCGTTAATGAAGAAGCCGCGCACGGTGTGCCCGGCAGTCGCATCATCAAGGCCGGCGACCTTGTGAACGTTGATGTTTCGGCCGAATTGGACGGCTATTTCGCCGATACTGGAGGAACGCGTATCGTCCCTCCAGCGTCACCTATCAAAACCAAGCTCTGCCACGCCACGCGTACAGCCCTGACCGCAGCAATCAAAGTCGCCAGAGCGGGACAGCCTATCAATCGAATCGGTCGCGCGATTCAAAACGTTGCCAAAACCCATCAACTCAGGATTATCGAGAATCTCGGCGGGCACGGCGTAGGTCGGGCGATCCATGAGGAACCCGAGCATATCCTCGGCTATTACGATGCTCGCGACCGTCGCGTTCTCAAAGAAGGCATGGTCATCGCCATTGAACCGTTCCTGTCCACCAAAAGCAGAATAGTTTCCGAAACGGATGATGGTTGGACGCTGGCCGGTATGCCGGGTAATCTTTCCGCGCAATACGAACACACCCTCATCGTTACCCGTAGCGAACCGATCATTGTGACCGTCCACTGATTTGCTTACACCGTCTGATCTATAATTTTCTCAGATAACTATCGCTGGCATCTTGTGAAACTCTCCGTAGCGTTGCGCCGCTTCGGTGAAGCGCTTCTTGTCTGCATTGCTAAGGCTCGTGAACGGCGTCGCCGTGATCTCTATCCCCGCTTTTTTGAACACACGTTTCCATGTGCCCACCACGCGCCCGTCGATGACGATGGTGGAGGCGAACATGCCGTTGCCGCCGGGACACACCTGCTCCGTATGTGCCGCATCCAGCACCGCACTGCGGTCTTTGTAGCCCAACAGATATTCGTCGAAGCCGGGTAGGGCGAATGTGCTTGGTGTGTCTTGCGGCATGCTTATGTCAGCAGGCATCCAATAGGTGAGCTTGCCCACCGTCTCTTGCGCCAGCCCGGGTTTGATCGCATCGAGCCCGATGCGCGCCTCTGCCGCACTCAAACCCGACCACCAGATGAAGTCTTGCAACGTGGCCGGACCGCGGCTGGTGAAGTAGCGCGAGGCCAATTCTGCCAGCGCTTCTGCGCGGGTCTTTTCTTGGATCGGCGCGACCCATTCGTCGATCAGCGCGAAGTTTTGGTCTTTGTCGTTGGTGGCGGCGGAACAGATAAGGCCGTGCAACGCGCAGTTCCACAGAATGTGATAACCGCGCTGCCCCTCGGTAGAGATTTTTGCCTGTGCCAATGCGGCATACATCCCGTCGCGCGACAATTGTTTGCCGCCCTGCAATGCCTGGGTGAACACCTCGCGGCAGCGTGCCAGCGTCTGGTCGTCCAGTTCCAGATTCTGGCGGCGGCTCGCGCTGCCCGCGATGTTCCTGGGCGAGGTCAGCATCAGCATCCAGCGTATATCTTGTGCCGCGACGAGATGCAGCGTGCCGCGCATCGGCCAGGTGCGGATGATCTTGCCCGCGTCGATGGCGCGCACCACATCGGCATCGGTCGCGTCGGGCAAACGCAAAGCGACCGACCACTTCGCACCGGGATAGTCTTGCCCTTGCATCCCGCCCAACCATGCGACGACCTGCTCCGGCTGCGTAAAACGGGGATGTGCGATGAGCTGGTTGTGCAGGCGCAATGCGGGGATGTTCATTGGCTGCTGACCTTCGCGCGGTAGGCCATGTTCATGTAGGCATCTCCTTTTTCCAATTCATCCAGCATTTGATCCAAGCGCTTCTGCCGCGTGGCGGGGAGTTTTGCACGCGTGATCCAGCCGATGTAGTCATTGCGCTGATAAGGCGGGCGCGCATCGTAGGCGGCAGTGAGTTTCTTTGCGGCCAGCGCCTCGCGGATAAAATCCGGCATAGGGTAGCGTTCGCGTTGCATGCGGGATGGTTTTTCCATGATGCCTCCTTCAAGCAGGTTTCTGTTCGTCCTCGACACCGATGATGTGCGTCAGATAATGCTCCAGATTGCGCTCGGGGTGCTGCGGATAATGCTCCGGCAACAACATGATATTTTGGATACGGTCAAAGCGGAAGTTGCGATATTCGTTGCGCATCTCGCACCACGCCAGCAGCGTCCAATGGGCTCCCCCCCACCCCACCATGCCCAGCGGCCACAATGTGCGCTCGGTCTCCTGTTCTTTCATGTCGCGGTAGGCGACCTTCACCTTGAGCCGCAGCTCGCAGGCTTTGCGCAGCAGGCCGTGTGTCTCGCGCTCCGGGTAGGAATAGTTCGGGATGCGATAAGGCAGACGCGAGATATCGTTAAGCATAGCGGGCGTGAGCACGGCCAGTATCTTGGCCTCGGCACGTTTGGCCGCCTCGCCCAGCGCAGGATCGGTCCACGCCTGCACCATGCGGTTGCCCGCCAGCAAGGCGGTGACTTCGTCCATCTCGAACATCAGCGGCGGCAGGTCGAAGCCTTTGCGCAGGCGGTAACCCACCCCCGTCTCGCCGTCGATGGGCACGCCGGAAAGCACGAGCGCCTGAATATCGCGGTACACCGTGCGCATGGCCACGCCCAACTCTTCCGCCAATGTTTGCGCGGTAATGGCGGTGCGCCGCCCTTGCAGCAGCGTCACCAGTTTGAAGAGGCGTTCGGATTTGCGCATGGGTATCGCCAGTTATTTAATTCGCAGCACCTTGTATCTGCTTTCCACCATACCATTGGCAAATGTCCGGCTCGACTGATGCAGCAACTTGATATCTTGCTCCAGCGCACCAAATAACGGGATGCCCTCGCCGAGCAAAACCGGGACACGAGTGATGGTCATTTCGTCGATCAAGCCCGCTCGCAAGAAGCTTTGTATCGTTTTCCCGCCATCCACATAAACATGCTTCGCACCAAGACGCTCCAGTTGCACAGCCAGCTCGACTGGCGAAACAGAAGTACCTGATGCTCCATTGACAAGCGGCTGTAGTTCTTTTGAATAGCGGCTGCTCAACACGATCACACACTTGCCTTGATAAGGCCACGCGCCGAAGGTCAGCACCAGCTCGTAGGTGTTGCGCCCCATCACCAGCGTGTCTATCGACGCGAAGAATTCCGCGTAGCCGTAATCTTCATCATTCGTTGCGCCATCGCTGCCGGGCAGCCAGTCCAGCGCACCGTCTTTTCTGGCGATGAACCCATCCAGACTGGTTGCAATGAATACCGAAAATTTAACGTTCATGGCGTCCTTTCATTTTTGTACCGACTGCCGCAATGCCTTCAGCATGTCCACCAATACAAGCTCATGCAGTTGCACGATCTCGTCTTCGCCCATGCCCGTGACGGGCTGCGCCAGCGTGATGCACGCCGCATCGATCACGTTGGCGGACATCATCGTAACCGTTTCGCGCAAGGCGAGATAGGCGTGGGTGGCGCGCGGTGCGGCGTTCAGCAGCGCCACGGGTTTGTTCACGAACGACTCGTTGCCCACCATCCAGTCCAGCGCATTCTTGATGACGGCGCTCACGCCATGCGCATATTCCGGGCTGGCGATGATGACTGCATCCGCCGCATTGATGGCCTCGCGTAGCGCCGCGACCGCAGGCGGATTGGGAAACTCGATGTCCGGGTTGAACAGCGGCAACTCGCCCAGACCGGAATACACGATCACCGCAGTTCCCGCAGGAGCAAGGCGCGCCAGCGCACGCAGCAACCGGGTGTTTTCGGAAGCGGCGCGCAGACTGCCGGACAAGGCGAGGATGCCCATCTCAACCGGGCTGCTCCCTAATCTATTGAGCTTTTCATAAATCATGACAGAGTTTTCGCATCACGTTATTTCCCTCACCCTCAGTCCCTCTCCCGGCGGGAGAGGGATGCAAGGCTCTTCTCCCGCCGGGAGAAGGGTTGGGATGAGGGAGCGCTCGTGTCATGAATTATGGTTCATCAGACTTTCCCATGGGTAACCTGAGCCGGATACAGATCAAGACCGCCGCAGTGGAAGTAGATGGCGATCTTGAAATGGTCACGGTTCCTGAATCCACAGGCACGTTTTT
>SCUU01000214.1 GCA_004297065.1 Gallionellaceae bacterium
AATAAAGTCAAATGAACAAAAGATTTATTATGTTACTTTCATTGGTTCAAAGACAAAGCTGCACTTTCATGATGGTGGACAGATTTTAATTGTAACAAAAGGTCAAGGCAACCTTACTATGTATAAAAAAATTGGAAAGCGTGGAAAAAAAATTTCAATAAAAAAGATTCATGAAACAAAGCTTAGCTCAGGAGATGTAACATACATTCCTGCAAAAATTCTACACGTACATGGTTCCATTGGCAAGAATACAGTATTTTCCCATATTGCTATAAACTCCTATCCTGCAAAAAATAGAGCACCAAAAACAACGTGGTTTGAATCAGACTTTGAATCAGAGATAACTAGCATAATACGATAGCAAATGATTGTAAAAAAATTACAGAATTTAGACAAAATGGATGGAGGTGAAGGAACTATGATTTCCCAAATTTTCCATCCACACAATACTCTAAGTGGTATAGGATACAGCGTCTCACATTGTACAATAAAGCCTAAAAAAAGATCAAAACGACACAAGATGAAAACTTCTGAAATTTATTATATTCTAGATGGAACTGGGCTGATGCATGTTGATGATGAATCACAAACTGTCTCAAAAGATGACGCCGTTTACATTCCATCTTTTGCTGTTCAATTTATTGAAAATATTGGCTCGTCTGATCTAAGGTTTTTGTGTATAGTTGATCCTGCATGGAAACAAGAAGACGAAATCATGTTGGAATAACCACCAAGTGTATGAAATTGTTTTTAACGTAGAGTTGTCATTTAATAATAATTGAATACATCGCTTGCATGTCAAACGCTAAATGTTAACGAGTGTGCATCTTTTGAGGAGATAAAATATGCATATAGAAAACTTGCACTACGCTGTCATCCCGATAAGAACAATATGGAAAAAGATGGCGCAAAGTTTAAGACTGTCACAGATGCATATCACCATCTAAAGAATAATCATAGGAAGTTAAGCTCACAGACACGAAGCTCATCAAAAAGCTGGACTTACACAGATACTAAGACAAAAAGTAAACAGACGTTTTATGGCAAATCACCTTGGGGTGAAAAATTTGGAAAGAACCCACCTGAAGAGGACTGGAATAAATACACAAAAGACTTTGAGGCAAATCAGGATTTTTGGAAAAAATATGAAAAAGAGTTTTGGGCAAAATATAACGCACATAAGAGTGGGGCGTATAAAGAGGAACCAAAAACAAAAAAACAGTCGGTGGTAGAACCAGATATTTCT
>SCUU01000259.1 GCA_004297065.1 Gallionellaceae bacterium
GGAGCGTGGTCGGCACCAGCACCGCGACCTGCTTGCTTTCGTTGACCGCGACGAACGCCGCGCGCAGCGCGACTTCGGTTTTGCCGAAGCCGACGTCGCCGCAAATCAGCCGGTCCATCGGTTTGCCCTGCTGCAGGTCGCCGAGCACGGCGGTGACGGCGGCAAGCTGGTCAGGCGTTTCCTCGAACGGGAACGCGTCGCAGAACGCCTCGTAGTCGTGCTGGCGCAGACTGAAAGCGTGGCCCTGGCGCAACGCACGCTGCGCATAGAGATTCAGCAGTTCGGCGGCGGTATCGCGCACCTGCGCCGCCGCCTTGCGCTTCGCCTTGTCCCACTGGCTGCTGCCGAGCTCGTGCAGCGGCGCCGCCTCGGCCGGCGCGCCGCTGTAACGGCTGATCAGGTGCAGCTGCGACACCGGCACGTAAAGCTTGTCGCCGCGCATGTATTCGAGCGTCAGGAATTCGGTCGCGCCTTCCCCGAGGTCGAGATTCTGCAGGCCGAGGTAACGTCCGATGCCGTGGCTCTCATGCACCACCGGATCGCCGACCTTGACCTCCGACAGGTCGCGCAGCATGCCTTCGCCGGTGGTTTTGCGTGCCTCGCGCTCGCGCCGCGCGCGCACCTGCGACGCATAAAGCTCGTTCTCGGTGATGACGGCGATATTGCGGTCGCGCAGCACGAAACCCGCGGCGAGCGGCGCGACACCGAGCGCGAGCGGCGTGCGGTTGGCGAAGAACTCGGCGAAACTTACGCTGGGTACCGGCTTGATGCCGTGCTCGCCGAAGTATTCGAACATGGTCTCGCGCCGGCCGAGGCTTTCCGCGAGCAGCAGCGCGCGCCCATCGAAGCCGTTCAGGAACTCTTGCAGCTTGTTGAGCGGGTGATCGGCGCGGCGGTCGACCGCGAGCGGCGGCAGCGCCGTGGTGTCCAGTGAGGCGTGAGGCGTGAGGCGTGAGGCGGAAGGCTCGGCACTCTCAAGTGCGCCGATTTCAATCCGAGAAAATGGCTTGATCGCGCCGAAAAACGCGTCGGCAGCCAGAAACAATTCATGCGGCGGCAGCACCGGATGGCCGCGGTCGCCGCGCAGCAGGTCGTAACGCGCTTGGG
>SCUU01000055.1 GCA_004297065.1 Gallionellaceae bacterium
CGGGCGTTGATAGAGTCTTCAGAACCTTTATCTTGCCAGCAATGGCCGCCCACCTCTACCTTTTTTGCACCACCAATCAGTGGTTAATTCCCCTCATGAGTGGAGTTTTGCAAGAGCCTCCATTGGCCATGGATTATTAACGCATTATCTAACGCGAATTAGAATAACACTTAACGGGCTGTCCGAATTTGCGAGGCCACTTCTAACCGGGCTACGTGGCAGGCTACGCAGAGAATGCGGCCATCACAATTTTTCCACACCTCACCACGATTTTACCCACGGCGACGATGATGTTAGCGAGTGCCACAGCGGAAAGGCAGACAATTTGGGGTGGCTGAACGGGCTCGAACCGTCGACAACTGGAATCACAATCCAGGGCTCTACCAACTGAGCTACAGCCACCATTGAACTGGGAGAATTGGCGTGCCCGACAGGAATCGAACCTGTAACCCCCAGCTTAGAAGGCTGGTGCTCTATCCGGTTGAGCTACGGGCACAATTCTTTTCGGTAACCAATGAGACTATCTATAACAAAACTTGGTCGGGGTGGAGAGATTCGAACTCCCGACATCCTGCTCCCAAAGCAGGCGCGCTACCAGGCTACGCTACACCCCGAAGACGCGGCATTATACAGACAGCACGACGAAAATCAATTTTCTTCTCCGGTTTTTTTTGAGATTTGAGGCATTGCCAGCATCAAGTAATACACCATTGACCACAAGGTAAGTAATGCAGCAAGGTAAATCAGCAGCGTGCCAAGTTTATCCAAGGAAAAACCCAATATTGGCTCGTGGTATAGCAGCAGCATGATGGCAATCATCTGGAATGTGGTTTTTACCTTACCTAACATGGAGACCGCAATGCTTTTGCTGCTGCCCAACTGTGCCATCCATTCGCGCAAAGCAGAGATCGCAATCTCGCGACCGATGATGATAAAGGCAATGATGGCGTCAACATAACCAAGCTTCACTAGAACGATAAGTGCTGCACTGACCATGAGTTTGTCGGCAACGGGATCCAGAAACGCACCGAACGCCGATGTCTGGTTAAGTATTCGTGCCAGATAACCATCGAGCCAATCGGTAATCGAAGCGGCCACAAAAAGTAGTGTGGCAAGCATATGCTTGTTGTGCAGGCTGAGCGTTGCATCGGGCAAATAGAAAATTGCGATGAATACTGGAATCATCAGGATTCTGAACCAAGTTAGCAGATTGGGTATGTTGAGCGGCATCGTTAATGTAGGTGCTGGTAAATTTTCTCTGCGAGCGCCAGACTGATCCCTTCCACTCGCGCAAGTTCTTCGATACTGGCTTGCTGTACGCCTTTCAGTCCGCCGAAATGGGTCAGCAGATTGCGGCGGCGCTTGTCGCCCACGCCTTCGATGTCTTCCAGCGACGAGGCGGTGCGCGCCTTGCCGCGCCGCGCGCGATGGCCGCTAATGGCAAAACGATGAGCCTCATCACGCACTTGCTGGATCAGATGCAGGGCAGGACTATCCGGCGGCAATTGTAACGGCGTTCCCGCGTCGGGTCGTAACAATTGTTCCATACCCGGCTTGCGTTCCACGCCTTTGGCGACGCCGACCAGCGCGATGTCGGTCAGCCCGAGTTCGGTCATCACCCCCACGGCCATGCCTAACTGCCCCGCTCCACCATCGATCAGGATCAGGTCTGGACGCTTGCCCTCGCTGGCCTGAAGTTTCTGGTAGCGCCGCTGCAAAGCCTGGCGCATGGCCGCATAGTCGTCGCCGGGCGTGATACCGCTGATGTTGTAGCGCCGGTATTCTTGCGGTCGGATCGCCAGATCGTCGTACACCACACAGGAGGCCACGGTCGCCTCGCCCATGGTGTGGCTGATGTCGAAACATTCGATGCGCTTCAGGTCGGGCAATGCCAGTGTCGTGCGCAATGCCTCCAGACGCAACGTTTGGCCGGCTTGCAGCCCTGCCTGCTGACGCAACGCCAACAGCGCATTGGCCTGCGCGATTTCCAGCCATTGCCGCCGCTCGCCCGTCACCGCATGACGTATCTGCACTTTATGCCCGGCTTGTTCGGTCAGCAATTGCTCGAATGCCGCGTCGCCCACTTCGATGCTGGTGATGATCAGCGGCGGCACGCTGCGTTCCAGATAATGCTGGGCCAGAAAGGCTTCCAGCGCTTCGCCGCTATCCTGCCCTTGCACGTTCTGCGGAAAGAACGGTTTGTCGCCCAGATGCCTTCCGCCGCGCACCACCGCCAGATTCAGGCACAGCGCGCCTTCCGCCTCGACCACCGCGACGATGTCGGCATCGGTATCGCGCCCGCTCTCCACGAATTGTTTCTGCTGCACCGTGTGCAATGCCTGCAACTGGTCGCGCAACGCGGCGGCATGCTCGTAGTGCATGGCTGCGGCCGCTTGTTCCATTGCCGTGCGCAAGCGTTTCTCGACTTCGTCGTATTTGCCCTGCAGCAACAATGCGGCGTTGCGCGCATCGGTGGCGTAGTCCTCCGCACTGATGAGGCCGACACAGGGCGCGCTGCAACGGTGTATCTGGTGCAACAGACAAGGCCGCGTGCGGTTGTTGAACACGCCCTCCTCGCAGGTGCGCAACTTGAACACCTTCTGCAGCAGGTTGATGCTCTCCTTGGCCGCCTGCGCATTGGGATAGGGGCCGAAGTACTGGTGGCGCTTGTCGGTTGCGCCGCGATAGTAAGTCAGGCGCGGCGACGGGCTACCGGTGAACACGATGTAGGGATAAGACTTGTCGTCGCGGAACAGGATGTTGTAGCGCGGTTTGAGCGACTTGATGAGGTTGTTCTCCAGCAGCAGCGCCTCGGCCTCGGAACGCGTCACCGTAGTCTCGATGCGCGCGATATGCGACACCATCAGCTGGATGCGCGGCGACAGGTTGCTTTTCTGGAAATAAGAGCCGACGCGCTTTCTGAGCTGGTTGGCCTTGCCGACGTACAGCACCTGTCCGGCTTCGTCCAGCATACGATACACGCCCGGCTGCAACGGCAGCGAGGCAACAAATTCTTTAGGATCAAAAATAGACTGATTCAAGATATGTAAAGATCATTTTAATGGGGGCTGATGCAATCACATCATACTTTTTAAGCCCGCCGCAAATTCGGTCGCACCTCCGTTGGCGGGATGCCGTACTGAGCCCGCAATTGGAATAGCCATTTCCCGTAGTAACCCTTCCGATTTTTTGCCGACCGCGATAATTTTAGCGGATGGAAACGCCTCGATTAAGAGCCGTAAAGCGGGTTCGCCAAGACTTATCTCGAGCGCAGATGGTGTTCGGTTCGACCACAGATTATCTGGGCGATAGGGGTGTAACTGCATCGCATTCCACAGAATAGTGCGCTCCGCGATTCCCAAGCGGTAAAGCGTTTTCCAGACTATCGTGGCAGACGGTTCAGAGAAAGGTAACCGCCTGGTTGATAGCCTGCCTGCCAAAGCCGGAATACGTGGAATAGCGCCCTCGCCTAGCAGGCGCTCGCTGGTAAAGGCTATGCCGCTATAACGGCAGCCTTGATAGCCGGGCGCCTCTCCGGCCAAAATGAATTCCGGATCGCAATCCAGATGAAGCGACAAACGTTCCAGTTTTTCGACCGGGCCATTCCCGGCTGCATCATGCGGACACTTGACTTTCCATGGATTGAAAAGTCCGGGAAGCCCGGAAGGAAGTGTCTCGATCAGGCTATGGGCAAACGATAATTTTGACATTAACAGTTTGTTGAAATTCACCTCAATTTCGAGGGCCAGCGGTGATGCACAATAGTATTTTCAAGCCAAACCCCTCGGTGCAACTGGAAGCAGGTGCTTATATGCCTTCGTTTTTGCAA
>SCUU01000056.1 GCA_004297065.1 Gallionellaceae bacterium
GGTTGCGCCATCAAGTCTTCAAAGCGCACGAAGAACAAGCGCTCCCGCACAGCTTGCGGCAAGTCCGGCACCGCGTGCAGCGAGACCAGCGGCGCACCGATGATCTTGTCCTTGGCAAACTGGCGGGGAGCAACCTTCAGTTCCAGTTCGCCATCCTCTACGGCAGCACACTATTGGCGGTGGCGGCAATGTTCGGCTACGGCGCGCACTACCCGACCTTCCTGGCTTTCTTTCTGCCGATGATGCTGCCTGCCCTGGCCGCACTTGCCACGCGCCAGTCAATATTCTATGCGGGCATGGCGGGCGGCGTGGCCGTCTTCACGCTCGTCGGCATGCACGTGGGCAGACGCTTCAACCGCAACGTGCTCGACTCGTTGCGGTTGCGTTTCGAGAATCTCGATTTGATCGAACGGCTGCGCGAGGAAACGAAAAAGGCGGAAAACGCGAGCTTGGCCAAATCAAAATTTCTCGCCGCCGCCAGCCACGATTTGCGCCAGCCCATACACGCGCTGGGACTGTTTCTGGAACTCATCGGGCGCGGCGAACTTTCCGCCACCCAGCGCGAGATGCTGGAAAATGCCCGCGCCTCAACCGGTGCTTCCGCCGAAATGCTCAACACCCTGCTCGATTTTTCGCGCATCGAGGCGGGGGTGATCACACCGCAGGTGCGGCCATTCCACTTGCTGCCCCTGTTGAATAAGATCGAAAGCGAGCTGGCACCGCTCGCCATCGAAAAAGGGTTGGTGTTCCGCTCGCGCGAGACCCATGCCGCGGCGCTCTCCGATCCGGTGCTGGTGGAATTGATTTTGCGCAACCTGGTATCCAATGCCATCCGCTACACCGAGCGCGGGGGCGTGCTGCTGGCCTGCCGCGCGCGCGGCGACGCGGTGTGGCTGGAAGTGTGGGATACCGGTATCGGCATTCCTCCGGCGCAGCAGCAGGAGATATTCCGAGATTTTCACCAGCTCGGCAATCCCGAACGGGATCGCACCAAAGGCCTGGGTTTGGGGCTGGCGATTGTGGACGGCCTGACGCGCACGCTGAAACACAAGCTATCGGTGAAATCGATCCCCTCGAACGGCAGCGTGTTCCGGCTTGCGCTGCCGGTTTCACGCGCCGCAGTCATCGCCGACGAGCCGAAAACACTGCCGGGCCAGGCCGGCAAACTCCATGCGCGGGTGCTGGTGATCGACGACGACGAAGCGGTGCGCACGGGCATGCTCAAGTTGCTGGTGGATTGGGGCTGCGAGTGTACGGCGGTTGAATCCATCGAGGATGCGCTGGCCGCAGCGCGAACCAATCGGCCGGATGTGGTCATCAGCGATTACCGCTTGCGCGAGCAACGCACCGGTGCGGAAGCCATCGCCGCATTGCGCGCGGAATGCGGCGATCAACTGCCCGCACTGCTGATTACCGGCGACACCGCCCCGGAGCGCCTGCGCGAAGCGCTCGCCAGCAATGTGCCGCTGCTGCACAAGCCGGTATCGCCCGACTACTTATATCGGAAAATGCTGGTAATTCTTCCGGGCTGAATATCTGTGCGGTTATATTTACGGCCGGTTCAATCCGGGCATGGATAACTGCTGCGCCATGTTCCCAACGGGCATGGCAAGCCGTCACCCCTGAAAACGAGCGAAGCGAAGTTTCGAGCTTGCGGCCTAATGAAACCCGCCATGCCCGTTTCCCCCTACCCAACTTTCTGGTGAAAAAACTAGCCATTCGACTAAGCACGAAAAGACCGTGCAAGTCGCTGGTTACCCCGCACACCCCACCCGCCGTTGGCGGGCAGAGTACAAGAGCGGGAGAGGAGGCGAACGAGAAGCGGGTCAAGCAGGCAATCCGCGAAGCGGATGCTCGCAAAGGCAATCTCCAATCCCT
>SCUU01000260.1 GCA_004297065.1 Gallionellaceae bacterium
GGGCAACGAGCTCAGACGCTTTCTCTACGACGACGCCTCGGCGCTCGTTCATGTCCGCAGCTACTTCTTCGATCGAGCGCTCGCCAAGCCGCCAAGCCTGGTGGCCCTGGCCGGCGGCGGCTGGTTCGGCCTCCAGACGGGCTGGTTCTACGACACCGTCCAGCTCGGCGCCGTGGGCTACACCACACAGCCGTTGTGGGCGCCGCAGAACAAGCAGGAGACCTCCGACGGAACGCTGCTGGTGAAGAAGGGGGGCTATGGCTTCTTCGCGCTGGGGCAGGCCTACGCGTCGGCGCGCTACATGGGGCAGACCTTCACCGGCTATCGCCAGCACATCGACGAGCTCGAGGTGAATCCGTGGGACAACCGCATGCTGCCCCAGACCTTCGAGGCCTATGCAATGCGCGGCAAGTTGTTCGACGTCAGCTACTTCGCGGGCTATGTCGCGGCCATCAAGCCGCGCGACTACTCGGTGTTCATCAACATGGCCGAGCAGGCCGGTCGCCTCTACGGCGCCAAACCGGGCACCGCTCTCAGCGACAATCGCGGCATGGCTCTTGTCAGCCTCAAGTATGGCGACGCCAACAAGCTCGCCCTGCGCGGCATGTATTACCTCGTGCCCGACGTCCTATGGTCGAGCTACTACGATGCCGTCGGCACCATCGCGATCGACGAAAGCCTCAAGGTCAAGCTCTATGGCCAGTTCGGAGTCCAGGGAAGCGACGGCCTCAACCTCCTGACGGGGACGCCCTTCAGCACCTTCATGGTCGGCTTGAAGGCCGACGTGATCTGGGGGCCACTCACCCTCACCGGGGGCTACATGCAGATCGGTAAGGCGTCGGACTACAAGACGCCCTACGGCATCTTCATCGGCTACAACAAGCAGCAGGTGCTCGATTTCACCCGCGCCGCCGAAACCGGCTTCCAGGCCGGCGCCCGGTTCGACTTCAAGAGCGTCGGTCTTCCCGGCGTCAGCTTCTTCGCCAATGCCGTGAGCGGCTTCAATGCCATCAATGCCACGACCGGCGCACCGCTCAGGCAGACCTGGG
>SCUU01000057.1 GCA_004297065.1 Gallionellaceae bacterium
AAATAACGAAACATTAAACGGCGTCTTTTTTCGCCATGCCGCGTTGCATCCCCTTGCCGTATACCCCATACGGCTGCGGGTCCGCGCCTTGCCTGACAAAAAAATCCATCCGTTTCATTTATCCCGTTATTTCTGGTTTGCGACACTAGGCATGGCATTAACCTATGTGCTTCGGTAAGATTCGCCACCTTACCCATGTAGGAGTTAACAATGCAAACCGTCAAACTTTCCACCAAAGGCCAGTTCGTCATACCCAATGAAATCCGCAAAAGCCACCACCTTACGGCAGGAACTGAATTTGCGATTTCATTTGTGGGCGATGAGATTCGGCTGACTCCTTTGCCGATGTTTCCTGTTACCACAGTAGATGATGCGGCGGGTTTGTTGGCCAGGCGCGGCAAGAAAAAAACCGATGAACAAACCACGCGTTCAAGCATTGCCAAAATGTTGAAGGCGCGGGATGCGGCGACCCGCAAATGATTGCGCTCGACACCAATATCTTGGTGCGCTTACTGCTCAAAGATGATGCGGTGCAGTTCAGGCAAGCGCATGAATTACTCGGTCGCCCGGAGACCTATACCGCGCCACCCACCGTGATGCTCGAGTTGGTCTGGGTACTCGAAACCGAGAATTTTTCGCGAAATCAAATTTTGCAGGGTTTGCGTGCGCTGTTGGGTTTGCCCAACTTCAAACCCAAATCGTTCGAGGCGTTGTGCCATGCGATCAAGTGGTATGAGGCGGGGATGGATTTTGGCGATGCGCTGCATTTGGCATTAAGCGAGGGCGATGATGTTTTAGTTTCCTTCGACAAAGCGTTTGGAAAAATCGCGGCACAGCACGACACCGCACCAGCGGTGCAAGTATTGCGTCGTTCAAAAAAATAAAGCGGGAAAAACATGAAAATTCTGGTTATCGGTTCCGGCGGGCGCGAACACGCCTTGGCATGGCGTTTGGCGCAAGGCGCGAAGGTGCAAAAGGTGTACGTCGCCCCCGGCAATGCGGGCACGGCGCTGGAAGACGGCGTGGAGAACGTCGCCATCACCGCCATTCCCGACCTGATCGAGTTCGTCAAAAAGGAACACATCGAGCTCACCGTGGTCGGCCCGGAAGCGCCGCTGGCGGCGGGCGTGGTCGATGCCTTCCGCGCTGAAGGGCTGAAGATATTCGGCCCCACCAAAGCGGCGGCGCAATTGGAATCCTCCAAGGATTTCGCCAAGCGTTTCATGACGCGCCATCACATTCCCACCGCGTTTTTCGAGACCTTCAGCGAGATCGCTTCGGCCAAAGCCTATGTCGAAAAACACGGTGCGCCCATCGTCATCAAGGCCGACGGCCTCGCCGCAGGCAAGGGCGTGGTGGTGGCGATGAGCAAGGATGAAGCGTTTGAAGCCATAGCCATGATGCTGTCCGACAATAAACTCGGCGATGCCGGCGCACGCGTGGTGATCGAGGAATTCCTCGAAGGCGAAGAGGCCAGCTTCATCGTGATGGCCGACGGCAAGAACGTGCTGGCGATGGCGACCAGCCAGGATCACAAGCGCCTCAAGGACAACGACCAAGGCCCCAACACCGGCGGCATGGGCGCCTATTCGCCGGCGCCAGTGGTTACGCCGACCATACACGCGAAGGTGCTGCGCGAAGTGATCCAACCCGTGATGCGCGGCATGGAAAGCGAAGGCACCACCTACACCGGCTTTCTGTATGCCGGGCTGATGATCGCGCCGGACGGCAGCATCAAGGTGCTGGAATTCAACTGCCGCATGGGCGACCCGGAAACGCAGCCGATCATGATGCGCTTGAAGAGCGACTTCGCCGCCATCGTCGAGCATGCTGTCAACGCTACGCTGGACAAAGTGGAAGCCGAATGGGACAGGCGCACCGCGCTGGGCGTGGTGATGGCTGCCGCGAATTATCCCGATACCCCGCGCAGGGGCGACGCCATCACCGGTCTGCCGAAAAAACTCGAAGATGCGCATGTGTTCCATGCCGGAACGACTATGCAGGACGGCAAAGTGGTCACCAGCGGCGGACGCGTGCTGTGCGTAGTTGCATTGGGCGACATGGTCAAGGTGGCGCAGAAGCACGCGTATGAAATCGCCGACACCATACATTTTGACGGCAGCCAGATGCGGCGGGACATCGGGTATCGGGCGATAGGGCGGAAGTAATTCCACCTCACGCGGCATGTGTCCTCCCCTTGAATTAGCGCCTTGCGCTATTTTAGTTTTTGCCAAAAACCTGAAATAACGGGCGGGATAATTTTTAGAATCGAAAAAAACAAAAAGAACCGCATCATCGCGGCACTGGAAAGTAACTGATTCATGCCCGCACCAGACCGGCTCAACCGCGCCGAGGCGCTGACCGTTACTGTGATCGGGGTGAAAGCAACATCGGAACAGGGGAACAAAATGCCGGCACCGAACGAAGTCCTGAAGCTGGTCGAAAACTTCGAGCGCAACCTCGACGCCTACCGCAGCGGCAAATACAACGAGACGCAGGTGCGGCGCGACTTCATCGACCCGTTGTTCAAGGCGCTGGGCTGGGACATGGACAACAGCGCGGGCTATGCCGAAGCCTACCGCGACGTGATCCACGAAGACGCGATCAAGATCGGCAATTCCACCAAAGCGCCCGACTACAGCTTCCGCGTCGGCGGGCAGCGCAAATTTTTTCTTGAAGCAAAAAAACCGTCGGTCAATATCAAGGACGACATCGAGCCTGCCTTCCAGTTGCGCCGCTATGCGTGGTCGGCCAAGCTGCCGCTGTCCATCGTCACCGACTTCGAAGAATTCGCCATCTACGATTGCCGCCAGAAACCCGACAAGGGCGACAAGGCCAGCAGGTCGCGGCTGTTCTATTGCACCTTCCGCGACTACGCGGACAAGTGGGACGAGATCGCCGCGATATTTTCCAAGGATGCGGTGCTCAAAGGCTCGTTCGACAAATACGCCACCACCAGCAAAGGCAAGCGCGGCACCACCGAAGTGGACAGCGCGTTCCTCGAAGAGATCGAAGGCTGGCGCGACCTGCTGGCGCGCAACATCGCGCTGCGCAATGCCAATTTAAGCCAGCGCGAACTCAACTTCGCGGTGCAGCAAACCATAGACCGCATCATCTTCCTGCGCATCTGCGAAGACCGGGGCATCGAGCCATACGGGCGGCTGATGGCTTTGCAGAACGGCGTCAACGTCTATGCCCGATTGCGCGAGCTGTTCCGCGCGGCGGACGACCGCTACAACTCCGGCCTGTTCCACTTCAAGCGCGAAAAAGGCCGCGCCGAAGCGCCCGACGAATTGACTCTCAATCTGGAGATCGACGACAAACCGCTCAAGGAGATTTTCAAGAACCTCTATTACCCGGACTGCCCCTACGAATTCTCCGTGCTCGGCGCGGAGATTCTCGGCAGCGTGTACGAACAATTCCTCGGCAAGGTCATCCGCCTCACGGCAGGCAACCGCGCCGTGGTCGAGGACAAACCGGAAGTCAAAAAAGCGGGCGGCGTGTTCTACACCCCCGCCTACATCGTGAAATACATCGTCGAACATACCGTCGGAAAACTGCTGGAAGACAAGACCAGCAAACAGGCGGCGGGCATCGCCATCCTCGATCCGGCCTGCGGATCGGGATCGTTCCTGATCGGCGCTTACCAATACCTGCTCGACTGGTATCTGGCGCGCTATGTGGCGGAAGGCGCGGAAAAAAAGAGCAAGGGCAAGGACGCGCGCCTGCGCCACAGCGCCTCGGGCGAATGGCGGCTCACCACGGCGGAGAAGAAACGCATCCTGCTCGAACACCTCTACGGCGTGGACATCGACGCGCAGGCGGTGGAAGTCACCAAACTTTCTCTTTTACTCAAGATGCTGGAAGGCGAATCCGACGAAACCCTGAACAGCCAGATGAAACTGTTCCACGAACGCGTGCTGCCCGACCTCGAACGCAACATCCAGTGCGGCAACTCGCTGATCGGCCCGGATTTCTACGAAGGCCAGCTCGACCTGGACGACGAGGCCGCGCAGCGCATCAACGTGTTCGACTGGCAGGCCGCGTTCCCGCACATCTTCCCCTCGCCCTCCGGGAGAGGGGCTAGGGGTGAGGGAGGGTTCGATGCGGTGATAGGGAACCCGCCTTACCGTATGCTACAACCCAACAACACAGAAGACCCAATTTTAAATTACCTTCGGAATAACTACATTGCCGCCGAGTTCAAAATTGAATTGTTTCATTTATTCCTTCAGCGTGGCATTTCTCTATTGGAGCAAGGCGGCCTACATGGCTACATTGTGCCAACCACTATTCTCAATAACGTATATGCCGAGAAACTCCGCGAGTGGTTGATGGCGCATTGTTGCATCGAAAATATCTCGGTAGCACGCGGTCAGATTTTTGCCACAGCAGATGTTCACACTTCGGTGATTACATTCCGCCGAGAGTCCGATGCCAAGAAAAAACTAAAGCATGGAATTGCTACCACATCGGAATTGAGCGAGGAGTTTGTAACACGGCCAACAAACTTTTCTAAAATTCTGCAACGCAGGTTTGAGGACTTGCCTGGCCATGTTTGGAACATTCTTCTCGATGAATCGAATGTAGGCTTGATTACTCGACTCACCGATAAATTCTCACCTCTAAACAAGGTGGCAACTATCAACCGGGGATTGATTACGGGTGACCGCAATAAATATTTCTCCGAACAAAAACTAACAAAATCCCACGTACCAATTCTTACTGGCAGTGATGTCCAGCGATATCTCAGCGCAAAGCCTTCAGAGTTTGTTCTGTTTGAGCGTCCGGATACTGCTGGCGGTTGCTGGGATGAGAAAGTTCATTTAGCTCCACACAAGCTTGTAGTCAGACAAATTGGGGTTAAGCCAACTGCCAGCATTCTTACAGAACCGATTGCGGTCACTGGCAATATCTTCACCGTTCGAGTTTCAACACTTGAATCTGAGCTTTACCTCCTTGGAATTATCAATTCACGATTGACAGATTTCTTTTGGAAAATAATGTTCACGGACTTTAAGAGTTCATTTCCTCAAGTAACGATATTTAGTCTTTCTCAAGTTCCTATTCGTGTCATTGACTTCGCCAATTCTGCCGACCACACCGCGCACGACAAGCTTGTCGCGCTCGTCGAAAAAATGCTCGCCCTGCACCAACAACTCGCCGCCGCAAAAACACCGCAGGACAGCACCTTGCTGCAACGCCAGATCGCCGCGACCGACAAACGGATCGACCAGTTGGTGTACCGGCTCTACGGCCTGACCGATAAAGAGATCGCGCTGGTGGAAGGCACGTCATAACATGGTGGTGCGTCATGCCGCTGGTCGCGCCCTCGCCGCTCACCTCAAGCGCGGCGGCCTCATCGCCTATCCCACCGAGTCGTGCTACGGCCTGGGCTGCGACCCGGCTAACCGCAACGCGGTAAAGCGCATCCTCAAGCTCAAACAGCGACCGCAACGCAAAGGCCTCATTCTGATCGCGTCGCACTACCGCCAGGTCGCACGCTACGTGCAACCGCTCGCGCTGCACGAGCAGCAAAAATTGCAGCGCGACGGCGCACAAGCCGTCACCTATCTGCTGCCGACCCGGCGCAACGCGCCGCGCTGGTTGCGCGGTATGCACGACACGCTGGCCGTGCGCCTCACCGCCCACCCCTTCGCCCGCCAACTCTGCCGCAGCCTCAACAGCGCTTTGGTCTCCACCAGCGCCAACCGCAGCGGGCAACGCCCCGCAAAAACCTACGCCGAATGCCGGCGCTTATTCGGAAAAAAAGTGTGGGCATTGCCGGGGCGAGTGGGCAAACGCAAGCAACCGTCGACGATACGCGCATGGGCGGATGGTAGAATCGTGCGCAAATAACAACGCACCCATCAGGAGAGTAAATGGACAGCACCGCCGTAAAAAAATACCTGCTCGAACTGCAAGAGCTCATCGTTGACCGTCTCGAACAAGTCGATGGCAAAAAATTCCTGCGCGACAAGTGGGAGCGGGCGAATGATTCTGGCGTGACCAAGGGTGTAGGCATCAGTTGCATCATCGAAGAGGGCAATGTGCTGGAACGCGGCGGCGTGGCGTTCTCGCATGTGCAGGGCGACAAGATGCCTGCCTCCGCCACCGCGCACCGCCCCGATCTGGCCGGATGCAGTTGGGAGGCGATGGGTGTGTCGCTGGTGATGCACCCGCGCAACCCTTACGCGCCGACCTCGCATGCCAACGTGCGCATGTTCATGGCGCATAAACCTGACGGCGAAAAAGTGTTCTGGTTCGGCGGCGGCATGGATCTCACGCCTTACTACGGCTTCGAGGAAGACGCGCAGCACTTCCACCAAATCTGCAAAAACTCGCTCGCGCCGTTCGACCCAGCGCTGCACGCGAAATACAAAAAATGGTGCGACGAATATTTCTTCCTCAAACACCGCAATGAGCCGCGCGGTGTGGGCGGCATCTTTTTCGACGACCTTTCCGCACCGGACTTCGAGAGCTGCTTCGCCATCCAGCAAAGCGTGGGTGACCACTACCTGTCGGCCTACGTGCCACTGCTGGAAAAGCGCAAAGACACTCCCTACGGCGAGCGCGAACGCGACTTCCAACTATACCGGCGCGGTCGCTACGTCGAGTTCAACCTGGTGATCGACCGCGGCACCATCTTCGGCCTGCAGTCGAACGGGCGCACCGAATCCATCCTGCTGTCCATGCCGCCGCTGGTGAAATGGCGCTACGACTGGCACCCCGAAGCGGGCACGCCGGAAGCGGAGTTGTACGAAAAATATCTGGTGCCCAAAGACTGGGTATAAGAAAAAACGGAACCCGCCGCTGGCGGGTTCCGTTATGGGGCGATGCCCGTCGTTTATTGCACAACCGCTTGTCCGGTCATGCTTGTGTGGATTTTGCAGTAGTAGCCGAAGGTTCCTGCTGCGGTGAATTTCAGGCACTTCGATGCGGCAGGCACCAAAGAGACGTCAAATTTTCCGTCCGGTGCGACGGACGTACCGCCCGTGACCGTGTGAGTAGCCGCGTCACTATTCGTCCATTTAACGATGCCGCCCACGGCTATCGGCTGGCTTCCCGGAGAGAACGCAAACGATAGGATGTTCACTGCGGCCGATGGGGTGACCGTGGCACAGTCCACCTCCTGCACCGTCAACGCGGAAGATGGCGCAGGTGTCGAATTTGTGATGCTGCCGCTTCCGCCGCCACAACCACCAAGGAATCCCGGGATTGCAAAAACCATGATGAAAAATCCCCGCCACATCGTTGCTTGTCCGCGCATGTCAGCCTCCGTATCGTTAAACAATCACCGTCGAATATCTGCCGGGAGATTGCATCTCATCCGGTTTTTCGCAACACGATCCCGCGAAACCATCCTTTCCCCAACACCGGCATATCGCTTATCACTTGCAGTTCCGGTGCGGCGCGCGCTGGTTCGATTACAGAAATTTGTCGAACAGAACGATGTTGCCGCCGGGCGCTGAGTACGCGCGCGGCCTCGCTCGGGCAGCGTTGCGGTTCCGGCAATCGGCTGGATCGTTCCGACTTCGTTGTTCGCCCGCATGATCGACACCAGACCCGTATCAGATCGTATCGCGGCGGCAACTGTGCGGGGATCGTAACCATCCACCGCCACCACGGTCAAATCCCCGCCCATCTCGCGCAGGTGCTGCGCCGGTTGCATGGCTGCCGGGTGTTCGATTGCGCTGACGACAAGATGTCGTCGGGGACGAAGAGAGATTGCCGAAGTGCTCGACCAGATAAGGCGGCATTGCCTCCACCACTTGCGGGGTGACCGGTGTGGTCGCGTTGTAATCGAGATAGATCGGTGTTTTTATGCCTACTGCTTCAGGTCGCGCTTTTTCTGCTCGTATTCTTCCCTGTCGATTTCGCCGCGTGCATAGCGCTCCTGCACGATCTCCAATGGCGTCTTGTTGCGCGGGCCACGACTGGGCGCGGACTGCGTCATCAGCCACCGGATGAGCGCCGCGACTCCAAGAATGATTAACACCCAGAACAGCAGCATGAACAGCATGCCGAAGCCCATCCCCCACCAGCCAAAACTGCCCCAGTCGCTCATCATGTCATGTCTCCCCGGGAGATTTGTTGCCTTCCAGCCAACCGCAGGCGATGCTGCGCCGCATACCAAGCCCCATGCGGTGTCGGTCGCATAATATCCTCTTCAGAAACGCCGGTACAGCCGATTCCCGCGCCCAATATCAGTACCGTGCGACCCATCTCATTCCCCCTAAAAAACGATGACTTTATCGGCCCACTGCGTCCACGCCGTGAGTTGGTCCATGGTGCTGTGCGACGCGCC
>SCUU01000261.1 GCA_004297065.1 Gallionellaceae bacterium
ACCAATATCTTTGCGGCGTTCAGTTCGGCGAATTGCCGGAAAATATTTCATCACGCTTAAATATCCGGGTGGAAGAAGGCGTCAGAAAACTTGTCCGCTCCTGGAAGGCCCAGAGGGCGCTCCGTTATTCTTTATCCGCAATCACCGTCGCTTTGCTCGGGTATTCCTTATGGCTGGGTGGCAGCATTTACAAAGATATTTCCGAGACCAACGAACGGCTCCTGGTGGCATTTAGCCAGCAGGCCGAATTAACGCGGGAGTATCAAGCCCTTTACGCCGACACAACACGTCGTTTGGCCGATGCAACAATTGAACTCAACCAGCTCGCCGCGCTTTATCAGGAAAGTCAGCAGACCCTCGCGGCCAACCGTCAAGAATTGGCCGTGCTTCAATCCGTTTTGGCCCAAACCGAGGGTCTTCTGGAGAAGTCACAGTCTGGTGCTCCAGTCGTACAGCAGCAGGCGGCCGCTTCGGTCGTTGACCCTGCCCTGCTGAGACAAACCCCGCCGGATATTTTTGAAATTGGGCAAGGCCAACGATTGATCGCCTTATATAAGGAAAACATCGCCCAGGTTCGCGCGCAAATCCGCCAGATCAAACGTGAAGACCGTATGGTCCGGATCGCGGCCTTAAGGGAGCGTGACCGTATTAAGTTGATGCACGGCAATGGGGGATATTTGACGAAAAGCGGCCAGTTGGTCAAAGTCGATGAAGCCCGCTACAACGCCGCCGCCATGGAACCTGGCCAGGCCGCTTCCAGAGTCCGCGTTGATGTGACTGTGTTTCAGGAATAGTGATTCAATCGAAACACAGATTAAACTGATTGCAACAGATTTAACCGCAAAGTCTCTTATTAAATCTGTTTGTGTTTCCTATCTATGGAGATAAAAATCAAAGTCATTCCCGCCGCCAAAAGAAATGAGATCAGGCCCGAGGGGGAAGGATTTAAGGTTTATTTAAACGCCCCCGCCGTTGACGGCAAAGCCAATAAAGCCCTCGTCGAATTTCTCGCAGAACATTACCACGTGCGCAAGAGCCAAATTCAGATCACAAAAGGATTGAAATCCCGA